>DASWHW010000174.1:0-7767 GCA_036397975.1 Bacteroidota bacterium
GAAAATCCTGCCTATGGAAGTTGGGGCTTCGGAGAACTTAATCTGAAACGAGGGATTGTCGGCCATGTGGATATCTCGCACACGCGACGTGTTTTGCAGGCGCTGCACGAAGCTGGATACACTGACGAATCATCGTTTACGAAAGCGAAAGCATTCCTTCATCTCACGCAAAAACAACCTGAACGATCGAAGCTTCCCGCCTCAAGATATGATGGCGGTTTCCATTTTTCTTCCGTCGTTCTTAACGCAAACAAGGCCGGCTACGAAGAGGATTCCGTACTTGTCTTCAGGAGTTACGCAACCACCACATGCGATGGCCTGCTTGCACTTCTGGCTGCCGGCAATTCTCAGAGTGAAAAAGAAGTACAGGATGCAATCTCCTGGCTGAAGGCTCATCTTCGACTGGAGTATCCCGAGGGCATCCCTGCCGACGATCTGGGTCAATGGCGGAAAGGCCTGTTCTTCTATCATCTTTCAGCGCGGGCGGAAGTGTATCGGACACTTCAGTGGGAGGGAGAGTGGCGGGAGGAGATGATCAAACTGTGTACGGAGCGACAGCGGGATGACGGAAGCTTCAGCAATCCGTTTGGAGGCCCGAACAAAGAGGATGATCCACTGCTTGCAACAACATTTGTTGTCGGAGCTCTTTCTCCAAATTAGCTACAAGATCTTCCAACCGTTCCAGAGAACTGCATACGAAATCAGCTCAACTCCCAGAGGGATGATAAGACCATCCGGAAGGATTGAGACTCGGGTGTAGTGCATCATGAGATAGATTGCGAGTCCGATGGAAGCGGGGACAAGAAATATTTCCGGTACTGTCAACGGGAGAATAAGAATGAAGAGGATGAGAAGCGCTACTGGCGCCCCGGCGATGATCAAGCATGTCATGAGCGTTGCCGTAATTTTTCTGAACCGGAACGTGTACCAGTACATTGCCGTTCGTACAAACCACCACAGTATGATCAGAACGCCGATCATGGATAACTGATCGTATTACTGATCGCAAGTGTTTCTTCGTCTTTCACGGCCCGCACCCTATAATAACGTTTCTCAGTGTGCTGCTTCGGGTCTCCCAGTTTATACAACCAGGTGTATCCGCTGAACATTTCTTCCAATTCAGCAAAGTCATCTCCCGTTGCCTGCTCAACTACGTAGCTCGTTGCCTCCGGGACAGTACACCATTGCAGCGAGCCAATGCCCGATTCAATCCCAAGCGCAAGGTTTAGCTTGAATCCCGATTTACACGGGGGAGGCATTGGTGTTTCTTTCTTCATTTGTTCAGTATCTCGTCCCGATGAGTGACAATTGGTGAGAAGCAGGGTGGTCGCGAATGCAATGATAACAAGTAGGTTTGTCATGTGAATATTCTCCGTTGTGGGTGGAGTCAGTTACGATGAAACAAATAGTATCGCGGTTCTTTGTCTTCGGTGAATTTAATTGCCGGCGCTGGAAAATGGAACATATTCACCGTCCGCTCAACTAGCAGCCAGTCTTCATTGTCGGTTCGGAATAATGATTCAAGGTTCAGATCGAGTCCAATGACGAACTCCCGCTTGGTCGCGTGGTTGTCAACTCCCATGCCGACCGCGACGTTAATGAAGTCTGGCCAAAACGGCTCAATGGATTCCGGCAAAAGGTTATTGACGTTGCACGTGAGCCAATACGTGTGCGCGTCATAGTTGTCAGTAAACCGCAGCGGAAACCTGTATCCGCCGTCAGGAATGTAGCTCCACTTGAAATTGAAGTTCTTCAAAAATGGGACTTTGCTCTGAAGAATTCCGTATCCGATGCCGCTGAAGTTAAACACCAGATCCTGATAGTCAAAACCGTATTGCGGCGTGATGCCGTCGCCGACTTCCACCGCGAGGGCAAAGAATGCAGCGCCGCCAAACGCCCACCACTCCGCCGCGGTTTGATTATAACCACCCCACAGCATAATGTTTCTGAATAAGTGATAATAAAAATACGATGTGTAGAAGTGGCCTACCTTGTCGATACCGCGAAGCTGACCGTTCAGCCAATTTTCTGTGATGAAATTAAACTCCCGTCCTGAGTCTCTCCACCAGGTGTCGTACGACCAGAGTAGCGATGTCACAAGTAGTCCGCCGATTGCCGATGTTGCGGCAATCTTCCGTCCGGTGAACTCAGGTTTCAGATGGAATCCATCCGTCACCAGCAACGAGTCGCTCGCGTATCCTTTGGAAAAGGAAAAGAGTAGTAGTATGATAATGGTTCGTTTCATTTCTTGATTCAGAAATCGATGAAGGCGGAAATGAGGTTCAGCGTTTCCCGATTCAGATAAAATTGACCTCGCTCTTCGTGTCCCATACGTAACGTATAGGCGATCCGCAAATCGAACCGACCCCGCGGAAAGAGAATGAACCCTATCTGAAAACTACGCGTGCTTCCCCACTGCGCCTCTTGCCGGACCTTCAGATCGATTGCTCCGTAGGCGGACACATCGCTTGTCAACTGAAGATTGCCGAAGTCCGTCCCGATTTGCAACAGCCAGGGCCTATGTTGAATAGGCTGCGTGCCGTAACTATAGTTGAAACCGGCGTAAAAACGTCCACCGATAGCTGCAACATCATACGCACCGACGATCCGGAAGTAATCATTCACGTGTTGGATAGAACGCAGGCCGAGAAGTTCAATGGCATCATCTGCAAAGTGACAACTGATGTGGCCAATGCCAACCTGCAGAACAATATCCTCAAAGCGAATATCGACGGGGATGTCGACTTTATAGTCAATCGTGTGAACTGTTATATGTCCGGGAGTTTTGATTATTCTGTTGAAGGTTGTCACCGCGGCGCTTCCCTGGATTGTTGCCCAGTGGAGGTTCAGTTGAAGAATCGGAATCGAGCTGCCGATAGCAGCAATCCAGTTGTTGTTATCGGTAACTCGGGAAATTGAAAACTGATGAGCCAGTCCATCTGCGTGGAGAAGTGGAAAGACTTTCTTCTCCGGAAAGTATTGTAGGACCGCTATAGAATCCTGGGCCTTGCCGTTAGATGATAAGAAGACGAGAAAACAAAGAATGAGTATTGCGAGATGGTTTCTTGGCCGCATGCTGTCGGATGAGGAGGATTCTTGGATGCGGTAAACATACAAATTTTTCCCCGAAATCCATTATGCGTTTATGTGGTCAGCCTTCAGCGGGTTTCTCCTTCCGTCGCAGGTGAATCGTCAAAACAATCATCCATGTGAGGATAATTAATAGTCCTCCCAACTCTCGTGCCTCCTCGTCAGCGACACCCGTCATATGGAAAGAATCGACCATCGTTGTGGGAAATGGTCGAGACAGCACTCCCGGTAGGATAAACAGCGCAAAGAGAAGCGCAGCCGCACCAACAGTTGCAGAGAACTTCCAATTGAGTTTTCCGCGGAGTTGGAGAATGCAGGCCGCTGCCGCCGCTCCGTAGATTGCCATCCACTGGATGGGGTCGGGGTCATTATACTGCACCGCAACAGAGAACAAAAACGCAAGCATCATGATGATGTTGAGGATGCTGAACGGAGTTTTCATTTTGTTTCCTCATTCCATGAATATTAGGCGAAAAGGAGTAATCACGGGAAGAATTCCTAAAGTTTGATCATTCAATATACAAACTTTTCCGAGGTGATCTATTCCTTAATCTTCCGCAAATACCAATCCTCCCCAAGAAAAGAATCGGTTCGGAGTGAATCGGGATAAGTCCTGTCATAGAGAAGGTATTGAGCTTCTGCGGGGACTGGCAGGTTTCCCAACAGGAAGGAGTTGATGGGGATAATTCTTCTGGTGAGATGTCTTCCAAACAAAGGATACTCATACGAATTCTCCCGCAGAAACACTGCCACGGTTGCATCAGCCTGTACTTGTTTTTCAAACTCAATGATGGGCTTCGTATAGAGAATCCTATTCCTGGTAAGCTGTTCTTCTCTGGTCAACGCGAACGTTGAGAGTGTATACTCGGTCTCATCGATCTTCGTGAGCAGAGGCGTGTTTGCTTTGAAGAGAACAGCGGAGAAAGCGGAGGAACAGCCCAGAAGGGAAATCACGAAGACATATCCGCGCAGGAACGTACTACTTGAGTCCACCAAAGGCCCAACAAGCGGGACAGCGAAAATCGCACACACTATGAAATAACGACCGCGCCACGGATCATATGGTCCAGCAAATGATTGTACTACGAAAAACAGGATCGCGGCCGCAGCAAGGATTCTCGCATTCTCGGACCTTGAAAACCCGAGCAATGAGAGGAACACCACCGGCCATACCAGACCGAATCCAAGAATACCCCAATATGCAGTGTCCTCGTTTGAAGATGGCAACCGATAGAGTTCGAATGGGGAGCGGGTTTCTTCATCCGTCGAGAGTGAGACATCGAATTTGTGTATGATCCGTTTCGGGATATCTCTCAACCACACCTGAAGATCGTTGACCAGCCTTCCCTGCGGAATCCCATCCAGCGAAAGGAAATCAAGCCCGTAGCGGATCATGTTCTTCGTTCCATGATGCGCTATATATTCTATCGTCTTTCCCTCAAACGAATGATCCTTCCTCACCTGTTCCGGCGCAATCGGATTTCCGAAATCAAGATAATTCTCGACGTATCCCGCTGGCAAAGCAAATACAATTATCGTTGCGATGAGCGATACTCCCCATAAAAGAACAGATCGCATCCGGTTTGTGGATATCATCGTCCAAAAAATATGTGCAGCCACAGCCAAAACCGATACCAGGGGAAGCAAGGCAGCGGATTTTGTCCCGATGGCAAGTCCGATACTAACGGAGGAGAGGACAAGATATTTTGATTTGTACTCTTCTTTGAATGCGAACAAAAAGAATAGAGCTGAACCGAAATAGGCAGTCAGAATCATGTCGTTCTGAGTTGTCGGAGCTTCCATCAGCCAGTCGATCAGCAAGGCGCTCACCATCGCGGCGAACATGCTGCGTGATCGGCTGTTTCCTGTTTTTCTGGAAATGCCATAGACACTGAGCACCGCGATCCAATAGGCAATGAACTGGACAAGCTGCGTCAGGTTCTCATTTTTTCCTGAAACGAGATATGAAAGAAGGAGAAGGATTGTGGAGTTCTTCGGGTGAACTGTCTGCGCCCAGTAATTCGCATCGAATGAAGCAAGACTGTTGTGTTGAATGTAATACGCAACTCTCGCGAGGTGATAGGTCATGCTGTCCCAGTTGCCGGGCGCTGTGGAAACAATGAACACCAAATGAATCGCTCCAATCACAAGAACCGTCAGCATCAGAGGGAACAGAATAAGCCGCTCGAATCGGGACGTATGCTTGAAGAATGATGTCTTCATGCCTCCGATACGAAATGTCGGTCGGAGAGGAGGGCGTTTGAGAATCAGGGCGGCAACTATTGCACTCAAACATGCAGCAGCAAGTCCTGCCAGAGCCCACGAATCTATTGCAGCAAGCCGCTGAAAATATGAGAGAAAATACCCTATCACCACGATCTGAGCAGTGATGAGGCAAAAGCCGGTGAGGGCGATATCCGCCAAACCCTCTGGCTTGATTATCTGCAGGAGAAAATAAGCGGAGGTGAATAAGGTTGCGACTGTGACGATGCTATATGCTGTTTCAAAGCCAGGCGGAGAGACAGGCACAATCAGTTTTCCTTCCTTCAAACTTCGGATTTAACTTGGTAGTAGCCTCAACTACTTTTGATCACGAGTCGAATGCCAAGCAGAGTCAAAATTCCCAACAGAGCGAGTCCCATCAATCCCAGAACTCTATCAAGGGACTTGTTATTTGTCCATTGCAGGTAGTGAATTCTGTATAGGAAGTCAATGCGATCCGTGTCAGGTCCGCGCTGCTGAAAGGAAAGCCGACTCCAATCAACAATGATCTCGACGCCGGTATCCGCGAAGACCGTATCTCCGGCAATGCTGGATATATTTCCGTAGCGTTCCGGGTTCGAGGCGAATGCATCTGTCAGCAATCGATGCAGATCATCTTTGGAGGGAAAAGATCTTTCCTGCAGGGTGACGGGATCGAAGTGTCTCCAACCATCATTCGTTCTCGCAATGATGTGATCACCCAGGATAGTCGTGACGTACCGAAACTCCTTCCATCCTGATAGCGGAGTGAACGAAACATGCTGATCAAGTTCATAAGTCTTCGGGACAAGAGTATCATACGCGTCTGAGTAACCCGGCTTAATAAAGAAAACGAGGCCGGTGACAATCCACCCGAGCATCGGAAGGATTAAGATGGTGCCGGCGAGGCGGTGAAGTTTGCGGATGGCAAGCGACATAGATGACTCTCCGAGTTACAGCATCATCTCCCGTACGTATTTTGCAATCGCGGGCGATGCGGTCAAGCCGGGAGATTCGATGCCTATCGAATTGATGAAGCCGGGAAGTCCCCGACCTTTTTCATGCGCAATGACAAAATCCCGCATGGGTTCACCTATCGCCTGGAGTTTTGGCCGTATCCCGCTCATGTCAGGTGAAAGGTCATCGTCCGTGATGAAGGGGAGTATCCGGCGGACGGATTCGGCAAATGCATGCCGCTTTGATTCATCGACCGAATAGTCCTGCTTGCGCTCCTTGAGATACTCAACGTCCGGACCAAACTTGAGGCGGCCCGTAAGATCGGGGAGTGCGTGTACGCCGAGCGAGTGCTTTGTCGGCATGGGATAAACAAGCCGCTGTACGACGTTGTTGTACTTCCCGGGGAGTGCAAAGTAACTCCCCTTGCAAAAGTGCATCCGGTACTTTGCTTTGTTGATATCGATGCCGGCGAGACAAGCGATGGTATCGGATTCGAGTCCGGCAGCGTTGATAACCCACTCGCTCGTGATGGTCGAGCTGTCATTGTTCTCTTTGATCGTGATTTCGTAGCCATCATTTCTTTTTTGAATTCCGACAACATTGCAATGGAGCTGAATTACCGCGCCATGCTCGACGGCTGCATGATGGTAATAGTCCATCAATCCGTGGGCGCTGATAATGCCGGAGGTAGGAGAAAGAATACCGCCGTGTGTGGCAATTTTCGGCTCCATCGCCTGTACTTCCTCTTTGGTAAGCATCGTGAGCTTCACGCCGTTTTCAATCCCGCGCTGATACAAAGCTTCCAGTCCATGCAGCTCGTCCTCATCCACTGCGGTAATTATTTTTGTAATTCGTTTATGGGGGATTGAATGCTCCTCACACAGTTCGTAGATCATCGGGTTGCCCTCGACGCAAAGGCGAGTCTTGAGTGAGTCCTTGCCGTAGTAGAGTCCGGCGTGAATCACCTCGCTGTTACGGCTGGAGGTTTCCTGTCCGTACTTCGCGTTTCGCTCTAGAACGAAAAGAGGCGAATGATCTCGCGCTAGCTCGGCCGCAATGGCGAGGCCGATGACGCCACCGCCTATGATAGTAACCTGTGTGTCAGCCATTCGATGCCTTTCGATCCGGTTCGCTGCTGTCGAGGATCGTCGGCTCTTCGATCACGTGCCAGCTTGGGTCGCGGGGAATATTTCCCAGCGCGAAAAATTCCTCCGTACTACGGTCTCGTGAATGGACGAGAACTCGTAGGCTTTTTGCAAAAAGCAGCAGAGGAATATCTAGAGGCGAATCGCTTACGCAGATTTCAGGTGGACTGTTCAAGAACTTGCGGAGGAAATCCACTTTGCCATGGCTTATAGGAATGGGAGTCTTCGGTCTGGCAACGAGCAGCCCATCTTCTTCTTCCAGATCAATACCAATGACGCGGTTGTCGGGAATACCGAAGCGGGCAAAGACCGGCTCAACGCTCCACTTGCTGCT
>DASWHW010000175.1:0-25725 GCA_036397975.1 Bacteroidota bacterium
CTTAATGTCCGCTACCTTATTGTAGGGACTGTAGATGAACACACGCAGCGCCTCGACCGTCATAGTAGAGATGGCATAAACGAAGTAAAACAAAAGGAGGTACTTCAGACTTCGCAGCGGATAGTCAAGCCACCGGGGAAGCGTCAGGTTCCGCCGAAATATTTTCTGGCCAAGCATCCAGAGCGATTCACTGAGCGTGCCGATCGGGCAGAGCCAGCTGCAGAAAGATTTCTTGAGAACGATGCTGACACCAACAATGGCAAGAAGGATAAACATCGAGGCCGGGTGAATCCCGTTGATTATCCCGGTGTCAATCCAGTACTTCAAGCTCATCAGCGCGCTG
Source organism: Bacteroidota bacterium (assembly GCA_036397975.1). GTDB lineage: Bacteria > Bacteroidota > Ignavibacteria > UBA10030 > UBA6906 > SZUA-287. Next base: position 344 of record DASWHW010000175.1, read on the forward strand.
ATGGGAAGAAACCCCTCTGCTCCCGGCGGGCGCTCAACGTAGTGCGCTACTTCTCCTGACAATCCCCACTTCGTGAACAAATAGAATTCAATCCCGATCCAGACGCAGAGCAACACAAACGAAGCTTGAATGGTAGACCGGAGGAACTGCGAGTCTTCCCGCAAACGCCACAAAAGCCGGTTGTACCATACAGGCTCAAGCGAGAACTTGATCGGTCTTTTACTCAATTCCAGCGGAATTTTCTTTACCGCCGGACGCTGTTCTTTTTTTGGTATGTTCACTGAATGACGGATGGCGACGGGTTTGAGGTCGAGGATGGCGTTATCTGCTGTCCGCTCCAACTCGAGGATGCTCATTGAGCAACTTCCTCATGATATCCGGGCTTCTCCATTCGCAGGGCGAGCTCATTGATGTTCTTCCCGGCAAGCATCTTGTAGAGACCCTCCCGGAGAGTTGACCACTGGTAATGCACTGAACAAGGATTCTCACTTGAGCAAACCGGAAAGCCAAGGACACACGAGTGCATGAAGTCCACCCCATCGACCGCTTCAACGATGTGGAGAAGCGTAATGTCCTCCGCCGGCATTCCCAGAGCAAATCCGCCGGTCGGACCTTTATGCGAGAGCAATAACCCTGTATGTGTCAATGCTTGAAGGATCTTTCCCAGAAAGTGGTACGGAATACGGAGATGATCGGTAAGCTCTTTGATTGACGTATGCTCGCCATCTTCTTTCGTAGCAAGATAGAGAATGGCCTGAAGGGCGTATTCACATTGTCGGCTGAAGATAAGGCTTGATGATTTCATCGTTACACCGTTTTGGAAAATAATGGTATTGTCTCATCGAGAGACTGCAGGTACGCGTCAAAGCACATTGCTATGTTTCGAAGAACAAGTCGACCGGGTTCAGTCACTTCGATAGCGTCAGAAGATATTCTGACCAACCGATCGACCTCAAACTCATGAAGATCGCGAATGGAAGAGGAGAAGTATTTCTGAAAGCTGATGCCGAATCGTTGTTCGACATCGGGAATCGAGAGTTTCAAATCGCACATGAGGCGCATAATGACATGCTTGCGAATATGGTCGTCCTCTGTCATGCGGTAACCGACGTGGGTCGCAAGTCTTCCCTCGTTTATTGCCTTGTAATAATCAGGCAAGGTCTTTTCGTTCTGCGCGTAGATGTTTTCAAACTGACTGATGGACGACATGCCGAAACCATACAGATCCGTTCCCGCCTTCGTTGAATATCCCTGGAAGTTCCGATAGAGGGATTGTTCGGATTGCGCCGTCGCAAGCTCATCGTACTGCTTCGCAAAGTGATCCATGCCGATATACGCGTAGCCATGCGCAGTTAAGGTCTCGATGGTCATCTTGAGCATGTTCAGTTTTACCTCCGGCGACGGGAGATCTTCGGGGTGAATCAACTTCTGATGGGGCTTCATCCAGGGAACGTGCGCGTAATTGAACACCGCAAGTCTGTCCGGGTGAAGCTGAATCACTTTGGCGAGAGTTGCTTCGAATGATTCGAGCGTTTGCAGCGGAAGCCCATACATCAGATCGATATTGATGCTGTCAAATTCCAACGCTTCCGCCCACTTGATCACCTGCAGCGTCATCTCCTCGGGTTGAACCCGATTGACGGCGCGTTGAACTTTCGGATTGAAATCCTGAACGCCGATGCTGATCCTGTTGAAGCCGACATGCCGCAGAGTCCCGAGATGCTTCTGCGTCAATTCGCGCGGATCAATCTCGACACTCATTTCCACTTCCGGATCGATGCGGAAGGAGGACTTGATGTGTTCCGCGATGTCAATAATCTCGTCCGGCGTCAGATGTGTCGGGGTTCCTCCCCCCCAGTGAATTTGCGTGACCTTGCGTTGCGGTGACAATCTGCCAGAGACAAGATCGATTTCCTTTTTCATGTACTCCAGGTACTCATCGATCCTCTCGCGATCATGCGTTACCATTGTGGTGCACCCGCAGAAGTAGCAGAGGGTATCGCAGAAGGGAAAGTGAAAATAGAGCGAAATGTCTCTCGAAGCATCCTCACTGTTTGTCAGCAGAATTTCCTTCTGGAAATCATCGGGAGAAAAATCTCTTTTGAAGACCGGCGCGGTCGGATAGCTGGTGTAACGAGGGCCGGGTCGATTGTACTTTCTCAGGATTTCTATGTCGACATTCATATTCTTTCTCCTTCTGTTCCATGGTGTTTTGCAAGGAAGGTGCCAGTGGTTCGCCACGAAAATCCTGCAAATTAACTCTGTTTTCACCGTCCAATTGCTTCAATTTCAGACTGATTTGTCAGGAATAGGAAGAGAAGAAGGCCTCCTTCTCATGATTCGGAATTGAGTGAATCAGGTTTTGCATCTGTGGGGAGTGATCGATTCCATTCATCTGAAATCGATAAGTATTTCGTCTTTTTAAGCGACGTGCAGATGAATCAACGAGGAGCAACTCTTGCAGAAGGTGATTTTCTTCAGGTCTATTTCCTCAGCATACGTTGAAGTATGCATAACGCAAGAGAGTTCTGAACAATGACGAAGTCCATATGTATGGCCTATTTCGTGAATCAACTCTTTTGAAGTTCTTTCGTGGAGCAATGTTCGGTCGGGCGGAAGGCCGTAAATCTCGGGCGAAAGTCTGTAGGAGGAGGCAACCGCAACGTTGCCCTTAAATTCGGCTTCGCCGAAAACAAATGTGAAGATTGGACTAAAGAGATCAACCTCGCAGACAGCGACCGTTAACCCATCGGGAGGGGGAATGAGTGTCTTCATCCGGAGGAGGATCTCGCGTGCATTATACTGCCCCCGCCGGACATCATAAAATTCCTGAATATCAACCAACGGCTCCCGCACAATTGTTGAGACGGCGAGAATCTTTCCAATGGCCGAACACGCAAACGCAAGAAGGTGCTCGTTCACTTTTCCCAACGGCATCATGCCAACGCGTTTCATGCTTGCAGCGATTTGAGCCCAAATTTCTCAATCTTGTTGTACAAGGTTGCTCTATCGATGCCCAGGATTGTCGCACTCCGTGAAATATTCCAGCCTGTCTCGCCCAGGACCTTTTCGATATGGCGTCGTTCGATATCCTGCAACTTCATACCGTCAGTTTCGGTGATTGTTTGTGATTGAACGGGGAGATGTTCTTTCTGGATTGTATCTCCTGTACACACCACCATGGCCCTTTCTATTGCATTCTCAAGCTCACGGACATTTCCTGGCCACTGATACGATTTGAGAGCCTGTATAGCGTCAGGGGAAAATGCCCTGATGGGTTTGTTCATGGAGCGGGCAAATCTGTCGAGAAAGAAATGAGCGAGTTTGGTAATGTCTTTTCCCCGACTGCGGAGTGGGGGAACAACAATGGGAAAAACATTGATCCGATAATACAGGTCATCCCGAAATGTCCCTTCCTTCACCATTTGCTCAAGGTTGCAGTTGGTGGCGCAGATAACACGAAAGTCGGAGTGAATGAGCTCGCTCCCGCCAAGACGCATGAACTGTTTGGTTTCGATGACCCGAAGGAGATCCATCTGGGTCTTCCCATCGATGTTTCCTACTTCGTCGAGAAACAATGTCCCGCCGTCCGCAAGCTCGATCTTCCCCTTCCTTCTATATTGGGCACCGGTAAAGGCACCGCGTTCATGACCGAACAACTCGCTTTCGAGAAGCGATTCAGTCATTGCCCCACAGTTCACCGTGACGATGGGAAAGCAACTTCGTTTTCCCTTGGAATGAATTGCGCGCGCGACAAGCTCTTTGCCGGTACCGCTTTCTCCACGAACAAGCACCGTCGTATCCTGTGCAGCGACCGTTTCAATGAGCGACCGAACGTGGTTCATCTCATCTGAATCTCCGATGATTTCCGTTTCACCGGTCAGCTCGCTTACCGTATCCCTGAGTCGCTGATTGTCACGCAAGAGTTCCTGCTGCTTCAACGCATTTTGGATGAGATGGTCGAGGTAGTCCGGGTCTATCGGTTTCGTGACGTAGTCATATGCACCAAGCTTGAGCGCCTTGACTGCAGAATCAACGGACGCAAACGCTGTAATAATAATGACGGTTATGTTTTTGTCAATTTGTTTGACCCGCTCAAGAAGCTCAATTCCGTCCATGCCTGGCATCTTGATATCCACGAGGAGAATATTCCATTTCTCACTCTGCAATTTGTTTAGCGCAGCCTTCCCGTTCTCTGCCGACTCTGCCCGAAATCCATCTTCCAAAAACCACTTCATAAGGGAATCACGAACGATCAGTTCGTCGTCAACAACAAGAATTCCAATGTCCTTCTTGGTCATGATAATTTTCCTTCTACCGCATGTTGCTCATCAGAACTATCTTTCTGTCGCAGGGGAAGGATCACGGAAATGGTTGTTCCCTTGCCCGGGGAGGTCACCACATCGATCGATCCTTGATGGCGGCTGACAATTCCATACACTACTGCCAGCCCGAGTCCTACTCCCCGACCGTCACTCTTTGTCGTAAAGAATGGTTCGAACATATTCGCTTTCACCTCTTCTGTCATTCCCACTCCGGTATCTAGCACCTCAACGGTGACGCCCTTGCCGCTTTCCTGATCTTCGATCCGGACAGAAACGGAACCCGTATCACCGGATGCGGAAGCAGTGACCGCCTCGATTCCATTCATGATCAGAGCCATCAGCAGTTGTTGGATTTCCCCCGGGTCGCAGTATAGTTCTCCCTCAGCGGTACAGCTTCCGGAGAGACGAACACCTTTTAACTCTGCGTGGTGATTCATGAGCAGGAGGCTTTTGTCGAGAATCTCTCTGACGTGGACGTTCCGAAAACTACTTCCCTGTCGCCGTGAAAACGACAATAAATTCTTCACAATATTGCCGCACCGTAAAGATTCATCTGCAAGAAGCTGAAGATCTTGTCGCAACGGCTCCTTCTTCTCCTGGTCGAGCGTAAGTTTGTCGATTCGCTTCAGACTTAGTCGCGCAAATGTAAGAATACCCTCAAGGGGATTGTTGAGTTCGTGAGCAACGGTCGAAGCAAGATTTCCAAGAGAGGCCATCTTTTCGATGCGCAGGAGATGGCCATGGAGTCTATTAAGATCGTTGGTCTTTTCACGGACTCTTTCCTCCAAGGTGTTTGACCAGGCCTCGTTTTCATTCTTTGCTTTCTCCAGTTCCGAAGTCATTGTGTTGAATGCTTTTGAAAGCTGGCCGAATTCATTGTTCGTGCGAGCCACCACACGATGCCGGAGGTCATCCCCTGCGACCTTTTCCATTCCGGTCATCAGCAGTCGCACGGGCCGTCGAAGAATAATCCAGATAAAAATTCCGGAAACAAGCGCCGTCAGGAATGCCCCACCCGAGGAGAGCAGAATCAGCTGGCGGGCACTTTCCCCGATGCGGTCATCGGCCTGCGCCAGTGACATTTTCACGTCCAGCACGCCCAGAATTGTCTTCTCCTGCGGATGGGCATGACAAGGAGCGCCAGCACATTGGTCTTCATTCCGGATCGGCGTTATCAATCCAAGAACACGATCGCCAGAGGTTGTGGAAAAAATGCGAGAGAGTTTTGACGAAGCTGGAGGATGCGACCCGCCCAGGCCATTTTCTCCATGACAACTCACACAGGCCTCTGCATCCATGTCAACAGTTGTGTGAAGATCACCGGGAGAAGTCCCGAAGATAACAGTTCCCTGCTTATTGTAGATCCGAATCCCTTCCAGCCCGCGCTCTCCTCCTATCGAATTAATGATCTCGTGAACATCTTCTTTTCGGTTTAGAAGCATGCTGTATCTTGTCGATCGTGCAATAACATCGCTCACGCGCTGCGCGCTGAGGACAACATTCTCCATCAGATGTTGCTGCTGGATATTGATGCTGATAATAGCGAGAATCGTTAGGATGACGACTTGCAGCGATGCAATGAGGAGGAATAAACGAAAGGCGATTGTCTGAGTAACCCGCATCGAGCAACCTCATGGGCATGGAACCAACTACAGAGTGGTAAGGTCACAAATCATGCCACCGGGAACTCTTTCATTTGCACAAACCAATGGTGTTTTGGATGATGGGAGTTTTTCCTTTCCTATTCGTAGGAAAAACTCCCATCGATAATTTCAGTCTGATTGGTACGAAATCATCCGTGTTCCCCAATGGCTGACACATCAGTATCCGAGGGGATGGTCTCAAACACCGGCTTCATCGATCGAAGACTTCTTCCCTTCGCATCAGATTCAGATTCCGTGGCAAAGACCGGAAAGTAACGCGCCATGATTCCAAAGGTTGCAAACCCAGCTGTCACAAGAGCAATAGTAATGGCCAGCTCCTGCCATGATGGAATGTAGACTTTGTTGGGCCATTGCTCCATACTGGTAATGGCCGTATTGATCCGATGCGCAACGAATCCCAGGATGACAAACAGAGACGAATAAAAAAGTCCCGCCTTGTTCGTTCGTATTCGTCTCGAAAGAAGCAGGAAGAATGGAAGGACGACACCAATCAGCATTTCTCCAAGAAAGAGCAGACTTTGATATGTCGGTTGAAAAACGAATTGCAACGCGTCCCGATTGATGAGATCCTGTACACGAACCGTAAAGTACAGGGCAAGGACGACAACAATCACGCGAGAGATGTCCGAAAGCAGCGTCAGTTCTATTTCCTTCTTGAAGACTCTCGACGACAGATACGATTCAAAAATAATCATGCTCAAACCTGCCGCAACGCATGAGATGATAAAAAGGAAAGGCAGAATGTTTGAGTACCAGAGAGGGTGCATCCTCCCCGGGATAATCAGGAACAACGATCCGAGAGAGGATTGATGAAGCGTCGAGAGAAGGACGCCTATCGCAACAAGCGGGATTGCAATGCTCTTAATAATTCGCTGGGCCCGACGGAGTTTGAATCTCTCAAAAACCACAGGACTGAATTCAAGAGCCAGCACCGTCGTGTAGAGCATAACGCACCACGCCACCTCAAACATCACCGAACGCGGGTTCCAATAGATCAGCGCATGCCAGATCGCCCATGGCCGACCGAGGTCAACCATCAAGCCTGCGATCACCAGGAGGTATCCGAGAAAAGCCGTGAGGATACTCGGGCGTAAGATCGGTTTGAATCGCTCGAGATTCAGAATGTGGACAGTTCCCGCAACGATGAACCCTCCCGCCGCGAGGCCCACTCCAACGAGAATATCGAACCCAATCCAGAGCCCCCAGGGAAAAACGTCAGAGAGACTTGTCGTTGCCCCAAGGCCGCGTGAATACCGATCAATCGCGGCAGCGAGACCAAGCAACAACAAAGAACCAGCGATTATTTTCCAGGCGGTTAAGCCACTTATTCTTTTCTTCATCGGGACTCACCTCCCTTTCCAGTATTGTTTCCGCGCTTTTCTTGAATCTTCTCCGCTATCCTCAGTCGTTCCTCTTCTGCTTCAAATCTGGCTACTTCCACACGCCTCGCAGTAATCCAATGGATACCCATCAAAAGGACGGTCGCAGCAACAGAGTATTTCGGAATCTGGGAAAGAACCTTCCATGACAGTTGAGGAATAGGTTCGGTTGAAAGATTTTTGGGAAAACCTAATTCCTCGAACGGAATTCCGGACAGGTACATCACGGATGTACCACCGGCCTCGGTCAGGCCATAGATATGGTCCACATATTCCTCAGGAGAGGCCTGGATTCTACGATGTCCTTCACGAATGAGCTCTTCCCTGTCGCCAAACATTGTTGCTCCTGTCGGACATGCCTCTGTACATGCTGTTACACCTCCGTTGGCAACTCGTTCTGCACACATTCTGCACTTTTGAACTCGCGGAATCAGACTTGACCACTCATACCGCGGGACCTGGAACGGGCATGCCTGCATGCAATACCGGCAGCCAATGCATTTATCCGCATCATAGAGCACCGGTCCATCACTTGTCTTGGTGAATGCGCCCACAAGACAAGCAGAGACACAAGTGGGCTCGACGCAATGCATGCACATCCTGCGAACAAAGACCTCATCATTGTGATACGCTTGCAAAACCGTATAGTGCTCGGCCGATAACTGCTTCGCTTCTTCCTGAGGCAACCCATTTGCCTCCGCACATGCGCGCATACATTCTCCGCAGCCAATGCATTTCGTAATGTCGATCAGAAGCCCCTTGGGAGTGTTCATGATGAAGCCTCCTTCCTGACGAGCTCCTGTGTTCTTTCACAGCGCAAGAATTCTTCCTCGAATTCCCTCCACACTTCCTGATCAAAGCTGGTCAGAGCTCCATCAATAGGCAGTCCGCCGTCTTGTATGAACACCGGCTGGAGAATGCCGTCTCCAGCATCTTTGTTTGCGAGAAACTCCTTTGCCTTGTCAAACTGCTTCCGTATCCATTCAATAGACGTTGGGATTTGAAAGACATTCCGGATAACGGGATCTTCCGGCAGTATTTTAAGACACCAACCTGCGCCGTAAGGATCCCAGCCTATGCCTTTCGGGTGTTTGAGCAGTTTGGTGTTCACCGAAATAACATGGCCTGCAATCGGCGGGGAAAGATGCAGGACCTTTCCATCCTTCAGGATTTCAATGGTTCCACTCTTAGCGCCAATGCGATTTCCTGCTCTTGGGAGAGTAATAGCATCCGGGGAGCCGACGAGACCGCAGAGGAAATGATCGATCCCTAGTGTCACAAGGCCATCCGGGTCCGGCCGCAGCCATGTGTGATTCGGTGCGATGCCGGTATCATGAAGATAGCGCCACGCATTCGGAGACAAGCCTGTTGATCGCAAAGACTCCTGCTCTTTTTTCTTTTCGTTGAAATAATCAATAAAGAGAAAGATAGAAACCATAGTAAGTACGAGTAGGACAGTCATGACAATTCCTCCCTCCTTTCATAGGGATGTTCCTTATTATCGCGCATTAAGAAAAACTCCTGGACAAGAGCGTTCCATTCTTCATCGGAGCAGCGCTCCGCGAGATGTGGAATGACAAGTCCTCCATCCTGAAGCATGAGAGCCGGGGTGGTCGAAAAGAATCTCTGTAGCTGCGTATTCACCGTTTCCTGCCACGCCCACGCCCACCGACCGGTGAAGAGATTGGATACCTCAGCGCGAACCTTGCCTGGATGAACTTTGAAGAGCCATCCATCCTGATACGGAGAGAGATTGATCATTGATGGATCGCGTTGGACCATTTCGTTTTTTTCGATTACCCGACCTGTCACTGGACTCACAAGGGAAACAGTGCGCCCACCATTCGTGATCTGAATAACCGGCTCACCCTGGCGCACCTTATGAAGAAGCTTTGGCATGGTCACCGCTGTGGGCGAGCCGATAATTCTCTGGGTGAAATCATCAACGCCGACAACAGCTTCTCCGTCCTCATTCAGTCTCAACCACGTGTGGCCCGGATGAATGTAGCGTGGTAGAAAGACCGGCTTATCGTGAACTCTCGGCCTATTGCGTCTGATGAGTTCGAACAGAAACAACACCAACGCAGAGCAAATTGCAAGAATGGCTGACATGGGCGACCTCCTTTCGGAGAGAGTTGTAAGAAACAATTTCTGAGATCCTCTGTTCCAATAACCCTGCCAAGAAAACAATGGGTCCGACAATTTTCATGGCCGTACATCTTCTTTTCCTACATCAGGTTATAAACCACAGGAGTGACAAAACAATCAGGGGCAGACACGTGATTGACGGAAGTGATGAAACTTGCAACACCACTTTCGCATTGACACCCGAAAATGTCTCCATTCGCCAAGGCTCTTATGTGAAAAATGGAACTGCAGAAAAACTCAACATGAGGTGTTGCGGTATTCGGCAACGCTCCTCTTGTCATTTTTCGAATTTTCTGGCTTGTTCAATACCTCCTCGGTTTCCACAATTAGGAATGACCTTCCCAATCCTCGCAGTTTTTCGAAGACGAGGAGAGCGAATCGCCCCAAAAATGATTATTTTGCTTCCGTACATCCAACCTTCGGTGGCATGGGCTTTGCCAATTTGACTTGTGGTATTTACATCTCCAGCCATCTATCCACCATTGCACTCAATGAGTGATTCTTAGATTTCTTGAAATTTCTGGAAGGACAATCCAATGATACGCAAGCAAGACGCCCTCGATTATCACAGTCAGGGGCGGAAGGGAAAAATCGAGGTCGTGTACACCAAGCCGTGTGCGACGCAGCGAGATCTTTCCCTCGCTTACACACCCGGCGTGGCTGATCCATGCCTGGAGATTGCTGCAAATCCGGAGGACGGATACAAATATACTGCGAAGGGCAATCTCGTTGCCGTCGTCAGCAATGGTACGGCAGTCCTTGGTCTGGGAGACATTGGGGCGCTTGCCGGAAAACCGGTGATGGAGGGAAAGGGGGTTCTCTTCAAGAGGTTCGCAGACATCGATGTTTTTGACATTGAGCTGGATACAAAAGACCCTGATGAGATCATTCGCATTGTCAAGGCTCTGGAGCCGACATTCGGCGGCATCAACCTCGAAGACATCAAAGCACCCGAGTGTTTCGCCATCGAAGAGAAGCTGAAGGCAATCATGAATATTCCTGTCTTTCATGATGACCAGCATGGAACGGCAATCATCTCGGGGGCCGGCCTCTTGAATGCGCTCGAAGTGGTCGGGAAGAAGATCAAAGACGTGAAGGTTGTCTTCAGCGGTGCGGGCGCCGCGGGCATCGCCTGCGCGAAATTCTATCTCACCCTTGGGGTCAAGAAGGAGAACTTGCTCCTTGTCGATACGAAGGGAGTAGTCTACAAGGGAAGAAAAGAGGGGATGAATCCGTACAAGGAGTTATTTGCGGCCGATACCAAAGCGCGAACACTGGCTGATGCAATCAAAGGGGCAGATGTGTTCGCCGGCGTTTCGGCGAAGGATTTGCTGACACAGGAAATGGTCAAAAGCATGGCGCCCAACCCGATCATTTTTGCCATGGCGAATCCCGATCCGGAGATTACGTTCGAGGATGCCTTTGCTGCACGCTCCGATGTGCTTATGGCGACAGGGCGATCGGACTACCCGAACCAGGTGAACAACGTCCTCGGCTTCCCCTTTATTTTCCGCGGCGCGCTCGATGTTCGCGCCACCGCCATCAATGATGAGATGAAGCTCGCAGCCGCGCGAGCACTGGCAGACCTTGCGAAAGAAGATGTTCCGGACTCCGTGATCAAAGCGTACGGCGGCAAGCCGATCAAATTCGGGCGTGAGTACATCATCCCGAAACCGTTCGATCCGCGCGTTCTCTTATGGGTGGCGCCAGCGGTTGCCCGCGCCGCGATCGAGACGGGCGTTGCACGAAGCGTCATCAAGGACATGGACGCGTATCGGGATTCTCTTGAAAGCAGATTCGGGCGATCGAAGGAAATCATGCGCGTCGTCATTCATAAAGCCCAGCGATCAAAAAAGCGCATTGTCTTTCCTGAAGGAATCGAAGCAAAGATTCTTCGCGCCAGTCAAATTATTCTTGACGAGGGTATCGCAACTCCTGTCCTGCTCGGAAGTCAGGATGCAATCCGCGAAAAAATCAAGATGCTCGACCTTGATCTGGGCCACGTCGAGATCATCGACCCCACCTCTTCACCGAAGTTCGATGAGTACATGGGACTCTTTTACGATATGCGAAAGAGAAAGGGAATTTCGCGGGCAGATGCGCAAACCATGATGCGTCGGCCGATCTACTATGGCATGACGATGGTGCGCACCGGCGATGCCGACGGTATTGTTGCAGGCCTCACGCAACATTATCCCGATACCATGCGACCTGCGTTGCAGGTTATCCAACCTCTCTCGGGTATCACGACGGTGGCCGGGATGTATATGCTTTTTTTCAAGAACGATGTTCGCTTCATTGCGGATGCGACAGTCAATTTTGACCCGACGGCGGAGGACCTCGCAAACATTGCTATCCTTGCAGCAGAGAAGGTTCGTGGCTTTGACATCGAACCGCGCATCGCGATGCTCTCATTCAGCAACTTCGGAAGTACCCGCCACCCCCGGTCCGATAAAATGGCAAAGGCTGCCGAGATCGTAAAACAACGGGCGCCGGATATCATCGTTGACGGAGAGTTGATGGCCGATACCGCAGTTGTCCCGGAAATCCTGAATTCTCTTTACCCGTTCAGCACACTGAAAGGAGACGCCAACGTGCTGCTCTGTCCGAACCTCGAATCCGCAAACATTGCCACGAAACTTCTGACGCGTCTTGGTGGCGCGGAGACAATCGGACCGATTCTCCTCGGGATGAACAAACCTGTATATCTGTTAATACCGGGAAACGAAGTCGCAGATATTGTTAACGTAACGGCAATGGCAGCACGCGACGCTCAGGAGCCGGCGAAAGACATGACCGGTTCTCCTTCCACCCGACCGCAGAAACTGTCGATGGTTTACGAATAGTATCAGGCAGGAGAAAAGACGCCGAAAAAACGAAGAGCCCGTTCCACAACGGGCTCTTTTTGTTTTACGAATTGAACTTCGGATCAGGTAAAGATGATCTGTCCCCCTGCAGCCTTCTCGTAAAAATGGCATGCGTACAGGTCTCGTCCCGCATCGTGATCATGCCCTGAAAGTCCCGCACTGGCGTAATGTGTTTCGTGCTGGTCGACGATCGTGATTTGCCATTCGCTCTTATCGAGAACGTTGTTGAGTTTATTGAGCATCATTGTTCCGGCAGCTCCAGCACCAAGTATCCTTTTTCATTTTTCCTTTTTCCTTAATCTCAGTTACAAAACACCAGCATCGGAACATTGCATAAACGCAGGGGTTCCCCCCGTGGTGAATGCAACAATCGTCTCTTTGAGCGTCCCGCAATCCGTGCACGCGGTATAGACGAGGCACTGGCGGCAGTCGGCGTTTTTACATTCCCATGATTTTTCACTCGCCATCCAGCAGGGGTCCTCATGGAAAACGAATGCCGGGCAGGCATTCCGTTCTCCGGCTGGACACCCTTTGATTCTCCAGCAAGGAATGAGTGCCAGTATTCTCCGGATTCCGGCAATGCCGATCTTTTCGCCCCTGATGGTTTTGCGCATGCATCGTATTCTCTCGACATCCTGTTCCGTATACCTGCGGTGGCCAGAAATGAGTTTCTCGGGAATGATCAATCCTTCGCGTTCATACATGCGGAGGGTGGGAACCGATACTCCAACCATATCTGCTGCTTCACCAATACTGTACGATCCGTTTTTCAGCACATCATTTCCTGTCCTTGTGATTCTATATCTAGAAATACAGGTATTGTGCCAAACAGTAATTGACGATGGAGAAGCATAGACGCCGTTTTCGCGAAGAAGAATTCCTCCGTGTGAGAAAAGATTTTTTCCTGGAACCAGAATTGAGAAAACAAAAAGCCCGCACGACGGCGGGCTTTGAGGGACATCGATCGGTTTTTGTTGATCAGGCTGCTGCTGCGAGCAGCTCCTTCTCCACTGCTTGCTTGAGGGATTCCTTCGGAAGAGCTCCAACAGCCATCTTGGGCTGGCCGTTCATCGGCACCAACAAAAGAGAGGGAATACTCCGAATCCCAAATGCGGATGCGAGTTCCTGCTCTTCATCGGTATTGACCTTATAGAAATTCACCTTCCCTTCATATTCCTTCGAGAGTTCATCGATAACGGGTCCGACCATGCGGCACGGTCCGCACCACGGCGCCCAAAAATCGATCACGCAGGGAATATTCCCCTCAAATTTCCAATCCTTGTTCTTCTCGTAATCGAACACCTGCGTCTTGAATGTCTCTGTTGTTAAGTGCTCCGCCATAACAAATTGTCCTTTTTAATTTGGTGAATAGTAATGCGCTTATACTTTCTCGATGACACGTTGAAGCCGTTGCTGTACTTCCTTCGCCACCACGACCATCTTCTCGTTTCCCACGATCTTGGTCATCACCATGGGGTCGAATGCTGCAACCTCTGTCTTCCCTTCCTTCTCATGCACAATTACATTACAAGGAAGGAGCAGGCCGATATCTTCTTCCGCCAGCAGAGCCTGATAGGCAAAGGGCGGGTTACAAGCGCCTAGAATTGTATATCGCTTGAAATCAACGTCAATCTTCTTCTTCAGCGTGTCCTGAACATCGATCGTTGTGAGAACGCCAAATCCTTCTTTTTTCAGTTCATCCGTGACCCTTTCAAGGGTCTGATCGAATGAGAGGTTTACTTGTTTTGAAAAGCCATATTTCATCTTCTTGTTTCCTCGTTTTATGAAGTAGCAATCATCAAACCGATGAGCATGCCGTATATAGTGCTGATCCATGGGTTTCGCGTTATCGGGCAAGTTCCGGTTTTGCATCCGACGAATCGGTAGTAGAGGTAGCCGAGTCCTCCTCCTGCCAGAACGCTGCTCACGACGGAAATATTCAAGGCGGCTCCCACTATGTGCTCATGACCGGTTGCCGCGCGCCAACAGCTTCACTCGGCTCAATCTTGTATGAGTGAGTCAGGTTCACTGCCTTACGAAGCATCGCAGAGACCGAGCAATATTTTGTGATTGAGAGTTCAATAGCGCGTTCGACGTCCGGTATCTTGATCCCATCGCCGTAGAACACGTATTCGACGTGGATATCGGTAAAAACTTTCGGGTGTTCTTCACTCAACGTTCCCTTGACGTGCAGCTCGAAACCATGCACAGGAGAGCGCTTCTTTTTCAAAATAGAGACCACATCGCTTCCGGTGCAACCGCCAAGCGAAAGCAGCAGGAGTTCTTTTGGCGTCGCCCCGGCATCGCTCCCTCCGAAATCCTTTCCACCATCCATCATTACCCAATGCCCCGAGTCTGCCTTGGCAGCAAAGGTGATTCCCTCAACTTGCTTGATCACAGCATGTCGTGTATTCATTGATTGTCCTTTTGTTTTCTCTTATTGAAAATCTTGCCCATATCAGCGCCGATCAACAGCCCGATCGAGGCACCGTACAAAGTGCTGATATATGGGTTGGAGGTGATTGGACATGTTCCTGAGACACATCCAACGTAATAGTAATAGGCAAACCCTCCACCCGCGCCTATCGCAACATAGAGAACTGTTTTCAGCCAAATTTTCATACTTCCACCTGCTGCAACTTACTTTCGTTCAACAACGCTACAAGTTTCTCAATCCTTATCGTTCGGTCAATTACCTCTATTCTTATCTCTGCTTCTGGTTGATAGACGCAGCGGAAGGTAGAGCGGGCATGACCCCACAATCCCTGTCGCGATAAACACCAGCGCAAGTGTCCCTAGTAGCAAGGTAGCAACCCCGCTGATCTGCCCGGTCGCATAAAGAACAACGACTGCCAGCGCTACAACTGTCCTCATGATACGGTCTATGGTGCCCATATTCTTCTTCATTTGTGTTCTCCAAAATAATTGCAAGGGGTCTTATCGTTCATCATGTTAGATGCACGATCAACCAAAAAGGGTCAGCTTGAGAATGATCAGGACGGCCCGTCGGCCTTCAGCGCCGAATAGAGCCTCTTGCGCGATGAGGCGGAGAGATCCGGACAGGGGAGCTTCTTGTAGAGTTTGACAGTTTTCTTAACGCTCTTGAGATAATGCCGACAATTCGGGCATTCTTCGAGATGCTTTTTGATTGCTCTGCACCGGGGAGAATCGATTTTCTCATCGAGTGATTCGCAGATATGTTTATGTGCCTGTCGACAATTCATTGTAATGATGTTCCTTGATGGCTCATATATGGATGCAGCGTATCTCGTAGAAACGCCCGTGCCCGGCGTAGCCTCGACTTCACTGCCTCTTGCGAGATGCCGACGATCTTTGCTGTTTCTGCAGTCGATCGATCCTCCAGGTCTCTCAGCGTAAACACGATTCTGTACTCCATAGGAAGAGCAAGGATCGCTTTGTCCAGCAGCTTGCGAAACTCTCGCTTCAGCAAAACATCTGCCGGTGTCTCATTCCAGCGCGGCGTTTTTTCGTCGCCTGCAGCCAACGCGGGTTCGTCATATGATTCCATAATCGTGTCGACGTTGCGTCGGCGGCGTTTCATCAGACAGTGATTGCTCACGATACGGTAAAGCCACGTGCTGAGTTTGGAGCGCCCGCTAAATGACTTCAGACCACGGTGCATACTGATAAACGTATCCTGCATGGTTTCCTCAGCGCTTGTCTTATCGCGACATAACTTGAAGGCGAACTTGTAGACGGTCTCGTCATATTTCCTCACAAGTTCAAGAAAAGCCCTCTCGTCCCCTCGCCTTGCCCGGGCGATCAGTTGATCATCATTATTCTTCTCGAAAGAACGTTTCGCTGTCACTCTGTTAGATGCCTCGAATCTCAATAAGGGTCAGAACACGTTCGAACGTATGAAATCTTTGCAGACCGAGCAAATTCGCACATTTCACTTCTTATCCCTGGCGGCCAGTAACAAGTGGTCTCCCTGCCACCAATGTTCGACCAGCTGACCAGACCGGAGCAATTCCGTTATGTGGTGCACCAGTTCGTCCCGGTGTCGGTGAAGCCGGAGCGCAATTTCCGGGAGGGTCTTCGGAGTCTTGATGACACAAGCGAGAATCGCGTCACGCATCTCCTGATCCATCCCCGATTGGTTGCTCACTTCCATCGGCACTTCGCAATTCCCTCCCAACTGTCGACGAACGTCGTACAGTTCCATGGTCGTCAGCCCGGCAACGTGTTCTTCCGCTGGTGGACGCACGACTGTATTCAGTTGAACACGATCCGGCTTAATCTGGTCGATTGCATCACTCAACGCAGCAATCTCATCCGGTGTATCATTGAGGCCCTTCACGAAGAGAATCTCCAGCCACAAGAGTCCGGGAAATTCATCCCTGAACGCTTTGATCCCTTGAAGTACTTCATTAAATCTCACGTGGCCGTGTGGTCGATCGATGCGGTGAAATGTACATTCTGTTGCCGCATCAAGCGACGGCAGGACAACTTGTGCACTTCGAAGGTCTCGCCGCACCTCCGGATCGATCAGGGTGGTGCCGTTGGTAATCACGGCGACCGGCAATGATGATATCAGGTGCGCGCCTCGAATCATTTCGCCGATGTCAGAGTTTAGCGTTGGCTCACCCGAACCGGAAAAGGTCAGGTGGTCCGGAGGTTGCATCGAGGGGAGGACGGCGTCAAGCTCACGCAGGACATCAGCTGCACGGATATACGGTTTTCTCGCCAAGGTGAGTTGTGTTGTTCTTCCCAACTCACAATAAATGCAATTGAGAGTGCAAACCTTGTGCGGAATAATGTCGATACCGAGCGATCTTCCCAGTCGTCGCGAGTTGACCGGACCAAACACATATTGACGAGATTCGATTTGCATTGCAGACCCGACGTTGAAGAAGAGAGATCGCCAGGTTCACAGTGTGCGAATTGCGTGCCATTGCAAGTTCACGAAATAGTCCGAAATCGAGCTATGCGATGAAACATTCGGCTCGAACTTTCCAACGCCTGGGAAACTGTTTGCACCAAAAGAAAAAGGGAGAGCATGATGCCCTCCCTTTGCACTTCTTTTCTTGATCAACCTTAGGCGCTAACGGCTTCTTTCTCCTTTGCCGCTGACTTCATCGTTCCAAACACAACATCCCAGATCGGCGTGCTTACGCCGTAAAACCTCTCATCATTCTGATAGTGGTGACGCATGTGATGTTTTTTCAAGAAGAGGCCAACCCGGCCTTTCATCGCAAAGTGATGTGTCGCGTAGTGAATCATATCATAAGACAGATACCCAACAATAAAGGCGGCAAAGAAGGGGCCGGCTGCCGACGCTCCCAGGACCATGACAAATAAATAATAGAACAGAACTGCCAATGGAATACTGACGGATGGCGGCATCACCAAACGTGTGGAATCGTTCGGATAAGCGTGGTGAATGCCATGTAATAGGAAATGGAGGTATTGACCCCACTTGCTGGAGGGTTGGTAGTGAAAAACAAATCGATGCAAAATGTACTCAGAAAAGGTCCAGAAAAACAAGCCACATGCGAAGAGCACAATAACGCCCGTGGTATTCAACCATGGGTCGATGGCCGCCTGGTACAGAAACCATGCTACAACCGGCAGATATACATACAGAGGAATCGTAAAATGAACATGCGTAAACTTGTCGAGAAATGGGTTCTCGAACAAGGGAACCGACTCATCTTGGTTCGAGATATAGTTTTTCACAGCAACCTCCAAAAACCTCAATCAGACATCTTTTGTTACAGGTAGAGATAAGATACAAAAAAAATCACGTCAGTTCCAACCCTCCAGTTCAGCCCCCTTTTTCAAATCAGAAAACATTTCGGTCATTTTTCCATATTGTTCAAGGGCTTGTGCAGCCGCCTTTTTCCCACCAACCTCCTTCCTGAACGGTCTCTGGTGAATCTCCGCAGAGCAGTTCGGTGCCTTGAGGCTTGCATCGATAATGAGTTTCGTTTGACCAGTGAGTTGTTCAAACAGTCCCTTCATCATTAGTTCTTTCAAGCCTTCTTCTGAAACAACAATCACCGCATCCGGCCTCTCGATGCCGGTATAGAGAATATTTTCGGGTGAAATGACAATTTCGGAAAGCGAAAATCCCGATCCCTGCGTTACCGGATTGTCATTTTTCTGCGTGCAGTAAAGTCCGGCACGCAGCGCAGAGAGGCAAAAACGGTATGCCGAAGATTGCACTTTCTCGCCAGCGCTGCCTGCAACAATAATACCTGTGCGTTTCTTTAGACCGCTGGACACAGACGGGACCGGGATACCATCCAAAACATTCTCCTTCCCATTGGCGGGGAACTTAGTCGAGTACAGTGCTCCAAATTCAATGCGATCCCGGACCTCTCGCAGGCGTCCCGGCGATTGACCATTTCGAACCATGATGTCATTGAGATCTTTTCCAGTAATACTGTTCCGCGTCGTACCATGCTCCGTGCAGAGCTCAATAACTTCAACAAGCGAAAACCCCGGATAGGCAATGGCCTCGGCAAGGACAGACGATAGTTCCTTTTCCGTCGCAACGTGGCGCGCAACAAAGCCCGCGTGGGAGTCGGCAACAATCTTGCAGATGTCCAGTGGCGGAATAATATTTCCCGCTGGTGTCGTCGGGGTTACGAAATCAAGAGGCGACATGGCGGAATTCTGTCCGCCGGTCATGCCGAAGAGAAAATTATTGCACAACACGACGGTGACGTCCACATTGAGGAGGGCCGCATTCACAAGGTGGAGTAGACCGATCATCGCGCCCCCATCTCCAATCAGGACTATCGTCTTCAGCTTCTTCTCCGCCAAGACACTGTCTGCCAGAGCAATGCCAGTCGCAAATGCGGTGGAGCGCCCATGCGTCGTGTGGACCGAGTGGGGAGAATCAAAAAGGGAGTCGGCAAGCCCGATGCACCCGATATCGGTGACAAGGCAAATGTCGGACGGATCAAGAGACAGCTGAACAAGTGCATCATTGAGTTTACGAAGGACATTGGTATGTCCACACCCTTTGCAGAAGGGCATCGTACAATCTGGTTTGAGATATGTTGAATGATCAGAGGATTGCATTCTCAATCTCCGTTGGTGTGATCATACGCCCGACTCGGTTGATACGAACATGTTTGGCATCTGGAAAAAGGTGCGCGATGAGTTTGAAGTACTGCCCGTTAAGATTTTCTTCGGCACAGACAATGCGGTCCGCCCCCACCGCCGCCATCCGCAGGGACTCCTCAGGAATTGGAAAGAGACTCTTGAGCGCAATGCTCGAAGCCTTCTTGCCCTGTGCCCGCGCTGTCTTCACTGCTTGGTCCGCTGCGCGAGCGGTGATCCCGTAGCTGACGACGAGCGTGCTTGCTCCATCCTGCTTGTCTGTTGCGGCAAGAGCGAGTTCATCCCGACGGCCATTGATCTTTTCTTCCAGATGGAGGAGAACTTCGATGGTTTCCTTGTCATTCTTCTTGAGGAAGCCCCCCTTGTTATGTGCGGAACCGGTCGCCGATACTTTCAACGCACCACCGACGGGTGCGAACTCCGGAACATCCGCAGTGTTCTGGAAGTCATACATGCGCCACCGCTCACGTTCCTTCGGGTTTGCGGGAGTGCGCTCTACTAACGGCATAGTCGTCAAACGCAATGGGTCGACAGTTTCGCTCGTCATTGCCACTTCTTTATCAGTCAGGAGAACAACGGGTGATCGAAGTCGTTCAGCCCAGTTGAATGCCGTTACCGTCAGGTCATAACATTCGGCTGCTGTGGAAGGACAAAACACCGGAATCGTATAGCCACCACTGGTACAAAACTCGGTCAGAAGGATATCTCCTTGCGCACCTTGTGTTGCACCGCCGGTGCTTGGACCCAGACGTTGCACCATCGCAATGACAACAGGCGTCTCCGTCATCAACGCATACTGCAGCGTTTCAATCATGAGTGCCCACCCCGGACCTGACGTCGCCGTCATCGCTTTCACGCCACGCATGGACGCGCCAACGCAATAAGCCAATGCGGAGATCTCGTCCGGCGCGCTGATTGCAAGATCACCCCGTTTCTGAAGCAACTCTATCATGTGTTTGTAAATACCGGACGCCGGAGTAATGGGATACCCGGCAAAAAACCGACATCCGGCATTGATCGCGCCTTCCGCAATCATCTGGCTGCCGGAACAGAATATCCTTTCCTGAACCCGGTCCATCAGTCGGCCATCGCCCCTGCAATAAGTCGCATATCCGCAATCTCCGCGCGCAACCGTTGGAGCTTTCGGATCCTCGCAAGTGTATCATTCGCCAGTTCTTCAAAAGCATGTGCTGCCTCGTTGCCAGCGGCGTGATACGCTTTTTCATAGAATTGGAGCCCAGCCTCTTCCTGCCTGATGGCCCGGCCGATCAGTTCTTCTACGCTCATGGAATCAATCTCTTCGATAATCATATCTCACCTCATTCGTTCGGTACTTACTTTTTCGACCATCGCTGCAATTTCATCTTCACTAGATTCGACGGAGCCGTCCATCACATAACCATTTCATGATTCTCGCCCGTCCCTTCCAAAAGAGGAACGGTGCAGAAGCCTATCTTCATCGACGGTTTACCCGACCAGCACTGTGGACCGACGCGGCGTCGTCGCCATGGCAACACCGGATTCCACATGGACTTCGTCGCCAACGCGAGCATCCATCACGAGGGTGAGGGATACTTTCTCCTTCAATCCACCTCTACCGAGGAGAGCATACGTGATGCCACCCTCCACGACAATCTCAATGATGGTACCTGTAAGATCGCTCATACGGATTCTCCTTGTCGAATTGATGAACGCGATATATGCATCTGGACTTTTGTCTGAATGTGAATTGAATCGTCTCGGCCTATGCGAGAACAACTTCCTGACGTGTCCGAATCTCGTGCAGAAGCCACGTGCTCCAGTCTCTTAACCCGTGCCCCATAACGGCAGAAAGCTGAAAGATTTTGAGATCGGGATTGAGGGCAAGCGCATGCGTCGTCATGCTCTCCAGTTCGTATGAGACCCATTGCAAAAGATCGATCTTGTTGATAATCAGAACATCGGCATTTTTGAATAGTGACGGATACTTTATTGGCCCTGTGTCCTCTTCCGCGAGGCTGAGAACCGCCACCTTCATAGATTCTCCCAGATCGATCGTTGGGGGACAAATGACGCCTCCTACGTTTTCGATAAAAAGCACTTCCTTGTCCTGCAGGCTTGGGTCCTTCATGGCCTTGTGAACCATTTTCGGCTCCAGGTGGCATAAGCCATTCGTTATCACCTGGGCGACAGGAACATGCAGTTCACGAAGCCGTTGCGCGTCCAGCGCATTGTGCGCGTCTGCTTCAATTATTCCGATCGAAACCTTCTCGTTGAGCTCCTCAATAGTTCTTTCGAGAAGTGTGGTTTTGCCGGAGCCGGTTGAACCAATGACATTCATCGCAAGGATTTTTTGCTTCGCGAAT
Organism: Bacteroidota bacterium; assembly: GCA_036397975.1. Classification (GTDB taxonomy): domain Bacteria; phylum Bacteroidota; class Ignavibacteria; order UBA10030; family UBA6906; genus SZUA-287. The sequence goes on from DASWHW010000175.1 coordinate 22,167, forward strand.
AGTCTTCTATTTGCTTCGGCTCTCGCCGATCCAGTCTTTGATTTCGGGTGAAATGATGTTTTAGTGTTCATAGTACGCCTCCATTTGCTCTTCATCGATGATCGCGAATCGATTCGACCGTCAACTCAGTCCCCCCCCGAGCACTCATTGTGTGACATCGCCAGTCGACAAATGTAGTTCGTTCATTTTTTCTTCGATGATGTCGTGATGGTCGAGGCTTCGATTCGCCAAATCTGTCAGCATTGATTGCATGTCCGGGTCCGCGGCAAACTCCGCTGCTCGAAGATATGCATCGCGGGCAGCATCTTCATGCCCCATCGCTTCTACCAGGAGTCGGGCAAAGGCCCTTTCAAAAGCATCCATTCTTTCCTCCCATTGCTATGATATGCGTTGCTATGTTTTTTTCTCCAAGATGCGTGCCGGATCAACGGTCTTGTTCCAGCCTAAATTCCGGCCTTCTTTCCAGAAGTGGGAAAGAAGACGGAGCGCTTTCCCAAAGGTGCGAACACATCCTTGCACTTATCGGAGAAGCATCATTCGGATGGTCTGCATCTTACTGCCTGATTTCAACGTGCAGAAATAGACGCCCGTTGATGACGCCGAGCCATCCCAGCGAATACGATAGAATCCAGGTGCCTGTTCTTTGTTGACCAGAGTCGTTACCAATCGACCGAGAAAATCTGTCACGATGAGTTCGATATATGCCTTCGTTTGGATCTCATAGGAGATTTCCGTTTCCGGGTTGAATGGATTAGGAAAATTCTGATGAAGGCGGAAAATCGACGGAACAGAAAACCCCGTTCGTTCGACCGACACTGTTGGTGCCACTTCGATCGTGTCTGACGGTTGGCTTTCGTGTGCCGTCGAATCGACAGCAGTCACGAAGTATGATCGCAACGTCTGACTCGAAGTTGAGTCGGTATACGTTGTATCTTGAACGGGTTCGGACGTCAAACGGATGAAGGACTGGGACGAATCCAGGGACCGATACACGTGGTACCCCAAAAGGTCTACCTCGTCGCCAGGGCGCCAATCCAAACGAGACCAGGGAGGCGAAGCAGTTAGCGATCGAGGCGGCAGCGGGACCATCCACGGCACAGCCGTTTTTTCAGCGATCAATCCTTCCCGGCCAGTCAAATCAATTCCCGCAACGCCGACAAAATACTGCCTCCCCTCGATGAGGTTCGGAACCATGGTTGAGGTTCCAGAGACAACGTAGCTGGTGTCGTACAAAAAAGGGAGTTGACCGACGTACACCCGATACTCACGGACGTCTGGAATCGCAGCGTCATCCCATGACGCAAACAGTGAGGAACCGTCTCCCCTATCGCGAAGAGCGAATCCATCCACGGCCGGCGGCAATTCATCAAGGATGAGAAGCATCGCCATCCCGGCCCTCACAATTTCCTTTGCATACGGAATCTCCAAATACTGCAGGAGATCATTCGGACTATGATAATACGGACTGAAATCACGCTCGATGCAGAAGACTGCGCTATAGCCTTGCTGATAGAACGGATAGCTGTCACTGCTTCCGCGATACGACGATGTCATAACAGGCGTAAGGGTTGTGTACATTGAGGCCGCAGCGGCATGAAGGTCGGAGAACGCTTCGCTCCCCGGATACCAGACGATGTAAAAATCCCGGTCGGATGACGATTGATTTCGATACCCGAGCATATCATAATTCATCATCACGGTGATATCCCGGTTTTGTTGTCTCGCTCGTTGTGCATAGGAAGCACTCCCTCTTAATCCGGCCTCTTCGGCGGCAAAGGTGATAAAACGTAATGTCAACGAGGGTTGATAATTCATTTCTTTCAACACACGAGCCATTTCGAGAACTGCTGCGGTTCCGGTTGCGTTATCATCCGCACCTGGTGCCGCACTCAGGTTTGATGAATATGAATCATGGTGCGCTCCAATGATGAGCTCTTTGGAAGAACTGCCGGGAAGCGTGGCAATGACATTCTTCTGCCAGGTTCCGTTGTACTGAAAACTGTCCAGAACAACATCGGTGAACCCAAACGAGAAAAACTCATTCCTCAACCATCCGGAAATGCTGTCGCGATTGGCGTTCATATAATACCGTGTACCGAAATCCTGCAAGTCCTGAATAGATGAGGTGATCATCGAATCAGCAATGTGTGACAGGATCAAGTTAATCTCCTCCGACGGTTGAAGGATTCTCCCGGGAAGATGAACAGCCTGAGGGTTGCGCCATAGATCATTCGGGGGAACAGGAACAACGCTCCATCCCCGGAGGGACAGTTCATCGAAGAGAGACGCCGGACCTTTTACCAAAAAGAGATCGTCAGCAACGAAGAGAACCTGCAAGCCTTCTCGAGTGAGCTGATCCTGCCTGAGTCTTTTCTGCCGATCACTGATGACCGCATACGCAGAAGACCACGGGTGATCATCGACCGGCACCATCGTGACGCCGGTGCTGATCGCGCGCTGTGCCTCACGATTGGTCAGTCCAATGAGCGCGTGATCTCCGAGGCGCTGATACAGGCGACATCCGACAGCTTCATGCAAACGACTAACTTGCTCGGACTGAACAATTGCCAATAGCTCGTCACCAGCGACGGCGCGGTCAATAGTGAAATAAGAAATATCAAGAAGGAAAAAGAGAAGTAAGAACAATGGTTTCATGACATATCTCCTTTAGTGTAATGATATCGTTCGGATTCGAACAGCTGAACCTCCTGTTCGACCGCACGGACGAGAAACGGTAAAGCCTCAACGACAGGGACGGAGAGGGGGTCACCAACGCCGAACGAGTAGCCGGTGATTCCAAATAGGCGGAATGTATGTGGCAGCTTTCCGAGTCTCCGGCCAAGCTCAATCGCTTGTGCGACACCGAATGCATGCGATGAGAATCCAAACATCGATGATGGAATCGGTCGTGCATGAACATTGATGATATGAATCTCACCGGATGAATGTCGGGGGGCCAGGGCATCGATCAGGAACACTCTCTCCTCCTGCCCTAGTATCTCGAACAGGGAACCCCCTTCTCCACTGTGCTCCACCACATGGACGTCCAGGAACGTCTTTTTCTGAATTGACCGGGCTGCTATCAAGCCTAGTTTATCGTCCCCGCGCATTTCGTTCCCCACACCAATGACCAGGGTCCACCCTTGTCGCTGGGGTTCCATCACGGTACCTCTTCCGTTGTGAGTGTGAGAAAATGAGTAGCGCAGGAAATGCACGGATCGTAGTTCCTCACAGCCTGTTCGCATCGCCGGGTGAGTTCATCTTTCGGCAGATCCGTATTTCTTCCAACGAATGCTCGGAGATCGTTTTCAATCGTTTCCTGGTTCTGGGACGTGGGCGGGACGATCTTGGCATCCATGATCAAACCATCGCCGCCAATTTTGTAGCGATGATATAATGTGCCGCGCGGCGCCTCTGTCGCACCAAAGCCAGTTCCTGCAACCGGCTGCACAGGAACTGCGGCGGCTTCCGGCATTTCATAATTGGCAATGATACGGAGTGCTTCACCCAACGCGTAGACCGTCTCGACGCATCGGACAGCAATGCTGCGAAACGGATT
>DASWHW010000176.1:0-10567 GCA_036397975.1 Bacteroidota bacterium
CGTCGACATTCTAGACCAAACGTTGGATTACATCCACTCGCTCGCGTCTGTATCAAACGAAGTCAAAACGTAAATTCTCCTCACACCATCACCACAATGTGGAGGATCAATGAATTCCCGCTGCTACCGCTCGGGGCAAGTACTTTCGACACTTGTTATGCTTCTTCTTTTCATTCCGGGAACTGTTCCCGGACAGTCGAAAATGGTTTTTTGATTCAGCGTTTTCCGCTTTAAAGTACCGGTCGATTGGCCCTTATCGTGGTGGACGCTCTGCTGCAGTTGCTGGTGTGCCGGGAAAACCGATGACCTTCTACTTTGGGGGAACCGGCGGAGGAGTGTGGAAGACAAATAATGGTGGGCAGACCTAAAGGCACAGTTTGATTTTGTACTGAGCGTTCGGGACAAACTGACTGAAACACATCAGGGGATCAAACGGATTCGCAACATCCAGAAACAAATCAATGGTGTGAATGAGCGGATTAAGTCACATCCGGCTGATGAAGAAATCAAAAAGGCGGAAAGGAAATTCTCGTCCGATTGAAAACAATCGAGGAAGAATTGTATCAGACAAAAAACAAGAGCGGACAGGATCCGCTGAATTTCCCTATTCGTTTGAATGACAAGCTCTCCGGTGTTGGCAGCGGCGCGTCAGCAGGTGACTATCGACCAACAGACCAGTCCATTGCAGTGCGGGATGAGCTCGTCGCATTGATTGACAAGGAGTTGGCAATGCTGAAGGGGATTGTGGAAACCGACCTGCCAGCGTTTAACGCGCTGGTGAAGAGTAAAGATATTCCAGCGGTTGCGGTTGAAGAAAAGGAAAGTGAAGAAGGGGGTGCGGGCAAGTAGGTCTCAAACAATCAGGCGTTCATCTTCTTCTTTCAAAATACCGTACGACCTCGGGCGCGAGCTGCGGCAGGTCGCCGACGGTTTTCATCAAACGAATATACTTTCCAAAAAAATCATCCGGACCGTCGGCGATGGTTTCGGTAAGAGCCTGTCGCCCAAGATTGTTATCGATCGCGCGGGCGATAATCATTCCCGTGATCGAACCGTAATTCTCCCAGTAGCCGGATGTGTTTGACTCTTGAATGATCCGTTGGGAACGCTGAGCTGGTGTGGTGGGGGAGAGGAGTTCATGAGCATGATTGTTGAAATCACCGATCGCCTGTTGCACATTGCTCACCTCGCTCGGCTGAAATTTGCCGCGGGAGCGTTGAATAAGAGAAAGATAATATGCAATCCCTTCATTGTGTGAGAGATCGGCGAGCTGATCAAAGTATGTCCTTTGTGCCGCGTAGTATCTTCTCCATGGAGTAGACTGCTCCTTATATACCGAGAACGCAGCGTGAAAGACCTCGTGCGCAACAACGCTCATCGTCCACAAAAACCGCTCGTCCACATCTCGCCCGTAGTGCACGGCCTTGGCAAGGTTCAACACGATAGTAACTTGTCCTGCACCCTCTCCCACAAACGACGGTGTATTACCGCGCCAGACAACGCGGTTCACATAGGCATCAATATTCTGATGTCCGAAGGCAACGACGTACATCGGAACACTAACGGCGATGCTAGTTCCCGCAGGAAACAACTGCTCCACGGTCGAAACAACGCGCCGTGAAAAGTTTCGCGTCTTCATTTCGCGGAGCAACTCATCCATTTCTGCGGCTGTCGCGTGTGCACCTTTCAACTGGAATACATCATCGCCGGTTGTCTGACCGAACTTTACTGCCTGCAGTTGCTCTTCAAGCGTCGCCGCGGTCAGCGGTCGCCTGGAGAGAGCTGCTGTTGTGGCGAGTGCGAGCTGACTTCCCCGAAGAGAAGAAATCTGCGTTGGACTACCAAGGCCGCGATAAAGCTCGATGGTTCTCTCGGCAGACTGAGAATCCATAGCGAGCTGCAAATTGAACCGGGAATCCTGTGCATGAAGGAGAAATGGGAGGAAAAGAAGAGTAATGCTTCTAAGCGTACAGCGGAGCGTCCATCCATTCATCGGCTAATGCACCTTCACGACGACCATCGTCATATCGTCATGTTGTGGTGCATCCCCTGCAAACATCTTGATTTCCTGATCAATCAATTCGAGTATTTCCTGTGCAGAACAATCCTTGCAGTTAATCGATCCCACAAATTTCTCCAATCGCTCTGTGCCAAACAATTCCTGGTGTGCATTCATTGCCTCCGTTATGCCATCTGTCAACAGGAGAAGCAAGTCACCGGTTTGCAACTGAACGCACTGCTGTTCGTATGCTGCATCCTCGGTCATGCCGAGCGGAAACGGAACGCCGTTAGATTCTAACCACTGCACCATGTCTCCCGAGCGCAACAACGGCTTCATCTGACCGGCGTTTGCGAATGCAAGCGTCTGTGTTGCAAGATCGAACGATGCAAGGAGAAAAGCAACAAAGTGTCCACGCTTGCTGTGCGAATAGACCGTCGCATTGAGTCGGGTGAGGATATCGGCGGGAGAGGTCGTTTGCTTTGCCTCGCTTGCGAAGGCGCCGCTGGTAAACACGGCGGACATGGCTGCCTGCATTCCCTTTCCGGAAACATCGAAGATAGAAATCCCGAACTTCGATCCGCCATCCAGAGAGGCGTAATCGTAATGGTCTCCTCCAACTTCCCTGGCGGGAATCGTCGTGCCCGCAATATCAAATCCGTGGACCGACGGTTGTTCTTTCGGCATGAGGGAGAGTTGCACCTCATGAGCAAGACGCAGCTCCGTTTTCAACTCATCTTTTTCACCTCGTTCCGAGGAAACTACCCACGCAAGCAGATTCACCGCCGCAAGGACCAATGCGCCTGAAATAATCAGGGGCATTAGCCCGCTGCCGATTTCGAAAAACGAAGCGATGAGTCCGAGCGCAATAAGCGTGTACGAAATAACCACCAGCCGCTTCCGGTCGGATGGGATATCGCCGTAAATCTCATCACTCCAAAGAAGCGAAAAAATGAAAGCATCCCAGAGACGAACATTCTCCCCACCGCTTTCCATCTTTGTGCGGTACGCCGCTTTCTTGTCGCGGAGCGTCATGCGAATGCGGTCCCAGGTCAGGTATAATCCGCCGGCGAGGAGCAGGTCGATCCCGAGCCGATCCCAGTCCCCTGTCGAAAAACCAGCACTCATCGCACGGATGAGCTCAAAGACTATGAGAACCTTGAGAATGGTAAGGAGTACTTTCTTGAAGCGTATCGGGTCAATCATTCAATACTGATGGAAGTGAACTGGAAGGACTGGAACTTTTTACGGTTTTTGGGGCAGGATGTTTCCATCTCCGTTTCGGGCCGAATCAGTTGTTTCATCGTTACCTTTTTGAAAGCCTGTGCACGAAAGAACAGGATGACGCGGATACCGAGGGAAAGCGGAGTTTTTCTTGGAGAGTGTGCAGAGAATGAATGTGCTCCCTCGCGTGGTTGCTATTGTCTCTGCATGGAGGCATGATGCGCATAAGCCTGCAATCATCTCTATTCCATCATGGGAATCTTTACACCTATGGTGCGTGCATTCTCTATCGCACGATCGTATCCTGCGTCGGCATGACGAACGATGCCCATACCGGGATCATACGTAAGAACTCGTTCGAGACGTTTCTCCGCCTCTTTGGTGCCGTCGGCAACAACCACCATCCCTGCGTGAATCGACAAACCCATCCCCACGCCACCGCCATGATGTACGCTCACCCAGCTCGCGCCGCCAATAGAGTTCAGCATCGCGTTGAGAATCGGCCAGTCGGCGATGGCATCGCTTCCATCCTTCATTTTTTCTGTTTCGCGGTTAGGGGACGCCACCGAACCGCAATCAAGATGATCTCTTCCAATAACGATGGGTGCTTTAATCTCACCGTTCCGGACAAGGTCGTTGAATATCTTCCCCATCTTTGCCCGTTCACCATAACCAAGCCAGCAGATGCGCGCAGGCAGTCCCTGAAAATGCACCTCCTTTTGTGCCTTCTCAATCCATCGACACAACTGCTTGTTCTCAGGAAAGGTTTCCGTCACCGCCCGATCGGTTCTGTAAATATCCTCCGGATCGCCGGAGAGTGCAGCCCAGCGGAACGGGCCTTTGCCATCGCAGAAGAGAGGGCGAATGTATTCGGGGACGAAGCCCGGAATGTCGAACGCGTTCTTCAGTCCATTCGCCAACGCCTCGCCCCGAATATTATTCCCATAGTCGAACGTAACCGCACCTCGCTTTTTCAATGCGAGCATCGTCTCCACATGTTCGACGATGGATTCCTGGGCACGCCTCACATATTCTTTTGCGTTCGATGTACGCAGAGCGAGCGCTTCCTCGTATGAGATATGGGCAGGGACGTAGCCGTTCAACGTGTCGTGCGCAGAAGTCTGGTCTGTCAGCACGTCGACGACGATGTTGCGCTGGAGAAGTTCAGGGAGGATTTCTGCGGCATTCCCGAGCAACGCTACTGACTTTGCTTCTTTCAATTCCTTTGCGGTTTGCAAGGTGAGCAACGCTTCGTCGAGCGACTCAGTCATTTCATCGACGTAGCCGGTCTTCAGTCTTTTCTCAATCCGTCCTCGGTCAACTTCGATAGCAAGACAGGCAGCGCCGTTCATAGTCGCTGCGAGCGGCTGTGCACCGCCCATGCCTCCGAGGCCGGCAGTGACGAGAAGTTTCCCCGCAAGACTCCCGCCAAAGTGCCGGTTAGAACATGCCGCAAAAGTCTCGTACGTTCCCTGCAATATTCCCTGCGTACCGATGTAAATCCAACTTCCCGCAGTCATCTGGCCATACATGGTGAGCCCCAAGGCTTCGAGACGGCGAAACTCATCCCATGTTGCCCATTGAGGGACGAGCATTGAGTTTGAAATGATGACACGCGGTGCGTCTGTGTGAGTGGAGAATATGCCGACCGGCTTGCCTGATTGGACGAGAAGGGTCTCGTCGTTTTCCAGTGCTTTCAGACTGCGCACAATAGCGTCGTAACATTCCCAGTTGCGCGCAGCTTTGCCCACGCCCCCATAGACAATCAGCTCATCCGGCTTTTCGGCAACATCCGGATCGAGATTGTTCATTAACATGCGGAGCGCAGCTTCCTGGAGCCAGCCTTTACATTGCAACTGAGTCCCGTGCGGCGCGTGAATTGCCGACCGCGTCTTGTGTTCCACTACTTCAGGCATTCTTCCCCCTCTCTCCCGTTCAGGCTGGAAAATTACTTCAATAAGATCTCGAGAACAACACCTCCGCTCTCTTCGTTGTTCTCCATACGGAGGCCCTGGAGAGCGCTGATTTGGTAGATGAACGTGACCCCTTCGTCACTGGTCACGATGTATTCACCCGTGACCTCCTGCAATTTCCCAAGATTGGTTTTCTTGCCAATATGTTCTGTGAACTGATCTTTGAACGATCCACCCTTCTTCTGTGCATCCGCCTGGAATGAAAGAAGTCCGGCAATAACAATGCAGAGGACGATAACCAACACCCACGGTGTCGACATGCTTCGGTTTTTCATTATGGTGCTCCTTTAGAAATGAATAGAGATTTTTTGAACTAGAGTTTATAGCCGATGGTGCGCAGTAGATTTTTTCGTTGCTCAATATCGGCATCGGTCTCGACACCTTTCGTTTTGAGCCCATCGATCACTCCCACAATACCACGCCCCTGCTCTGTCTCGGCGATGAGAACCTGGGTGGGGTTGCCGGTTGCGCAAAAGATACGGCAGACTTCCGGCACGTTTTTGATCGTGTTCAGAATGTTGATGGGAAAACCACCCTCCATAAAGATAATAAATGAGTGCCCAGCCGCAAGAGAAAGAGCATTCTTCCTTGCAAGCTCTACGAGACGTTCTTCGTTCCCAACAAAGCGCACAAGCGCCGGTCCCGATGCTTCACAAAAGCCGATTCCGAACTTCATCGAGGGGTTGGTTTGCACAATTGCTTCGTACAAATCCTCCACCGTTTTGATGAAATGCGAATGCCCGAGAATAAAATTCATCTCCTCGGGCTTGTCAATGGCGACGACGGTAATTTCCATTTCGTCCTCATAATTATTGTTCCGACATTAGCCGTATCATGCCAGGGAAAAGGACAGAGCGAAGTTGTCCGACGGGCCTGGCCGGCGTTCCCTGAAGCGCAACATGGGCAATAGTCCCCGGCCGCATCTCAATCATCGTGGGTGCGTTGTGAGCGATGAGATGAGCAACCAAATGGTTCACTTCCGGCATATGTCCAATGGCAACGACACTGGCACCATTCGAAAGAGAAAAGATCTCCTTGAGAAGATCGGCAACATCAAAGCCCGGTGCAAGGTTGGGCGTTGCTTGGGGAGAAAGTGACCTACCGTAACTTCTGGCAATGTTCTCACCGGTTTGGACAGCCCGTTTCAGCGGACTCGTAAGAAGCAGTCGAATTTCTTGATCAAGCCGCAACAGATGGCTTCCGACAATCAGCGCATCTTTTTCTCCTTGGGGCGAGAGGATGCGTTCACGATCATCCCCGACCTTCCCTCCCGGAGGAAGGGCTTCTGCATGTCGGATGATATAAAGGTTCATTGTTGAACTACTGTGCAAGATGAGGATTCCGTGGAATCGTACGAAATTCCTGTGTCCGCACCTTTCGCGACCCCTCAACCAGATCCTTGATAGTAATAGCAAGCTCTTCGCCGGCGATCCGCAGCCATGGATCCTCCCCATCGACATTTTCCCAGCGACCGTCAAGAGCAAGAGTTCTCGCTGTTCCGGGTGGAGCATCAGGAAGGTCAAGAGCGATGGATTTCTTGTTCATCTGATATGGAATATTACGCGACTCAACGAGGACATATCCCTGACTGAACCTGAGCGTGTCCGTTGACTGATTATCAATAGTAATGGAAACGCGAGTGGTAATCCCTTCGTCAATGTGATACTCCGCGAGAAATGTGTAGACCAGCGACGCATCCGGATCTTCGACGACGTAGTGTTCGCACATGCATTGATCGTTGATGACGAGATAGGGATATGTATGAGAACAACCAGCGAGTGCGAAAAGCAGCCCGATAAACACTCTGTGCATGGTCTTACTTCCGTCGCTTCAATCCCTGGCGTACTTTGGCGTACCCCGGTTTAATGACATCGTAGATGATCTTTATCCGACGGTTGTATGGTATGAACGCGCTCTTCATCGCATTGATCGTGATTTTTTCGAAATCATCGAGTGTAAGTTTGAATACCTGATGCGCAACCTTGAATTCTTTCGTCATAGTGGTATCGCTCATCAATCGATCATCCGTATTGAGCGTAACGCGAAACTTGTAACGGAAGAGGAGTCCGAACGGGTGCTCTTCAATCCTGGAAACGGCTCCTGTATCCACGTTGCTGGTCAGGCAGATTTCCAGGGGAATACGCTTGTCAAGAACATACTGGGCGAGGTATCCCATATGGGTGATTTTAGTCGGGTCGGATTTGTCCAACCCGATGTCTTCAATCAAACGGGTTGCGTGTCCGATGCGGTGTGCACCGCACCATTGAATTGCCTGCCAGATACTTTCTATGCCGAACGCTTCTCCCGCGTGTATGGTGATGTTGAAATTCTCACGCTGAATGTATTGGAATGCATCGACGTGTTTTTTCGGAGGATATCCTCCTTCTTCTCCTGCGAGATCGAAGCCGACAACACCTCGCTCACGATAGTCCACAGCAAGCTCGGCCATCTCTTGCGAGAGCTTCATGTTTCTCATCGCACATATAATGAGGCCGTATTCCACGCCGAAATCCTTTTTCCCACGCTCCATTCCCTTGAGCACAGCATTGACCACGTCGTCCCAGTGGAGGCCTTTGTCCGTATGAAACACCGGTGCGAAGCGGGTTTCCACGTACACGACGCCATCGTTGTACATATCTTCCATCATCTCGTACGCGACGCGTTCCAGCGCTTCGTCGGACTGCATAACGCCGCACGTGTGTGCAAAGCCTTCGAGGTACATCGGAAGGCTTCCACGCTTCGCGCCCCGTTGGAACCAATCTGCCAGTTCTCCCGGGTCCGCCGTCGGTAGTTTCTCGTAGTGAAGGTCGCGGGCAAGCTCGACAATGGTCTCCGGGCGGACGCCTCCATCAAGATGGTCATGCAAGAGCACTTTGGGAGATGCCTGAAGAACTTTGTCGGTCAGTTTCATGGGTTGCCGAATTTTTCGGTGGAGAGATTAGATGATGCGGTGTCGGTTGCGCGGGCAAAGTACGGAGTAATGCCCTAAAAATCAATGAATTACGGGGGTCTTATGTTGACTTTCAAAACAGTTTTCTCTATAGTGAGTGCGAATTTACAGTGTGCTGACGTTTCACACGATCCCCGGACCCGCGATGAGCAAAAAGGAATATTCGATACTGGTAGTTGACGATGAAGAGGCGTTCCGCTACATGCTCTCTTCTCTTCTCACGGGGGACGGCTATACCGCCGATACCGCAGGAGACGGAGTTTCTGCAATCAATGCAGTACAAACGAAACCCTACCACGTGGTGTTATGTGACGTGAAGATGCCGAAGGTTGATGGCATCGAAGTGTTGAAATTCATTAAACAGAATTTTACTGCGATCGAAGTCATCATGCTCACCGGTTCTGCGAGTATTCCGATCGCAGTCGAATGCATGAAGGTCGGCGCGTACGATTACATCACGAAGCCCACCACTTCCGACGATCTTCTCTCCACCATCGAACGCGCATTGGAGCGACGCCAGCTTCTCATTGATAACATCGTGATGAAGAGTGAGTTGACGCGTCTTGCGGGCCCGAATGAGATGGTGGGCGAGAGTGAAACATTCCGGAAGGTGCTGGATATTGCGCGCAAGGTTGCTCCTACGGAATCGACGGTCCTGATTCAAGGCCCCAGCGGAACCGGAAAAGAACTTATCGCCAGCTACATCTTTCAGAATAGCGACCGGCGCGATCTGCCGTTCGTGACGCTCAACTGCGCATCTATTCCGGACACCCTTATCGAAAGCGAGTTGTTCGGATACGAAAAAGGGGCATTTACCGATGCCCGCAGCACAAAACAAGGTATTGTAGAAATTGCAAACAACGGAACCCTGTTCCTTGATGAAATTGGCGATATCAGCCCGATCGTTCAGCCGAAGATTCTCCGGTTTATTCAGAGTGGAGAATTTCGTCGCGTTGGCGGCAACACCGTCTTGAAGGCGGATTGCCGTATTCTTTCAGCGACGAACAAGAATCTCAAAGAAGAAGTGAAGGAAGGAAGATTCCGCGAGGATCTGTTGTATCGCTTGAATGTCATCACCATCGATATTCCTCCGCTGAAGGCCCGCAAAAGTGATGTACCATTGCTTGTTGCCTCTTTCCTCACCATCAGAATGAAAACGAAGGTGAAGAAGACAATTTCCCCAAAGGCGATGGAAGTATTGATGCAATACGATTGGCCGGGCAACATTCGTGAGTTGGAGAATGTGATCGAACGGGCAGCGATTCTCTGCCACAACAACACCATCGAACCGCATGATCTCTCTCTCTCAACGTCGCCGTTGATGCTTCCAACCGGAGGTTCATCCGACAACAAGATCGGCACGGCAATGGCGTTAAAAGAAATCGAACGGATGCACATTGAAGGAGTTCTTCGCAGCTTCCGCGGCAACAAGACCGAATCCGCCAAAGTCCTTGGCATCAGCCTCAAAACGCTCTACACGAAAATTCAGCAGTACCAGATAAAGCTCTCCTAACGACCGTTTATCGTTGCCTTTTCTTTTCATGTCCACCCCCATCAAGGTCACCCACGTTACCTCTCTTGACTTGACTGCGTTTGTTCCCTTCCGTACGCTTCGTCGCTATGAGGAGCACAAGAGAGAAGGCGTCGTTGTCATCGAAGGAGAGCAGGCCGTCCGACGCCTGCTTCGCTCACCGCATCACGTTGTTTGCATTGGATGGTCTGACACAAGCAGAGAACGTTGGAGTCGTCACCCGTAACTGCGCAGCCATTGGGGTCGATCTACTGATTGCAGGGGAACGAGCGGCGAGTCCGTACCTGCGCAGTGGTGTGAAGAATTCGATGGGGACGACCTTTGGTTTGAACGTGCGCCATGTAAGCGACTTGCAGTCAACCCTGCAGGAGTTGCGCACCCATTTTGGAACACTGGTGCAGCCGATGCGCACATTCCTCAAAATCGTTAGCAGAGGCATCCCTTGGTGAGAACCTCTGCGTGGTTCTGGGCAACGAGGAGTCGGGTATTTCGGAGGGAATCTGCGAGCGCGAGCGCGGTGTTTTTGTATGAAGTGAGGAGAGGAAGAAGGGACGATTCCGGTGGGCAAAGGCAAAAATAAAAGGCCCGGGCAGCAATGACCCGGGCCTTGCTCTCTTGAGACGAAATGAATCTACTTCGTCAGCACTAACTTCTGCGTGGTTGAGAATCTTAAAGATCCCTTCGCATCCGTTGCTCGCCCGCCTTCTATTTGGCGGGCGACGAACCTCGCCAGGTACACACCGCTTGCAAACGAAGAAGCGTTCCAGGTGACCGAGTGATAGCCAGCCTCATGATAGCTGTCCACCAACTTCGCAACTTCCCTTCCTAACACATCATAGATTACCAACGAGACGTTGCCAGCTTCGGGCAAGTCGAAGTTGATCTGTGTT
>DASWHW010000177.1:0-5795 GCA_036397975.1 Bacteroidota bacterium
TTGCAAGGGTCTTTTTGTGCCCGGAACAGGACTTGAACCTGCACGACCTCACGGCCACTAGCTCCTGAAGCTAGCGTGTCTGCCAATTTCACCATCCGGGCAAAGTACTTTCTTTGCTGTAACTTTCCTCCGAAGAACAGGACTTGAACCACTGCACGACCTCACGGCCACTAGCTCCTGAAGCTAGCGTGCCTGCCTGCCCACCTACGGTGGGTAAACCGGCAGGCAGGTCTGCCAATTTCACCATCCGGGCAGTGAAAGCGGAAAAAAGGTAGAGAAAAAGCGTGGGAGAATCAAGATCATGATGTGGGGCGATCAATGATTGCCTGCACCTGGACTTCTCCTTATCTTGCCTCCGAATATTTTTTATCATCACACATCAGCAGGGTAAATGGCTATTAGAATTTTCATAACGGGAGGGACGTTCGACAAGGAATACAACGAGATCGACGGAACGCTCTTCTTCAAGGATACGCATTTGAAGGAAATGCTGACACTTGCGCGGGCGCGTGTCGAGGTGGACATCAGGACACTCATGATGATCGATAGCCTTGAGATGACCGATGCCGATCGGCAACTGATTCTCAAGCATTGCAGCTCTGCAAAGGAAAGCCAGATCGTCATTACGCACGGCACCGATACCATGGATCAAACGGCACGGGTTCTGGGGGAACAGGGTCTCGCCAAAACAATCATCCTGACGGGTGCAATGATTCCCTACAAGTTTGGGAGTTCAGACGGTTTGTTTAATCTTGGAAGTGCACTCGCTTTCGCGCAGGCTCTGCCGCACGGAGTGTACGTCGGCATGAATGGAATGTACTTCAACTGGGATAACGTGCGAAAGAACAAGAAGACAGGAAGGTTCGAAGAACTACGATGATATAATTATTGCTGTGAGAAAAGCTCTGATATTTTCATCTCGGTTTGGATTCCTCCAAGATCCATAACGATACTATTTTCCCTTCGTCGGACATTCAGCGGTGAAGTAGAAACAGAGTGGAGATCCTTCCTTGAAACAATCCTTGCATGATGGTCGAGAAGAACAAGTGAGGGATTCACGTACCTGATCGTTCCCCCCTCAACCAAAACAGACTCTACGGTTACAAGAACGTTCTCATCCATGAACTGAATGTCGGTAATAATCGTTTCCCGCTTGCCTGTCTCCCAAATCGAAGATGCAACTCCCTGAATTCTCCGTTTTATCACACTATTGCGCTCCGCAAAAGCGATGGTCTCAGTTCTCTCATCAACGTCAGCATAACGGAACAATCCCGGTAGCTCCTGCAGAATGTGACCATCCCGATCAATCACAAATGTCTTCTTCGCAATCTCCCCCTCGCTTGCATACGTCCCCGCCAGAACATACCGGCCTGATGGAGACATCATCACTTCCCCTGCGTTTTGAAAAGGAAGCTCAACCGTCCACAATTTTTCTCCTTCCATTGTTGCACAGTAGATCTGTGCGCTTACCATCTCCGGTGAGGAAACCAGAAAAGCAATACGGTCTTCAGCAACCGAGCACTTGATGACTCGTTCATAATCAGGAGTGTGACTGCCGAACGGATACAGCGCGGTTATTCTGTTTCCTAACGGACTATACCATTCAATCATGCCATGCGCGGAGAAGACTACGACTGCCGAGCCGTCGAGATCGGAGAGATAGATTGCGGGAAACTGGAAATCGAAAGGAACTTCTTTCTGAAGGGTGTAAAGCTGTGTTCCATCTGCGCTCATTACTGTTGCGGTCCATTCATTCGATTCCGGCCAGGTCTTTGCACTTCCGGTTCTCTCGATGTGGGCAGAAAACTTTCCTGACCGCGATTCAAGTATCGTCTGAGAATACGATGTCAGCGCAAGTAATATCGAACAAACAAAAACGAGTGAAGAATGCTTCATCATTATTTTAGCACCATCATTGAGTGGACTTTGGAAAACGATCCAGCCCTCATCCTGTAAAAGTACATCCCACTCGAAACTCCAGAGGCATTCCAGCGAACGGAGTATTTCCCGGGCTTCACCACTTCCTGAACAAGTGTTGTAACCTCACGTCCCAGAATATCATATATCTTTATGTCAACCAATGTTTCGTCCGGAACCTGGTAGGAAATTGTTGTGGTAGGATTGAATGGATTTGGAAAGTTCTGTGCGAGCGAGAACTGAAGAGGCAGATTCTCTCCCTCACCCTCTGCAACATCGGTGAGGTAATCGAAATACTGAAAGACGCGACGCATAACGGTGTCCCTGTTCGCTTTTGTCGTAATCGTCTCGAATGGAAATCCAAATACCGCGACACCGCCAAAAGCAATTCCGTTCGGAAACATCCCTTTGAATCCTGTTCCTGCATAGACCGAACTCGTCGAGTTTGCGTACCGCAAGAGGACACTGGCGCCCGGCTCCGGGGTAAGATAGTCCGGCCAATCCTCATCGTATGGAGACCCTTCTGCTACAATCCCATACCGAAAATTAACATCTCCGAAAATCGACGATGGGTCTCCAACAACAGTGTATTCGTTGGAGTCGTCCCCCACATACCTCGTCTTTAAGAAGTCGTGAAGAAAATCCCTGTCCTCCTGTGTCGGTCCCGATGCTCTGTCGAGATCATATCCGATTTCTGATCCCGAGACAAACAACTTTCCACCATTTTGTAGATACGCCTTCACGAAGGTCTGCTCGGATGAACTGAACGTTTCATCGTTCGATGATTCATCACCCAATACCCACAGTACCACATCGTAATCCAGAAGTGAAATAAAACTATCCAGTATTGCGTCGTTCGAACACGTATTGAAATCAAATGGAACTGAACGGCCATACGTCATCGCAAACGGGTGGAACGTCTCGTGATAACTTCCAGAGGATTCCGTCCGATCAAATCCATCCACGACGAGAACACTCGTTTCCGAACTGTTCAACTTTACTCCATAGAAATCACTGAAGCCGCTGACATTTGGTATCGAAGCAGAATCGACCGCAGCAAGGCGAAAATAAATCGCACCTGTCGAGAAGACGTTGTAGTAGGATTTCTCCGTCATTCCGGCTGCCAGAACCGATTCTCCGTCTTTCAAAATCCATGTAACACCATCCGCTGAAAAATAAAGGCGATAGCCGCGAAGATCTCCTTCCATGTTGCCAAACCACGACACCGTAATCTTGCCGGCGCTATCATTGACAACTGATTTGAGTTGTGGTGGAGCCGGTGCTATGACGTCCGACCTATCGACATGGATGGGAACGTATAGAGTTTCGACGTTGCTTCGTGTATCTTCAGTGAAGATCATCACGAGATAATCATCAACCGGTAACGTTCCGGTATCCCAGGAGCTATTGCCAACCACAAGCGTGGCATTCACCAGATCTGCGCCCGGACCGTTTGTTATTGTATAGATATGAGTGGAGAGATCGGAACCGGTTGCAAAAACATTGTGGACGTAGAAGTCGCCGGGCTTCCTATCAAAGCGGAAGCGGACTCCAGCCGAGGGCGGTTCATACATAACAGTGGATGTATCCGCCGAGAGTATCTTGTATCCGATGATATATGTTCCGTTGTTGCTCGTCGAACCGGTCACCTCACCGGGGTTTGATGCATTGGTTTCCTTCACATAAACACGAATGTCAACCAGCCCGCTGACCCGACCCTGGAGAAACTCCGTGTCGGTCTGGTCAACGAAAAATCTTACCCATTGAATGGCTGGAGGATAAATATCGATGTAGGGCGTCAGGCCTCCCACGGGACGGATGCCATTCATGTAGCCCGGACTTGTACCATGCGTGAAGTGGACGTGTCCAAGCCCGGGAAGAATCGTCCCCAGAACGGTCTGATATGCATACACGGAGTCGCCGACATTGAGCAAAGGGTTCGGAGATATATGAACATACGCATCGCTTTTTGAAAGCCCGCTCACATTGTACGCCGCACGGACGTATGCATTGTTTCCCTGCGTTGCCACGGTTCCTATGGTGGTAACAATTCCGTTGAACACCGCATACGCTGGGGTTCCGTCTGGTCTTGGAATATCCACGCCGTTGTGAAAATGATCCGAGGTGAGTGTATTCCTGAATTCACCAAAGACGCCGGTAATGGGATGCGAGCCGAAAAACGGCGCAAGCGGCCAGCCGTGCGTGGTTGTATCGGTCTGGCCAAAGGCCAGCAACGGAAAGAAGATAATTACGAAGGTGACTCGATGCATAAGGCTCGTTGTTTGAACTTCTATATGAAAACGCTTCAGGTGAAGAAAAGCAAGAGATGAATACAAGGAGGGTATGAAAGGCCGGCACACGCCGGCCTTGAAAGATGATTTAAGAAAGATTCTTACTTCGTCAACACCAGCTTCTGCGTGGTCGAGAGCTTCACCACACCGCTTGCATCCGTGGCTTGCCCGCTCGACGAGTCGAATCGTCGACCTTCTATTTGGCGTGCCGTAAACCTCGCCAGATACACACCGCTTGCAAACGAAGAAGCACACCCGCCCTCTGATGTGAACACAATCGCGGGGGCGGGTTCCTTTCCTCAACGTCCAACGACTACTCTCTCATACAGACTAACTGTCCGTGCAGGCACAGCTCTGATCATTTCATCTTCGGCGCGGAGGAATTTTCCCGTCATGATATTCCTTATTCCCCCGCCTTCACCTAACAGGTGTTTGAACCGCCGGATGTCGACGTCGGTTGGCTGCTCGTTGTTATTTGCAATCACGAGTATCTTTTCATCGTCGGTAATCCTCAAGTAGCAGTACACCTCATCCTTCGGCGGGAAATGAACCAGTGTCCCCGTTTGAAGCGCCGGATGTTGTTTGCGTATCCTCAAGAGTTCTCGAACATATTCAAATACTTGCTTCTCATCTTCCGTTCGCTCTTCCGCGGCAAAGGCGTTTCGTTTATCACCAGGGAAACCGCCGGGGAAATCAGCTCTTGACCTCCCGTGATCCGGTCCCTGCGTCATTCCGATTTCAGTTCCATAGTAGATTTGGGGGATGCCTCGAAGCGTAAGAAGCAGCCCGAGCGCAAACTGAGTGCGGCGCACATCTCCGTGATTCACGCGCATTATTCTCTGTGTGTCATGGTTATCAAGAAACGTGACCAGATTCTCCGGATCGGGATACAAGAAATCCTTGGTCAAGCAGCGGTAGATTTCTGCTATGCTTGCGCTGTCCCAGAAGACTTTCCTGAAGGCATCGAACATACCAAAGTCCGTTAGCGAATTCAAATGAGTGTCGGGCATTCTCCTTCCTGCTCCTCCCTCCTGATATGGAGGGAGATGCGCCGGATCTTGAATCCAGACCTCGCCAACGATGCTGAACTGAGAATACTCCGCGCGAATGGCTTTTGCCCACCGCGAGGCAAACCCCGGATCGACATACGGATATGTGTCCTCTCTGATTCCGTCAAGCCCGGTAGTCTCGATCCACCAGATCGTATTCTGCGCGATGTACTTCGCGACAAAACTGTTCCGTTGATTCAGATCCGGCATGGAATCGCTGAACCATCCGTTGCGTAAGCGAATCGAAGCCGAACTGTCGGCATGAATGTCTGTGAGCTCAAGCTTGCCGTGATACGCCGGCAAGTGGTTTTCGGCAGAGCCATTCAACAAGTCAGGCATTGGAAGTGATTGCACCCAGCGGTGGTTGATACCGATATGGTTGCTCACGTGGTCCATAATTATCTTAAGGCCGCGTCCATGTGCTTCGCTGACTAACTCCCTGTACAATTCATTCGTCCCGAAACGTGGATCGATCCGATACATATCCGTCACCGCGTAGCCGTGATAGCTGAACTTCCCGTTATTCTCGACAACTGGA
>DASWHW010000178.1:0-6487 GCA_036397975.1 Bacteroidota bacterium
TGACTTTCTCGATCGCAACTCCGGCTTTGAGCAGGGACTTCTGTCGTCGACGGAGCATCGTTCGTTCGACACCGGAGAGCGATTCTTCGTATCTCTCCCAGTTCGATGGTAACTTCATCACAACGTGAGGAATACATTTCGTGTCGTACCGGAATCCAACGGCTTTCGATTTGAGTGTGTCAAGAAACTCGGAGGTAGGAGAGAATCGAAAAAGTTCTACAATGTCACAGCGCTTCTCGGCAAGTTCTCGTTTTAACCAACCACTGAGTGTTCTACTGATCTCGCTCTGACGAGAACCGAGGAGAAGAGGGGTATATTCTCCATAAATGTGCCGCGTGCCGAGCAATCGCAATCTCTGAAGATGGAGTATCCCAAGGCGGATCTTCTCCAGGAAAAGGGGCAGAACCGCGAGTAACTCATTCCCCTGCCAAACGGTGACGACGCGGAGCGTGTATCCGTTTCCGTAGACATTCCACCAATGTCGGTTCCAAGAGGAAGTCTGAAATACTGTTCCCCGAATTCGGGTGTGGAGTTGATCCCATTGATTGCGGATTGCGTCTAATCCTTCGAGAGAATCAATAATCTCAATGGACATTTATTCGTGAGTTACGTCGATTGGGTTTTGGCACTGGGGGTCGTGGCAGGGGATTGTGATCGAAGATAATGCCTGCCCAGGTAATGGCGACCGATATGGAGGACAGCCATTCCGCGGCTGAGTATGTATTGAGTCTGTTGACCTACCGACCGATGTCCCGTGGAACGGAACCTGCGGAATGAATAGAATTCACGTCGAGTACGTTCCATTGCTTTTTTCTGGAACTCGATGAGGATGAAGAGGAGCAATCGTGCCCGAGCTCCTAAGGAGTTGCGTGTGCAACGGAACAGCCAGTTCCTGCTCGTTGAGGATTTCCATTCGAGGTATTTGTACATTTCATCGCCCCGAAGAAAATCAAAGACCTTCATTCCCTCGGCAATTCCACGCTTGATTGCAATGCTGCGAAGAAGCAAACCCGGGCTTTGCTTCATAATCTCTGTGGGCCCAAACGCATTACACTGATACATGTACAGCCGGCTCTTGAATGAAAAGCCGAGGAAAGCCGCCACGCGGAGTCCATCCACTTTCAAGAACAGGAGAGTCAGCCAACCCCGCTGCGCAAACTGCTGTGCGATTTCATGGTGAAACATACGATGGCTTGGATCATCGAACGCGCTGGGGAACCCGAGTGAATTCCATCGAGCACCGTGGACCTGGAAGAATCCCTCCATTCCACGCACAAGATTATCTTCTTCGCTCCGGTAAGCTTCTATTTCAAAATCGTAGTAGTCGTCCAGTTTGCGGGATTTTCTTTTGATGTTGTACCGCGTGTTTGGCCCAAGGTGCGAGACCATAGAATCCCAGCTGGTAGGGAGTTCGACGAACGGACAGACATTTCCTTGAAATGAATACACAACGATTTCTTGTTCCCGAAGAGAAGGAGCAACGAATTTCGAAAACGTCGACTTCTCATTTGCATCTTCGATATCGACTATATCCCACTCAGCCCGAGTAGCTGTTAGGTATCGGGCGAACTCTTTACACACGACGGTTTCGTAGCCCGGGCGAACGATGATGTCAAGGTAGTCACTTAACCCGTTTCCAATGAAATGTATCCGCCAGGCAAAGGTTATTCCGAAAATTGACTCTCGGGCTGCATAGAGTGGCGCAATCCCAACCAATTCGCCGCCCATCCGGAAGACAAGGCATCTCAGGTCACGGTTCATCCCGTGATGTTTCCACCAAGTTCGTTGCCAGGAGAAGGTTTGATAGACTGAGGAATTACTGGTAAGAACTAAGGCCTCCCACTCATCGCCCAGTTGATCCAGGTCCTCGACGGTTCGAACAACCTCTACACTGCAACTGGCTGTCGACGCGAGTCTGTTTGGGGCGGGCTGCATCTGAGGTTTGCTTGTCATTCCATCGCTTGCTTTGGGAAGAATGTCCGCCAGAGTTTGATTTTGAGCTATCCTCTGCGGAAAGGTCGGCTATAACCTATGGTATTTTGTCGTCTTTCGATGTGGCCTATGTCATACTCACGAAAGGACTATTCCTCCTCATCACCGGCGACGCCAATGGCAGTTCGGATTTTTTCCAGAAAGTTCTCGACCTCGATCGGCTTCTCGACATAGTCCCAGGCACCGTAACGGAGGGCGACTTCAGCGGATTCAATCGATCCGTAACCCGTGACGACAATGATCTTGGATTTCGGATCGGCGGTGCGAATTTCTCTCAATACCTCGATGCCGTTCATACTTGGCAATCCAAGGTCGAGCAACACAAGGTCTGCCGAATGTTCCTTGAACATCATGATTCCTTGCGGTCCATCGGCTGTGGATGAGACGCTGTATCCCGCATTCTCAAGGATATTACCCATGAGCATGAGGTGCATCTCGTCGTCATCGATAACTAGGACCGTGGCCATTACAGACTTCGTTTGGGTTTTGGGAGGTTCTTGGTGGTCCCCTTGTGTTTTTCGTCGGAAGGCAATGGGGTTTCACGAGTGGTTCTGATCCACTCGCCGGTTTGTTCTTCTCGAAGCATCCGCGTGTATACTTGGAGTTTCCACAAGACAAATCTTGGTAAATGGCCTACTCCGCGAACCAGTAGCAATAAATTCCCGTAGGCTATGAATCCGATAATTACGTGAAGCAAGCCAAGCGTCACTACAAACAACCAGGCCGCGAAAAACAAGAACATTGCTTCATTTCCCGCCAAAAAGAAAAAAAATGAAAGACCGGCCATGATTATGCAGAAGGTCATCAAGTTCACGAAAGGAGGGATCAGCAAATCGAGGATTGCATCAACGAAGTAAAACCTTCCTGTCTTCATGAGTTGTCGAAATAGCTGGGGAAGGTACTTCCTCACTATCGGAAGCCTTCCTTTTTCCCAGCGGGATCTTTGACTCTCTGCATTCTTTGCGGAGGATGGCATCGTTGCCAGCACTTCGGCCTCTGGGGCAAATTTGACTGGAATTCCGTGAATCAAAAGGCTAAGACCATATTCAAGGTCTTCACTGAGAGAAAAAGCTGTCCAAGGTACCTCCTTGAGAGCCTTTGTGGAAAAACACATGCCGTTTCCCTTGGCACCCGCATGTCCTCCAAACACACGCCTCCCCATTGGTCGGACATAGTTATATAGAATAAAACCGATGCGGGTTGCTTCGATACTCCACACTCCCGCTTGAGGTTCAACGAGGTCACTGCTTTGCAGCGCCTGTGCACCACCCTCAAGATAGTAGTTCATCACTTTGAGGAAGTTCTTGCTGACTATCGAATCAGCATCGACAACGACAACCGCATCATACTTCGAGTCAGGAAGAACTTCGTCAAAACCCCATCGAAGCGCAAAACCCTTACCACGTTGTGCAGAATCAATACGCTCAAGGACAATGCTCCCAGCTGCCCGGGCGATCGAGGCGGTATCATCGTTGCAATTATCCGCTATGGTGACAATGTCAAAATTCTCCCGAGGATAATCAATCTCCTTGATACTTTTGATTGTCCTCTCAATTGAAAGAGCCTCATTATGAGACGGAATAAAAACAGCGAATCTTTGAAAATTGTTACTCTGAAATAACTTTTGTTTCCTGCTCAGCAATGCAAGGATGCTTAGGGCCGCCAAATATCCAGTGATCGTTGTGGTGGCAAGCAGGAGGAGTGACTGAAGGATCAGAATTATCGAAATGTC
This sequence comes from Bacteroidota bacterium, assembly GCA_036397975.1. Lineage (GTDB taxonomy): Bacteria > Bacteroidota > Ignavibacteria > UBA10030 > UBA6906 > SZUA-287. The sequence goes on from DASWHW010000178.1 coordinate 3,725, forward strand.
TAAGTTAAATATGTCCACCAAGTAAGAATAAGCGTTTGCATCTATAAAAGCAATTCTCGGCAGTTATTCAGTGAAGACAATACCCAGATGATTCCTTTGCCTTTGCCGCAAGAAACTGCATGGAACATTATCGGCTGCCGTATACTCCGGAGGGACAGAATGACCCAGTGCTGTTTAGTGAGCTATGCTTTTAGGTACTGAAGCCTAATATTAAACGAAATAGGAAGAAGGTACTTGTCGCAGTGTCTTACATTGTTATTCTATTTTAGGAGCATCATCTTTTTCAGAAAAGAGTTTTTTTCCGCTGTCATCTTATAGAAATACAACCCGCTCGCGAACCCTGATCCGTTGAAAGTAATTGAATAATAGCCTGGCGCTTTTACTTCATCTACCAAAGTTCTCACTTTCTGTCCTATTAGGTTGTACATTTCTATCGTCACCGGGGATTCGTGCGGAACCGAATATTCAATAACTGTTGATGGATTGAACGGATTGGGATAGTTCTGGGACATCGCAAAGACGGTTGGTACATCCCCTCCCGACTTGTGCAGCCGCAATGCCCGGACTGCAGGATCTAGAATCTGAATCGATGCTCCGCTTGACAGCCTCCACGTCTGTCCATCACCATATGAAGTAACCCCCGTTACTTCATACTTTGTTCCGGTAGCGCCGTTGGTCAGAGTGACGGTTACCGGGTAGTGTGAAGACTGAAGTTGGATGACCCCATCAGCTGCCCTGCTGATTCTCATGTCGTTCGGGAAGCGGGCATCAAACGCACCCACCGGCGCCACCGGAGGCATGCTGTAGGACAGCTCACTCACTCCCTCGGGGAGCGTGACGTCTGCATAGAGTGTTTGTGATGCACCCGTTCCATCACTCAGCTCAAACGCAGGAGCCTTCGACAGATCCGCGAGCTGAACGACGACCTTCGCCGATCGTACGGTTGATCCACAAGACATCGAGATCGTCCCCGGGGTATTTGCACGCACCCAGTAACCCTCTCCCTGTTTGACGGTGTCGGCAGAATAATAGGAGCCGCTGAAACCGAACCATGTTCCCGGAATGACTATCGCACCCGGATCACTTACTGCCGACACGAGGACATCGCAACTTGGTCCGCCTACAAGATTCCATCCCAGCGCAAGTGTATCGGTAATGGAGGGAACGGGGAATCCCGTAATAGTCTCTGATGTTGCAGACGGGAATCTCAACCAATACCCTTTGGTCATTGCAAGAGAGTCCGTACCGTAATAGCTGCCGTTGAATCCAAAGAGGGTACCGGTGGTTGCTGTTGGAAACAGTGTCACGTAGTATTTGTCCGGAGGATCATCGGGTAATGACAGCAGATTCCACCCCAAGGAAACATCTTTGGTGAAATCTATGTCGGCAGGGCCAAGTGGATGATTTGTATCAGAGGCTGTCCAACGGCCTGCCAAACATGTTCCAGCCTTACTGATTATGTTCAGTAGTGTATCTACCGTGCCTCCTTGACGTCGCCACGTAAGCCCACTATCAGGTGAATGCCAAAGCTCGAGGAGATGTTCGGAGTGTCCATTGAGTTCGCTTTCACTGTAGTGTAATACCAGCGTGACGTTCAAGCCACTCGTCTGGGCCGATGTGATATCTACAAACCGCTCCGTCGACGTGAAGCCGTTACCAGAAGAAGCGATGCCCGATGTTCGTTTTATTGTTGTCATTCCAGGCGCATCACCAGACCAGGAAACAGATGTTCCAATTCCGCCAAAGTCTGATATCGAAGTCGCACCCGAAAGATCAACGGACTTTCTAATGATTCCTAGGAGATATCCTTGTTCGAAAATCTCCCCGTTTGACGTAAGAACGACATCGGCTCCTGACCCAGTTTGTAAAGTAATCCCGGGGGAGATTCTCAACGAATCTGTAACCGCAAGCTGTCCCCCCACTACATTTTTTGTTCCCGAGCCGGAGAGAATCAGACTGGAATACTGAACAGGCTCCACGGACTGATTGCCGCCAAAAAACTCAACCCTCCCATGAACCGTATCAGGTAATCCATTAGCTGCATACTTTATGAGAAGGTTACCCGGATTAGTAATCTGACCAGTATTCAACAAGTCTCCAGCGTGGACAGCTTTCGACGGAAACATTTCGAAGGCTAAAGTGACAAAAGCACAAAAGGCAATTTCATGCCATCCTCTCCAGGGTGACTCTTTTCGTGAGGTTTTGTGCAATTTGATAACCAGTTTTCTAAGCTCTAATCAAGAAAATGTTTGATAAAGAAAATTTAACAGGTTCGATTGAGGAACTCCATGTGACCACCGGAAAGATAGTTTGATCTATCTTCCGCTGGCCACTTTCCAAGGAGTGTATCGCGATTCCGTCATATGCAAGTGTGTGCATCTAAATTATTGTACAGTAATGGAACCAGCATTAGAGATCGTCCCCGCGTTAATAATGTCTGCTCCAGTTATAACCAAGGATCCAGTTCCAACTGTGTTGAGTGTCGCACCGAGGTTATTGTTGAAAATCCCGGACATTGCAGCAGAGCCACCCGTGAGCAAAGAAAAAGACCCATTATTGGTAACCGTTGTGAGCGTGCCGGTACCCGAGAGTGAAAACGATGAAGCAGGCGTTACATTTGTCAACGACCCGGTGAGCGTCAATGTTCTTGTCGCGGCCACGGAAAGTGAACCGGAGTTGCTGATTGTTGAGGCGTTGAAGTTTGCTCCATCAACTGCAAGACTCCCTCCAGTTTGGATTGTAAGACCTGCGATCGTTGTTGCT
>DASWHW010000179.1:0-24553 GCA_036397975.1 Bacteroidota bacterium
CTCAAAGGTCTTGACACGCGGGGATTGGGTGATGATGGATGTCAACAGGATTTCGACACCCATTCGAAACAATGGGTCATTCAATCGCGATCCTAATACAGGCAACGCCGGTTTTGAATGGCCCAAAGGGACCGGCAAGACTGCAAACTATGCCTCAGGACTTTGGCTTGGAGGTAAAGTGGCGGATGATGTTCGCGTAGCGGCGGCCGAGTATAGTTATGAATTCGATGCAGGATCGATCATCAATAACCAACCGGCAAATCCTGCCGATTCAATCTGGCGAGTCTACTCGATCAAGCGTGGCGATAACGCTGCAAACAACGCCGACTATGCCGAATGGCCATGGCAACATGGTGCCCCTTCGATCATCGCGCCCGACGGAAGCCGGGTGCCGGAAATGATCGGCGATCAGACCGTCTGGTGTGTGTTTAACGATGCCGATTCCTCGATCCACACGAATTTTAACTCCTTGCCGCTTGGTGTTGAAGTTCAGTTAACAGCCTATGCATATGTCAACGGCAACCAACTTGGGGACAATATCTTTTTCAAATGGATGATCATTAACAAGAGTGGGGAGACCATTGACTCAATGTATGTTACGATCTGGAGCGATGTGGACCTCGGCGATTCGGGAGATGACCTTGACGGTTGCGATACGACGTTGGGATTGGGATACACATACAACGATGGAGTTGACGGAGTTTATGGTTCGATCGCTCCGGCGACGGGGTTTGTTCTGCTGCAAGGGCCTCTCGTTCCTGGCACTCCAACGGATACAGCCCGCTTTCCCGACGGAAGAGTGATTCCTGGAATGAAGGAGCTCGAAATGACGTCATTCATCAGGTACGGCAACGATGGAGTAATGGGCAATCCCAACACTCCACAGGAGGTCTTGTTCTATCAGCAGGGGATCAATCGAAACGGCCAGCCTATTCGGGATAACAACGGAAACGTCACAAAGTTCATGTTTCCCGGCGATCCGAACCTGCCCTTGGGACCGACGAATTGGATTGAAACACCGGGGATGGGGGGAGAGCGTCGGTTCATGGTAAATGCCGGGCCTTTCACATTTGGTGACGGGGAGATGCAGGAGATCGTTGCTGCGAATCTTATCGCGGTCGGCGATTCACCAACACAAAGCGTAACAGCGTTGAAAGATGCAGCAAATGTTCTTGCGGGAGTATACGCATCGAATTATCGCTCGCCAGACCCTCCTCTTGCGCCAATCGTGTCAGTAGAGACATTTGATAAGGAGATTTACCTCAATTGGAATGACGGGGAAGATGCGAGCCAACGAGTGCTTGAAATCGAGTCAACGCACCTCTTCGATCTACTTGCGCAAGCTTCGGGTGCCGAACCACATTATGACTTTGAGGGATATGTTGTCTATCAATATGATGACGCCCTTGGGTCGAATCCAAGAATCGGGGCGACATTCGATAGGGCGGACAACCCCGATGGAGGGACGAGTCCCGGTCTGATCGTCGAGAATCTGTTTGATCCCAATATCGGACAGTTTGTACCTGTTGTGGTGAAGTACGGCACCAATATCGGTGTCAGCAGATCTCTCAGGATCAGAAAGGACATTGTGACAGGAGATGATCTGGTGAACGCAAGGGATTATTATTTTGGGGTGACCTCGTACCTGTACAATGCTGGGAGCGTTCCGAAAACTCTCGAGAGTTCAACAACGATACTCATAGTCCGACCAGGAAGAAGACTAGGCATTCAACCCCAATCGACACGGGGAGACACAATTACTGTGGCGAGGACTGCTGGCTCAAGCGATGGGTTCGTCCGGGCGTTCGTCACAGACCCGCACAGGGTAACCGGAGATATGTATTCAGTCTATTTCTTTTACGACTCTGTGGCTGAGAGAACGGTGTGGAATGTGGATGACCTCACAACGGGTGGACGCAAGATCGCCGGTCAGGTGAATCAGACCGGTGATGAGGCTTATCCCACCTTCGACGGAATACAGGTCAAAGTGTTCGGCCCGGCTGCGGGTATGAAGGGAGCAGCGGAAATCGCCAACGCAAACGGTCCACATGATCCCACCCAGGGCTGTTTCCTCTTTAACGGGAGCGGATTTCCAACGATCATCCCATGCGATCCTATTGGAGCCCCCTGCGATCGCCCAGCGCCGCAAGTCGGTGGCGACTCATGGGGGATTCACACAGGTACTGGTGGAATTGCCGGCGTTATTCACTACCCGATGTTCGTGAGCAGAGTTTTCCGAGGAACAAACTTCTCCCGTTTCGTACCGTACGATTTCGAAATACGGTTCACAGCAGCGGGCGGTTTGGGCTACATGAGGTTTTCGACTGAGAACGTCGTGCCGATTCCATTCGAACTGTGGAACATTGGTATCAACACGCCAACTGATCCAAGCGATGATTACCGAATGGTCGCGGGCGTTTTTGACTCCGACGGAAACGACGTGTTCAATCTAGCTGCAATAGACCATCCAATTTCCGGCGGCGACAACGATCCGGAAACCGACTGGATATACTGGTATGATCCTGTCGACAGAAGTCCAGGGCAGGGCGGCTATAATGCTTGGGCAGCGAATTCTGATCCTGAAGCACTCTTAGGTGATGAGGTGATTGCCCACATGGTTCTGGTGAACTTCAACGGCGGAAGCGTGAGTGATTCCACGTTCCCTGCGAACCTCGATCAAGTATTGCCGGAGACCGGTACAGTTATCAGGATCATATCAACGAAGCCGAACCAGCCAAACTCCGATGTTTTTACCGTGAACACCGCAGGGCTGGAACCACTGGCAACGGCTGACCTTGCAAAGGCCGACATTAATCGTATCAATGTGGTTCCGAATCCTTATCTCGGGGCGAGTGCGTATGAAAAACAGCTCGACCGAGTCCTGCGTTTCACAAATCTGCCGGTTGGCGCGAAAGTCCGGATCTTTACCCTGGCCGGGGCTCTCGTTCAAACCATCGAGAATTCCGGTCCGGGAACAACTGCGGATTGGGACCTGCAAAACGAGAAAGGAAATATGGTGGCGAGCGGCATGTACATTGCCCATGTGGACATTCCCGGGATTGGTTCGAAGATACTCAAGATTGCAGTGATCCTGTGAAAGGAAGATCAAAGCGGGTCAATCAGGCGTGCCCTTTCGTACTTGACTTTATACGAATTCTCCTATAGATTATCACAGACTTTCACCGAACGACAAGCATGGTCACTTGTCGTTCCTCTCTCGAAACAACAAACCGACACACCCTAAACTACATTCATTAACCTATTAAGGAGGAGAGATGAGATTTGTTACGGTGTTCATTTTCCTGGTTGTTTCTGCAGTTCCAACTCTTTCTCAATCCATTTGGTCGGAAAATTTTGAGGGCACGGACTCTATACCCCCTCCGGGATGGGGTGTGTGGAATCAGGCTCCATTTCCAATTCTTCCCGAAGAGAATTGGGTCGTCCGTGATTCCGGGCTTGCTCTACCGGGGCTTGCCACTGCGACATCAGTGGCGCACTCAGGCACAAAGTCAGCTGGTGTAAGCTGGCTCTCCGGTACCGATTCCACAGGAGCGTTTCTTCAGGCGGATGCATGGCTTATCACCAGGATGGTGACCGGCATCCAAAACGGCGACAGTCTGATCTTTTGGGGCTCCGGGGGTTCAACAAACTGGGACGACAGCATCCAAATCTGGTTCAGCATTACCGATTCTCTTCCTGAGAATCAGCAACTTCAACTTGCTTCAGTTTACTGGCCCGTGGGTTCCACGTACGGTCAATTCCAGCGCTATGCGTTTGATCTCTCCGTGCTCGCAGGTGCCGATATATGGATCGGGTTCCGCTACAATGTGGATGTGGCAAACTCCGGTTTTTTTGTGTTCCTGGACGATGTCTCCGTCGGTAACTCAACCGTTTCGGTGCAACAAGATGGATTTGAACTCCCAGCGCAGTTTCGTCTGGAACAGAATTATCCAAATCCCTTCAACCCGAGCACCAATATCCGGTACAGTATACCGGAGAGAACGTTCGTAACTCTTCAAGTCTATGACATGCTCGGAAGAAAAGTAGCGACCCTGGTGAATGAACAGCAGGCGGCAGGGACATACCGAGCCGATTTCAATGCTTCAACCCTTGCAAACGGCGCATACATGTATAGCCTGCATGCTGGAGAATATTCGTCGGTTAAGAAGATGGTAGTTCTTAAATAAACTTCACGACAGTAAAGGATGGTGCCGTTCAATTTGTGAACGGCCCTCTATTTTTGTTCACTCACATATTCATTGGAGGTCACTATGAAGTGTTTATTCACCTTGGTCGTTGCATTCTTCGCGCTGAGCATTGCAGTTGCAGGCGATCTAAAACCAAAGGCGGTCCCTGCTGTTGCGCCGGAAATCGAGTCTTCACTGCCCTATGTGAAAAAGGCCCCAACTCCGCCGCCACCGAGCATGTCTGTCACAAGCACACTCACTGGACTTGCCGGTTATTATGATTGGCAATCGAACGGCGGTTGTGCCCAACAGGTGGTTGTGAATCCGGCAAATGGGAACATCCACGTTATATACACGCTCTCCGATGATTCTGCAGATATCGGGAATTCACGATCGATTGGCTATGCATTCAGCACGGATGGAGGGGCTACGTGGGATAATTTTAACAACGTTCGTATTCCCGGAACAACGTCCTCAGGATATGCTAACCTGGACATTGCGCGCGGTGGTGCTATTGTAGGGTCTCCCGTTCTCGCACTTCATACCAATCCCGGCGGAGGAACCCAGATTGTCACGTATGCAGACGTGCCTGAAGGAACGGGTACGTTTATTGAGTTGGGCGGTGTGCCGGCATTGACGCCGCTTCCCATCTGGCCTAAGATCGCTGGGGGAACCGACGGTTCGTTGACACTTCACGGCTCCCCAAACTCAACCACTCCCGAAACGAACTGGCTGACCCGGACCCCGGATTTGACAGCGTGGACTCCGTGGATTCAATACCCGGGTTTCAATGACATTGGTGGCCGGTACCCCACTCACTCAGATGGCGCGGGCAAGATCGGTTCTCTTTTGCAGGCGGTGAACGAGGGTACCTTCTGGCTCGAGTCGACGGACAATGGCGCGACATGGCCTTCCACAGCCGATACGATTCACATGCCCGCCGGTGTTGGAGGAAGGGTTGCGGGTGTCGATACATTTCAGGCGTGGGTTGGAACCGATTTCGTTTATGACGGGTCGAATCCACTGGTTGTTGTAGATGAATTAGGTATCGGTGCTAATGACCCTACTGATGCAGGATATATCGCGTTTTGGAGCCAGTCGAATGGCTGGACGGAGATAGCCCGGCCATCAACTACCCCTGGAGCTATCGAGCTGCGCAATTTGGCGCAATCTAATCATTTCACGATGGGTTGGCCGACTATTGGTCTTTCCGGGTCAACAATTGTTGTTGCGTTTGCGGCGATGCAAGCGGAGTTTTCGGCTGCCGGCTTCAACTACATGGATATCTTCATGGTTAAGTCCGATGATGGCGGGGCAACATGGACTCCCCCGAATAACCTCACGAACACGCCGAACCAAGATGAGCGTTATCCCAGTCTCTCCAAGTGGAATGAGCCTGGCTTTGCAAACATCGTTTGGCAAGAGGACACTCAACCGGGCTCGCATGCGTTTACCGATAATGCTCCCAAATCTTTGTCATGGCAAGTTTTCAACAAAGTGGATTTGACAACTCTCACGGGGGTTGGCGGGGGCGAACCGATTGCAAGGGAATTCTCACTTGATCAAAACTACCCCAACCCCTTCAACCCGTCGACCAAAATTCGCTTCTCCGTCTCAACCAGCGGTCCGGTTGAACTTAGGGTCCACAATGTTCTCGGTCAGGAAGTGGCCACGTTAGCCGATGGTTATCGCAATGCCGGCGAGTATGAGGTTAGTTTTTCCGCACAGAACCTGACGAGCGGAGTGTATTTCTATACGCTGCGGTCCGGGGATTTCGTTTCGACAAAGAAAATGTTGTTAATGAAGTAAGAAGGTGATGATAGATGCGGGTAGCCCATTGGTTACCCGCATTTTGCTTTTCGGAGAGATATGATTGTTCGTGCAGCGATTCTCTTTTTTCTTGTAGCACTCCCGGGAGATAAACCTCTTCCTGTCACAGGTGACAATCTGGATATCGATATCTCGGGGGCTTTCTATGTGCTGGATGGACATGCCTCTACGATCACGAAAATTTCACCTGAGGGAAAGATTCTAGCGCGCATTGGCGGTCCGGGATGGGATAATGATCGCTTCGACCAGCCTTCCGGAATATGGGCTCGCAATGGACTCGACATCTTTGTTGCCGATTATGGCAATCATCGTATCCAACGGTTCGACCGTGACCTCAGTTTCGTGTCCTCTTTTTCAACGAGGGAGAGCGAAAATGCAAATGAACGCTTTGGTTACCCTGCCGACGTTGCACTCTCCCGTCTCGGTGAACTGTATATCTGCGATACGGAAAATGTGAGGGTGATAAAGGTCGATAGGAGAAACAGGGTTGAACTTTCTTTTGGCGGTGTTGACGCCGGAAAAGGTCGGCTCACATCACCTCGCAAGCTGGCAATCGGTCCCGGGGATCATCTCTTTGTCCTGGATGATGCGATAGTAAGGGAGTTTGATGCATTCGGAAACTATTTACGGGATTTGATTCCTCGAGAGTTCCTCTCTCCGATCTCGCTTTTTGGCGATGAGGAGGCGTTAGTGGTTTGCGATAGAGATTCTCTGAGATTCTATGTTGGTCGTGGTTCTCAATCTTTTTTCCTCGATGAACTGTTGGGCAATGAGCGACGCGTGGTTCGAGACTTCTCAATATCCAAGGGTTCTGTTTTCTTCCTCACAGAGACGGGGGTTACAGCAGTCCCTGATCCCCGGCGCTGATAGCTTCTTCTTGACAAAGTGTAGATTTCTCGTTAGCATGCTGGCATAAAAAAACAAGGAGTGGGTCATGGCTAAAAGTCTTAATAAGGTAATGCTCATTGGTAACCTCGGAAAGGACCCGGAGTTGCGCTACACAACCAGCGGCGTCGCTGTTGCGACGTTCAGTCTGGCAACAAATGAATCCTGGAAGGACCAGGATGGCAATGCGCAAGAGCGGACAGAGTGGCATAACATCGTTGCCTGGAGAAAGCTTGCGGAAATCTGTGCAGAATGGCTCAAGAAAGGGAAGAAAGTGTACATCGAGGGGCGAATCCAAACGAGAAGCTATGACGACAAGAATACCGGTGCAAAGAAGTACATCACTGAAATCGTCGCTGATAATATGATCATGCTGGACAGTCGAGGCGGTGAACAAGCATCGCAGCCGCAACATGCCGGTATCGAAGAGCCTTCCGGCGCGGCCGGAAAAGACGATCTTCCGTTCTAGAAAGCAGTTCCTGAGTTACTCAATAGGAAGGCCGGTGTTGTGTCTCGCACCGGCTTTTCTGTCACTTCCAACAAACTGATTTCCTGACCACAAGATGATGATAAAACTCTCCTTTCGTGTTCAACTGAACTACTATTTATGGTTGCTATTCACTCTGCTAATTTTTGCAGGTTCCGTCCAATCGGCATCCCGAAAGCCGGTGCGGGCGAAGCATGCGATGATCGTGTCGGCAGAGTCACTGGCAACATTTGCCGGTCTCGATATTCTGCGGAGCGGAGGAAACGCAATCGATGCGGCAGTTGCTGTTGCCTTTACACTTGCAGTAACGTACCCGGAGGCGGGGAATATTGGCGGCGGTGGCTTCATGCTCATCCGCCTAGCAGATGGCCAATCAACAATGATCGACTTCCGCGAAAAGGCTCCGATGGCAGCAACGCGCGACATGTATTTGGATTCGTCGGGCAACGTTATTCCGGAGAAAAGCGTCCTCGGTCCGTTGGCATCAGGAGTTCCAGGAGCAGTCGCGGGATTGCTGATGGCTTTGGAGGAGTACGGGACAAAGACCAGAGCAGAGGTTTTGGAAAAAGCGATTGCGTATTCCGGGAAGGGAATTACCGTCGATCTTCGGCTCGAAGAGTCACTCGCGGGGTATAGGAACGGCCTGGAAAAATTTCCCTCATCCACAAAAGTGTTTACGAAGAATGGGGAGCCGTACAAGGAAGGGGATTTATTCAAACAACCAGACCTTGCCAAAACACTACGGGCGATTGCGAAGGATGGCCATGATGGATTCTATGAAGGTGAGGTTGCCGATCGGATCGTGGAGGAGATGAAGCGAAGCGGAGGCATCATCACCCATGAAGATCTCGAATCCTATGAAGCTGTTGAGCGAACTCCGGTGTTCGGATCGTATCGCGGGTTTGAAATAATATCCTCGGCCCCACCTTCTGCGGGAGGAACCGTTCTGTTGGAGATGCTCAACATCCTGGAAGGCCTGGACATGAAAGCGAAGGGAGCCCATTCATCGGCTGCTGTTCACGCCTTTGCAGCTGCTGCACAGCGGGCGTATGCCGACCGTGCACTATATCTTGGTGACCCTGATTTCGTGGAGATTCCTCAGCAACAACTTATCTCGAAAGAGTATGCAGCCCTGAGACGCAAAACGTTCCAGGAGAATAAGGCGACGCCGAGCGCTGATGCTCCACGAGGGGATAAAGAAGAGGGATCGCATGAGACGACTCACTTTAGCATCATCGATCAATTTGGAAATGCCGTGAGCACGACCGTTACAGTAAACTCACTCTATGGATGCAAAACTGTCGTGGATGGCGCCGGTTTCGTGCTCAACAACGAAATGGATGATTTTGTGTCAAAGCCGCTAAATCCCGATTCCTATGAGCTTGTTGGGTTCGAAGCCAATGCGATCGCACCGGAGAAGCGCATGGTCAGCTCAATGACTCCCACAATCGTCGTCAAGAATGATCTGCCCTATCTCATCGTCGGTGGACGAGGAGGAAGCCGCATCACGACGGCTGTTGCACAAGTGATCTTGAATGTTGTTGACTTTGGCATGAATGTGCAGGAGGCCGTTGATTTCGCTCGTGTTCATCATCAGTGGCGACCTGACAAGATTCTGTACGAGCCCTTCACATTGCCGCAGGATGTAATGGTCAATCTCCAGGTGATGGGGTACCTATTGGAGGCTACATCCATTGCGAACGGTCGGGTCGAAGTGATAATGAGAGACGCGGTGACCGGTTACTATCTGGGAGCGCCTGATCCTCGTGAAGAAGGAGTTGCAGCGGGATTTTAGGTTCCATATTCTGGCTTCACTACCTTGACAATGGAAGAACCAAGCACTATATTGTCGAGCAATTTTGTTTGTTCTTTGCATAATGGTTTTGGTGTGGCGCCTAATGGTGCCATGAAAAGGGAATTCCGTTCAAACCGGAAGCTGCCCCGCAACTGTAATTGGTATTTAATTTTCTACCACTGACTCTGAGAGTTGGGAAGGTAGAAGATGTGTCAAGCCAAGAGCCAGGAGACCTGCCAGAACAATTTCCGAAAGCGCCTTCGCGGGAAGGTTCGGGCTGAATTTGTGTAATATTTGACCCCAGTCTTCCCCAGAATGCAGGGGTTTTTTTATGGCCCTTCAAAGTGACTTGTCCACACCGATTTCACTCTTGGCGTTGGCGCTTTCCCAAAAATTCCCCAAAACCAACCTGATCGAGGCGAAAAAATGCTGAGGTTATCCACGGAAACTCCATCTGTGTGGATAACTCGCGAATAACATTGTGGATAATTTTTCATATGCGGGAGTAACTTCTTATGAAACAAACCATTCTTCTCTCCGGTCTCTTGATGTTCCATCGTCTGATTTACGCACAAGGCGAGAACGATACAACAAAAACCTATTCCCTTGACGAGATCGTTGTTACCGCTACAAAGAGTCCGAAAGCAATCAAAGATATTGCGCGTAGTGTAACCGTCTTTTCAAATGCTGAAATCTCTGGATCACTCTTCCAAACGCCGGCTGAACTTCTTTCCTTGCAAGAAGGCATCTACGTTGTGGGGAGCGGTCAGGTTCCGGGCAGCCTCCAGAGTTTGTTTCTCCGAGGAGCGAACAATGGCCACACCACCGTCTTGCTTGATGGAATCCGATTAACGGACCCGTCCTCCGTTCAGAATACGATTGACCTATCTGAACTCTCCCTCGCGAATACTGACCGCATCGAGATTGTACGAGGTTCGCACGGGACTCTCTTCGGAACTTCGGGAATCGGAGGCGTTGTCAATCTGTTTTCAAAGACTCCTCTCCGAATCGGGGCGGGTGGCGAAGCGGAAATTCAAGGCGGGGGATTTGACAGCGGAGGATTCGCACTCTCGGAATACGCTCACGCGGAGTATCATGACGAGTTTGGACTATACATACTGGGCGAAATTCTCAACCAAAATGTGCGGGGATTTGATGCGACCGTGGCAAATCCAACTCTTCCCACCTCATCTGCACCTCGTGACGCCGATAATTTTTCGAACAAACAATTTGGTGGCAAGATTGGATATAAGGGGGGGCAATCTGACGCGTACTTCTCCTATCGACGTACCGATCAAAAAAAAGACATTGATGATGGTGCGTTTGCCGATGATGACAACAACGTCGTAAATCAGGATCGCGATTTCTTTGCGTTCGGCGTGGGTCACGCCTTTTCCAATGGTTTGAATGTCCGATATGTCGGTGGATATACAAGACTCAGCAGATCATCGGTGGACGACTCTTCCTACATTCCGGATGTCGGGATGTTTGATGGCACTTATTCCTCCGCCTCTTATATCGGGAAAAACACTCATCATGAGATACAACTTCAAAGGAAGTTTGATAACATTGACGTTATCGTCGGCGGAACACTCAACCGGGAATCGATGTCCTCTCAATCTGACTTCTATTCACAAAGCTCCTTTGGTGTGTTTACGAGTTCCACCGATCTGGACTCTCTCGACTTGCATACGACTACGTCCGCGGTCTATGGATACGCTGATCTAAATGGTGGAATTATTTCGCCAGACCTGGAGATGTTCTCCGTGGCGATGGGTGGGAGATGGAACAGCCACAGCATATACGGAAGTAATGCCACGATCGAGATCAGCCCATCCTGGAGGGTTGGGGGGAGTACGCTCCTGTATGCCTCCTTTGCAACCGGATTCAATGCGCCCTCTTTGTACCAGCTTGGCGCCCCGGACATCGGTCCAGTCTCAAGCATTCGCCGCGGAAACAAATTGCTCAAGCCCGAACGGTCTCGTTCCCTTGAGGCTGGCCTGAAACAAGCTTTCGGAAGTGAGCTACGACTTACACTAGCCGCCTTCTCCACATCGATTGATGACTATATCGACTATGTGTATCTCTGGACCCCCAACCTTGTCGACAGCCTGACCTTTCTCGATTACAGGGGAGATACATACATCAATTCGGGTCGTCAAACAATTTCCGGAGTCGAGATCGGACTTCAGTCCGAGGTAAACGAGAAGCTGTTTCTGGCTGCAAATACATCTATTGTCACAGGAACGCTAAAATACGATCCCGCGAATATCGATGCGAACCAGACAGGAGGAAGTCTTTTACAAGTATTCGATAATGGAGAGTTCCTGGGCGCAGCGAGAAATGTGAACGGACTTTCCCGCAGGCCGATGACAGCCAATTTCATAGCCGTTTACAAACCGATAAGGCTTCTCTCCCTGCAATTCAACATTCGATATGTGGGTACTCGCAAGGACGTGGCGTATGATCCAGGAAGCGGACCATTTGGTGCGCTCGGTCGTGTTGATGTGAGTGATTACACGATATTCGATTTCTCCGCCAGGTTTTTCATTACCCGTTCGCTTGCTGTCAGTTTACGTCTGGAGAATGTGTTTGACGCCTCGTATTCAGAAATACAAGGCTATGCAACACGGGGTAGGGGAGTGTTCGGAGGCGTTCGATTCGCGTTGTAAACGTTAACGAACGCGTAGGAAGGTAAGGTAGTAATAGACAAGGAGTCTCGCAGGCGACCTTTCGCAACTGCGTACGCTAGCTAAAGTCGCGGTGACTAAAGCAGTCGCTCTTTGAGTACCTTTGCCACTGCGCCGCTTTTCGAATGCACCTGGAGTTTCTGGTAAATATTTTTGAGGTGCGTATCGATAGTGTGAAAGCTAAGAAAAAGCTGATCAGCGATGAGTTTCTTGGTAAGACCATCGATCATCAAACGAAGAATATCCTTTTCTCTTTCCGTGAGACCATAGTCTCCTTTTGGCGCCGCGAAATTCGAGAACATATCAAGCACGCGCCGCGCGATTTGTGCGTTCATTGGAGCGCCGCCATTGAGAACTTCATGAATCGCAGAGAGGATGTCGTCGGCTGGAGAACTTTTTAGCAAGTAGCCGTTAGCTCCTGCACAAATCGCCTTAAAGATTTTTTCGTCTTCCTCGAAAATGGTCAACATGAGGATATCGGTTGCCGGCGAAATGGCTTTGATTCTCCGCACGCCTTCAATGCCATCAATTCCCGGCAACCCGATATCCATAAGCACAACGTCGGGTGCAAATTCTTTTTCCAGCTTTTCGAGCAATGCCTCGCACGAGTCAAAAGAAAACTCGCAACGTAACCCTTCTGCCGCATCGACGATCGAAACCAGGGTCGTCCGGAATAACGTGTCATCTTCAATAACCCAGATCGTGACCGAGTTGCGATCATACATGTTTGTGCTTTGGTTTTTCTGGCTCTTTCGAATTTGCAAAGGCGACATGGCTCTCGTGACCTCAATTCTTGGTAGAAACAGGATAGTATCCGAGCGAAAACGTTAAGGATTCCTCAGCATCGCTCAGGTGTAAGATATCCACCCAAACCAGGGGCTGACCTCCTGGTTCTGTTGCATGGGAATCGCTCCAGATGATAGGCGGGACCCCATCCTCACCTGGAGGACATCCGTTATTGGTTGCTGATCCCGAATCATCAGGGCACCAGTCCTGGTTATCGGGGACTCCGTCATGGTCGCGATCACTTCCATTGCCTGCAGAAGAAAGAGCGCTTGTCGGACCGTCGGCGCGCGTTTCTTGAGCCTGAGCCGTACGCGCCACAAGAACACTCCAACGCCAGCTTGTCCACGTCTTCCCAAAATTGTCTGGAATGGAGACAAAGATGGTTCCTTTGCGAAGGGTGGCGTCAACCGTGTAGGTACCTACCTTAACCGACACCGAGGTGTCAGGCCAGGCTTTCGTACTTCCTGTAGGGAACGTAACTGATGGCTTACTTCCCTGTTTCCCGCATTGGAGGACAGTGAAGGAAAGGGCGAAAATGACTAGGAATGTGGCAAATGAAAGGTGCCGCATCGTAACCTCCTGGTGAGAGTTGAAGAATTCACCCTCTGCAGCCGGGTGTAATGTAAGGGAAAATATCTTGGGGGGAATACCGTGTTCACGGTATTTTTGCGGTCACGACAACGGTTGTTCCTTTTCCTATTGCACTCTCGAAATGAACGGATCCGCCCAGACGACCTGCCCGTGTTTTAAGGGTTTTCATGCCATGCCCCGGGCTAGGCTGGGAAGGATCAAAACCGACACCGTCATCTCTTACCGTGAGGTGGAATTGGCTGTCCGTTTCGTCAATAAAAATGTCGATTGTCTTCGCACGAGCATGCTTGATGATATTGTGAAGAATCTCTTTGTAGATCAGAAGAATGTTTCGTCGAAAGTCCATATCAACAACATGGGCGATTTTCGTACTCTGGCAATAGAAGTTGACCTTGTCTGAACGGATCATCGAATTTGCGGCATCTCGCATCCGGAGAACGAGGTTATCAATCTTGTCGTGTTCAGGATTAATAACCCAGACAATGTCGCGAAGCGCCTCGGCTGTGTGACGGGCACTCTTGCTTATCTCAGTCAGTTGCTGACTTTCGGTTTCACCAAGAGTGGATTTGTTTCGAACCATATCACTCAGTAAGGCAATGCTCCCGAGGCTGCTTCCGATATCATCGTGCAGGTCGCTAGCAATGCGGACACGCATCCGCTCGATTGCAAGCAATTGCGCCACGCGCCGATTATAGAGTAGGGCAATGATGCCAACTGCTACCAGCACGACGAGAATGCGAAACCACCAGGTTTGCCAGTACGGCGGCCGGACGACGAGTGAGATTGCCGTTCCGACGTCGTTCCAGATCCCATCACTGTTCGATGCCTTAACGCGAAAGACATACGACCCTGGATTCAGATTTGTATAGGTGGCATACCTGCGCGTACCAACCTCAATCCATCGGTTATCAAAACCCTCCATCGTGTATGCATATAGGTTGTCTGCAGGATTGGCGTAATCGAGCGCTGCATAGGCAAAGGAAATGAAGTTCTGATCGTAAGAAAGGTTGACTACCTTCTTCGTAGTGACTGAGCTGTCCAGGGGGAATGCCCTTTCGAAAACATTGAACTCGGTCAGCGCTACGGTTGGGGGATGCTTGTTGTCTTTGATGCTGTCCGGAAAAAATACATTCAGTCCGTTCTTCCCACCCACAATAATCTGCCCGTTCTTTGCTCTGAAGCTCGCATTTGAGAAGTCATTCCCCTGCAAGCCATCCGCGACGCGATACGTTCTGAATTCTCCCGTGGTGGGGTTGAACCGGACCAGTCCCGAGGCTGTGTTGACCCACAGGGACCCGTGCGAATCGCTTAACATGGCGAGGACATAGTTTGAAGCATGCTCTTCCTCATTGAGGTACCGAGTAAAAGTCCTGGTTGCAGGATTGAATTTGTTCAGTCCGTTGGCTGTTCCGATCCACAACGTCCCGGATGTGTCTTCGTGAAAGGAGTACACAAGGTTGTTGCTAATACTTGTTTGATCCTGTGGGTCATGTGAGAAGTGGTGAAAGGAAGTTCTGGCGCTGTTCAGCACTGAGAGCCCATCGCCTTCTGTCCCTATCCACAGCAAGCCGTTGCGGTCTTCGAGGATCGAGCGCACCCTGTCGTTGCGCAATGACGTGGTATCGTTTTGATGATGACGATAATGGCTGAATGATGAAGTAGCCCTTTCGTAACGATCAAGGCCCGAGGCCGCGGTTCCGATCCAGAGATCATGGTTACGGTCCTCATAGATGTCGCTGATTTCGTCCGAGCTCACCGCATAGGAATCAGTCGAAGATGGGAGAAACAGCCGGGTCTTACCAGTAATAGGGTCGAGGCTGTTTAGTCCTCCCCCATACGTTCCAATCCAAATGACCCCCTGATGATCTTCAAGCAGTTTTGAAACATAGCTGTGGCTAATTCCTCCGGACTTTTCCCCGCTGCTGGGTAAGTGAATAAATTGCTTGCTGTCGCTCGGTCGATTAAAAAGCCCACCACTCTGGGTTCCCACCCAAAGATTCCCGCGCCGATCTTCAAGAACGGTTTGTACAATACCTCCACTCAGGCGAGATTGGTTTCCCGGCTTATTGGAAATTAACTGGAATTGCTTTCGTTCGATGTTCAGTTTGCTGACGCCCCCACTGGTTGTGCCGACCCAGAATGCGCCGGCGCGGTCAAGGAAGAGTGTTCGCACGTCATCATCGGAAAGACTGAGCTCGTTGTTGCTCTCACTCTTCACGATCGTGAAGGTTTCTGACCGAGGGTTGAGGATGGAAAGCCCCCCTCCAAGTGTACCGATCCACAGGAGACTCCGTTCATCGAACCTCAGAGCAAAAACTTTATTATGGCTGAGTGAGTTTCTGATGCGATCGTGAACAAAGCGCGTAACCGCGCCGGTTATTAGATTCATGCGATTGAGGCCCCCGGTCGTTCCGATCCAAATGTTCCCCAGTCCGTCGGCTGCAATCGGTCCCACAGCCCCGGTGGTGAGTGAATTCTGCTCCGAGTCACTATGGTGATAGGTTATAATATGTTGAGACTCGAGATCGAGTCTAAAGAGCGCCTGGGCTGTTCCGATCCACAATTGGCCGTCGGGATACTCGAAGATTGATCGGATGTAAAAATCTCTAGGTGACAAGGGGCTCTCCTTGTCAAGTCGCATCCGGGTGACTGCTCCAGTGGCTCGGTCGAGGATGCACAAACCACCTCCATATGTGCCAACCCAGAACGAGCCCCTCGAGTCCTCGTAAAGTGAAAGCACCGAGTTGGAGGGGAGTGTTGTGGAGTCATCCTCTTTTGAAACATACCTGGTAAAACGTTCGGTGGCTTGATCAAACCTGTTTAACCCTCCCTTGAAGGTACCGACCCACAACGACCCCTTACTATCCTCTAATACTGACCAAGCCGTCTTATCGGAGAGCGACGTGGAGTCACCGGGGTCATTCTGAAAAATCTTAATATCATAACCATCGTATCGACAAAGTCCTTCCATCGTGGCAAACCACATGAAACCAAAATGATCCTGAATAATGGAATTCACGACCGGGCTGGGGAGCCCCTGATCGGCTGTGATTCTGTCAAACTGTGGCTGGATCGCCTGCCCGATCGCGCTTGCAAAAGGAAAAAATAGTACTATGGCCGACAGAACTACTAGAGTGAACCTTCGTTGAGTGATACTCAGGTTGGCGTAGCTCTCATTCATAGCATAAATGGAGAAGGGAATGACCAAGAAAGGGACACTGATTGGTTCAAAGCTAATAGTTATACCGCAAAAAAACAACTAAAAGCGAGAATCATCGAGCAGCGGAAATCTACAGAGAGGACTTTTCTGATTACTTGAAGTATGTCTCCGCAATTGTTGGAGACCCGCGAAACACACCCCCTTGCAGTGGTCCGACGAAGAGACGGCCAATGCTATCGATGGCGAGCGACCGAACAGACATATCCGTTAAACCTGTAACAACTTTTCTCCATGAGTTGCCACGGTCGTTCGAGCGGAAGATGCCGGCTGCTGTTCCAGCGAAGAGCGATCCATCGTTCTCCATTGCGAGGATGCCGACGAACTTGTTTTCAAGACCTGAAGATTTGTTTGACCATGTTTGACCACCATTGTGGGACACGTACACACCATTATCATTTGTTGCTGCGAAGACAACTCCATCTTCATCTGATGTTAGTGCAGTGATTTCGGATTTGTTGAGACCCTTGTCAAGGATCTTCTTCCACGTCTTTCCCTTATCGGACGATCTAAAAAGTCCGTCATTGTCAGTGGAAGCGAATAGTCCACTTCGGGGATGATCGAGGATGGAATTCACGTAGAAACCGCTCAAACCAACTTGTTGCCACGACTCACCGAGATTCGTCGAAGTGAATACACCATTTTCTGAAGTTCCGGCGTAGAGAGAACCGCGCTCATCTCTGCAAAGTGAAACAACCTCATTTGAGAATAGTCCGGTATTGACGGCTTTCCATGTATTGCCAATGTCGGTAGAACGAAAAACTCCACCACCAAATGTTCCGGCAAATAGGTATCCATTCCCGTCTGACATCAAGGCCATGACATCTTTATCGGAGAGACCGTTGTTCACTTCCTGCCATGATCGTCCGTGATCAGGAGATCGAAAAACCCCGCCTCCAAGCGTTCCAGCGAAGACATCCTGTTGGCTGGCGATCAAGGTAAGGGTGATCCCACCATTGGGAGCATCCAATTGCTGCCAAATGTTTGTGCGAGCGGAAGATTGATTGAGGAAGACACAGAAGGAAAGCAAAAGAAAGAAAGAGAAATGCCGCATGTGAGCCTCCATGGTAGACTGACTAAACTCGATTTCTAAGCCAGTACTTCTCTCTTTGCTTCTGCCTGGCATTCCGACCAGAATGCTTGAAGAACCAAATCATCATACGGTGGTGCTCCAGAAAAGTTACTCTCGGACGATGCTCTTCTCTCCTAATCTCACCGGTAACCGTCAAAACACATCGTCTGGTTCTTTTCCCGTCGAAATCCAGCGTTTTTGAATGCTGGCGCCAAAGTTGTCTGAGCTGGTCTTTCACCATTCCAATATTCGATGGAAACTTGGCGAACGGGACGAATCCTCTCGGGCAGCCCAATCCATCCAGAGAGAACTTCCACCAACATTTTTATGAAAGCTGTTTCGGCCGGTTCGAGGGTCCATATCCTCGCTCCAAAATTCTCCAGGAACATGCACGGCGATCCATCCTTGAAAATGATATGATTCCAAGGAGCCCGTGTCAACCGAAAACCATCTGGAAAAGCGGTGTCCGGGCTGAGATCAATGCCCGGTCCGTAGGGGTTGGCCGGATCGCATGCATTGAGAAGTATCGGTCGAGACATTTTGGTTGTAGGCAAGGACTTTAATCGTCGCAGTTCTTCCACAGCCCTGGGTAGTGCATACTGCATTCCAGATAGTCCTTCGACGAAATAACCGCGTCTGAGTTTCCCCTGCAACTCCATCCTCTGAAGGACAGAAGAAATCGCTGGCCAAGGAACCAGACCTTCTCGCCGAGAGAGTTCGCGTGCGACAATGCCATAACGATCCAGGAGTTGCCTTGCCTGATGAAGGGCTTGCTCTTCGGCTGTAAGCGATGGACCGAGCACCGCGGGAGTACGCACAACAAACCACCGACCTTTCCAGCCGGGAGCTTGTTGCAGTGCACGTCTCACTTTTTTCATTGCCTGGCTTCGCGTTGGATTATGTCCCGGAGTCAACAGTTGGATGCGCGAAGAAATGTCCTCGTCAGAAGCTCGAGGCAATCGCTTCACGTTGATAACTTCCTCGAACAGATCATTCGTGATAATCCCGCCCCAGAAAAGTTGTGCGATGCCGTTGTTCAGTGCTCGAAGCGGGAGGTCAGTCCCGGACCGGATGTCGCTGAGAAACGAGGCACCATGCCTGCGAAGATACTCAAGGACAAGCTTGGCGGGAGTCGACATTCTTTCTTCCGAGTCTGAGGCATCTTGCGGTAAGAAAGCCGCTCCTGCGCCGCGATGGAACTGAGCCAGTTTTCCCGATCCTGCCCCCATCCAAACAAACTCGCTATGGCCGGAATGTTGCACAAGTCCAATTGACGGATAGTCCTTTATGCGTGGTGGAAGAACATCCCGCTCCCAGGTTTCTGCGGGAAGTGGCAGGCCCTGAAGTTGAGTGAGGCCTTCACCGAGACCATCACTTCCGTTCAGCTGCGTGTCCGGCGAGAGGTGTTGCCACGCCTGGAGGAACGCTGTAAACTGGGTCATACTCGACGGCGTTATTTCTTTCCTGAGAATTGCCAAGGACTGGCGATGAATCCTCTCAATGTTCGGTCGGAAACTCCACTGTTGTTCCTTTGACATTGCAGCGGACTCTGGAAGGAAGAAGCCCCTACACAGTTCTCCTTGTTGCTCGAGTGCGGAAAGAATGGAGGTTACTTTCGAAGAATTGATGTTATAGCGATTCGACAGATCTTCTGTGCGAACGACTCCGTGAGCGCGTACGTATCGTGAAAGAACGACTGCCCGAGCCTTGTCCTCAGCAAGGCGATCATACAGGTCTCGTTCTTCGCCGGCAATCCATCGCTGAGCGCCTGCAAAGGTGATCGACGCAGCTCTTCCATCTTCCACCAATGGTTGCAACAGGTCGAGCGATGCGGTTGCTGACCTCTGCACTATTTCTTCATCGGATAAATCTCCCAGGCGGAGTAGGAGTTCGAGCAACTCTTCGGCCGATCGTGCCTTGTATCCATTCGTTTTTCTTTGGAGCTGCTCCTCTACCTCGTCCACCGCTTCCGGTTTGAGAAGTGACTTCATCGTCTCGAGATCAACGACTTGTCCCAGCAGCTCCCGATTGACGGAGAGAAATTGGCTCATCTGGTCCGCTTTCGGTTGATCCCATTCGTACATGTACACAGAGATAAAATCGAAGAGCAGACTTGCGGCGAAAGGAGATGGAATCTCGGTGCGAACTGTCCGAAGTTCGATCGCACCGCTTTCCAGAGCTGCGACGATTTCCTTGAAGTGGGGAAAGTCAAGAGTGTCATGCAGAACTTCCCGGATTGTTTCGATGACGATCGGAAAGTCGTCGAATTGACGAACGACCTGGAGAAGATCGCCCGCCCGGAGTCGCTGGAGCCAGAGAGGTGTTCGCTTACCAGGGTATGCCTTCGTGAGTAGGAGAGCCCGGGCTGCATTGACGCGAAATTGTGCACCAAAAAGGGGGGACATCATCACTTCATCGAGGACTATCGATTCAGCTTCCGCAACAGAAATATTATCCAGCAAGGAGAGCGGCATCTCGTCGACATCGGTGGAGCGGAGGAGAATCCCATCATCATTGTAGAGCATTTGAGGTTCAACGCCGGTCACGTGGTGTAGCCGACGAGCAAGAACGAGTCCGAAAAGTCCGTTGACCCTTCGACCGAATGATGAATGCAGCACGATCCGTGGATCGCCTAGCTCATCTCTGAATCCCTCGAGGATCAAAAGCTTCTCATGCGGTATCTCGGAAGTGAACTCTCGCTGTTTGCGAAAATACTCGACGATGTTCCATGCGGCATCAGAATTCATCGGACAGCGAGCCTGAAGCCACCGAAGAATGCCATGATCGTCAAGGCGTTCAGCTACTTCGCGTCGAAAGAGGGCGACCTTTTCCCCAAGTTCAAATGTCCGTCCGATTCCCTCGCCACGCCAGAAGGGCATTCGCGCCGGTTGACCCGGTGCGGGTTCGACGGTGACCTTGTTTGAATCAATCTCGATCATCCTCCAGACGTTCGTTCCGAGTATAAACGTATCCCCTGTCCGGCTTTCATAAATGAATTCTTCATCCACTTCCCCCACTTTTGTCTTTCCATCGGGAAGATACACCCTAAGGTATCCCCGATCCGCAATGGTCCCGCCGCTTGTAATGGCAATATGTGACGAACCGGGGAGGGCCCTGAGGATGTTGTTGACCTTATCCCATGAGATCCTGGCTCTCAAATCCCTGAACGATTCGTGCTCATATCTGCCGGATAACATCTTTATTACTTGCATGAACAAGTTGCGAGAAAGATTCTGGTAGCAATATGATTGCCGGATGAGGTCATACAAATCGTCGACGAGCCAATCATCGACGCTCACCATTGCGACAATCTGTTGGGCGAGGACGTCGAGGCAGTTCGTTGGAATTGAAGTCATCTCAACCTCATGATCTGCCATTGCTTGAGCAACAACCGCAGACTCGACGAGATCCTCCTTGTGAGATGGAATAATTCGCCCCTTGCTGGTGGCAGAAACCAGATGTCCCGATCGTCCGACTCGCTGGAGCCCACGGGCTACCCCCTTTGGGGATTGGAGTTGGACTACCAAATCAATGCTGCCAATGTCGATGCCAAGCTCCAGAGAGGATGTAGCAACAAGGGCTCGGAGTTTTCCCGCTTTCAGGTCTGATTCCATTTGCTCGCGGGCCTGTCGGGACATCGATCCATGGTATGCTTGGACGAGTTCCTCTGGAGGAATCGACGTTGTTGGAGGTTCATCCAGTTTTGTGCTGGACGGGACAGCGTACAGACCAAAGTGTTTCCTACTCACGGCGGGCCCGTCGTTACCGCTAAGGATGATCTCATTGAGCTTCGCCGCAACCCTCTCCGCTAGTCGTCGATTGTTTACAAAAATCAGACTTGTTGTATGCTCACGGATCATTGCGAGGAGAATCTCAAAAATTGCCGGCCATACACTCGCTTGCGGCAGGTTCGAAAAGTCAGCAACCGGGCACAGCACAGCAAGGTCCATTTGTTTCTTCCTCCCCGCGTTCACGATCGTGACCTCGCGCTCGCTTAGCTCTTTCCGACTCCATGATTGTCCTCCAAGAAATCGTGCAATCAACTCGAGCGGGCGCTGCGTCGCGGAGAGACCTATTCGTTGATACTCCTGCTCAGCAAGAGCCGACAGGCGCTCCAACGAAAGTGAGAGATGCACGCCTCGCTTGTTGTTACAAATGGAATGAATCTCGTCAACGATCACATATTGGACGGTGCGGAACATCTTCCTCGCCTGCTTGGAGGTAAGCATGATGTAGAGCGACTCTGGGGTGGTGATAAGAATATCCGGCGGATGCCGCAGCATCGCAGAGCGTTTGGATTGCGGAGTATCGCCTGTCCGTACTGCGGAGCTGATGCGGGGCACTGTCAATCCCATTCTCGTGGCCTGGTGTAGGATGCCGTCAAGCGGTTCTTCAAGATTCCGGTGGATGTCGTTGTTCAGCGCCTTGAGAGGAGAGATATACAGAATGCGTACACCGGTGGAGAGGTGTTCGCGGAGACTTTGTTCCAGTACATGGTTGATTCCCCAGAGAAATGCGGCGAGGGTTTTTCCTGAACCGGTGGGGGCAAGGATGAGCGTATGTTTCCCGGATGAGATAGCGGGCCATCCCTGGAGCTGTGGTGGACTCGGTTCACCAAATGTCTGAACGAACCAAGTGCGCACTGCCGGATGAAATTGTTCGAGAAGTTCTTGAGAGTTCATTGATATCGTGGCAGAAGAGCACCTGGCCAAAGTACCGGTTGGTCGAGTGAAAATCAACACACGAAATTCATTGCATCAATATGAGGAAACAGACGATGGCCATGGAACATCCGGCTAATCAGGTGCACCGTGGTCGGAGAGGTTGCAGGAGGGAGGAGTTAGTGTTAATTATTTGTCGACCGAAACCACTTCTGGATGATAGTCTCCGCAGGCTGGCCGCGAAAAGCGTATCCGGACCCATCTCTGGGCTCATAGGCACGGTGCGGGTCAGTATAAGTCTTCCAAAGAAAGACTCCGTGAAGCCAGGTGCTGGTGTGAAGAGCCTCAAACAATGCATCGTATGCGCGTGCCGCTCCCTCAGGATCCCTTTTCTTCCCTTTGTACTCCCATGGTTTTCTATGCGCTCCCTCGACGGCACGGAAGCCAACCTCGGTGAAGAGGATAGGCCGTTTGACTTTTTGAACAAGCGAATCTATGGATCGCAAAGGGATATTCCATGCTTCAACCAATTCCTCGACTGTCGAATGGGATGGCGCATCCAACGGGAAGTAGGCGTTGATTCCAACATAGTCCAGCTCCCCCCAGAAAGCGATTTCTTCAAACTCCATGTCCCAATGTGCTGCGTAGGTCAGTTTTCCGGTGAAAATCTTTCGAATATCTTCGATGAGCGCCTTCCATTCGCCGGGATACGCCGCTGTCATCCGAACTAACTCAGTTCCAACGCAAAATATCTCGGCATTAGCTTCTTGGGCAACCACCGCATAATGAAGAGCGAAGGCACGATACGTCTTCCACCACAACGCATGTTCGGCTTCAGAGTTTTGTCTGATGCTTCCGTGCCATTCCTTGCTCTCCCAAAAATCATCCGACCAAATCTGCGGCTTTACCATGACGCTCATTCCTCTTTTATGAGCATTCAAAATCTCCCGAACGATATCGTCATCAGTCATTGTCTCATCAACATGCGAGAAGAATTCGCTTTGTCCTTCATGTCCCGGGAATCCGAGCACTTGGTCGGAAGCTGCTCCCCGCTGATACCCATAAGGCATAATCGCAATCCAGTTTATACCAATGCCCGACAGAGAATCAAGTTCCCTTGCAGAGTTATCAGATCCATACCCGTGCCCCCGGCGATGGATGTGAGCATGATTCACTCCCCTGAGAAAGGAGCGATCGAACCCCCTTGCACTGGTCACTGGCGGAACCTTGCCCCCTGCATCATGGCAACCGGCAATGGCGAAGACGAGAAAGAAACTGAATATGACCAATGAATTTCTCTGCATTAGAGTGCCTTTGGCAACTTTCTGAAACGAAGATGGAGAAACTGGAGTCTAACCTTGGGTAGTAGGGTACCGAATCTGCTTCGCAACAATTGCCATTCAGATTCGTAACAATGTTCGGTTGCAAATCGTTCATCCAAGTCGCTCAGTAGCGTTAAGCTATCCCACACAGGCATATCTCTATGAAAAAGAAAATTCTCCTCTTAACGGCGGGGGCAGTTATTCTGGTTGTCGGAGCCTTCTTGATGTTTGGAAGCTCTGATTCTGAGAATAGCGACGCGCTTCCAAAGGTAAAAGTCGAACGCGGAAATATCGTCGATAAAGCTCTGGCGATTGGTACCGTTGAACCGGAAAACGAGGTTTCTATCAAATCAAAAGTCTCGGGGGCAGTCAGTAAGATTTTCGCTGATGCAGGGACGTATGTCAGGGCCGGTCAACCATTGCTCGAGGTGCGTCCTGAATCGACTCCCCTGGAGCTTGCGGAGGCGAAGAGAAATGTGGAGCTTGCGCAAGTGGAACTGTCGAACATGGATAAGGAAAAAGTCCGACAAGAAGCCTTACACAGCAAAAACCTCATCTCTGCCCGGGAATACGATGAGTTTCGCCGCAAGTACGACGAAGAGAGCCTTCGACTCAATATTGCAACGGAGCGCTTGGCTCTTCTTGAAAGTGGAAAAGTAACGATCGGCGGCACGCACATCGAATCAATCATCAAGGCACCCATCGACGGGTATGTGTTGTCGAAGACCGTTGAAGTGGGAGACCCGGTCACGCCGCTCACGTCGTTTCAGGAAGGGACGGTGCTGATGAAGATGGCAAACATGAAACGCCTTCTGTTCAAAGGCACGGTGGATGAAATCGATGTCGGGCGATTGAAGGAGGGGATGGAAGTTGAATTGAAGGTAGGCGCCCTCCCCGCGGACAAGATTATCGGACGACTGAACAAGATCTCCCTGAAGGCGGAGAAGAAGGAAAACGCGACTGTTTTCCCGATTGAGATTTCTATCCCGGAAACAAGCAACGCGGTGCTTCGGGCAGGGTATTCGGCAAA
>DASWHW010000180.1:0-8799 GCA_036397975.1 Bacteroidota bacterium
GATGCCCCAACTGCAATCACGCGACTTATCGATATGGGTGTGGAACCATTCCTCGTGGCTTCATCGGTAAAGCTCATTGTCGCACAAAGGCTCGTACGCACTCTATGTCTTCACTGCAAGGCGCGCGAACCACAGCGTCCCGAACAACTGGAAGAGTTGTCCCTGAAGAAGAACGGTGGGAAATATTTCGCACCTGTCGGGTGCTCTCGTTGTCACACTACAGGTTACGATGGTCGCAGCGCTGTATACGAGATGTTGTCCATAGATAATGGCCTCGCTGAGAGTATTGCTCGTGGAGGCACCGCTTCTGAGATACGTACACAATCCGTTTCGCGAGGTGGAAAGACACTGCGAGACGCCGCTCTCAGAAAAGCATCACTGTCAATTACATCCCTTGACGAAGTAATACGAGAGACGACAGCATGAAAACAATCACTGCAATCATACTGCTGATTGTTTTTGGAAGTCTTGCACAGGCTCAGGGTTTCGATTCGACGGATACCTCGTCAGTCAACCCCAGTGATACAATCAACGCCAACCACAGTGTCCACGATTCGTCTGATTCGACGTTTGCTGAGAGGCTCGATTCACTCCAAAGTCTCGTGAAGGTTCTTTCGGACAGTATTGCAAGAGGAAGTGAAATACAGGACAAGGATCTGCCGTCTGGGGTGCGTGATACCACCTCTGTGAACTTCAAGGATACGGATCTTCGAGATGTCTTTAGAGCCCTATCATTCCAACATTCCTTGAACATCTTTCTTGATAACTACGTGACAAAGAAGGTCACGATAGCACTCACCGGGGTTCGGGTCCTCGACGCGATCAAATTCCTTTGTGAACAGAGTAGCCTCGTCTGGAAGCTTGATGGAGGAATATTCCGAATTACTCCTATTCCCCCTGAGCCGCCTGCTCCTCCGCCTCCTCCAAAAGTCATTCCAGTGTTGTACGAAAACGGTCTCTTATCTATCGACGTGAAGAACGATGATCTTGAAAGGGTAATTCTGAAGATTCAAGAAAAGAGTGGAAAAAACATTCTCCTTCTCAGCGGAACAACGGGGACTCTCACCGGCAAGCTCATGGACATCGATTTCGATATCGGGTTTACGCAGCTGTTGAACAACAACGGCTTTGCCGTTCAGAAGAAAAGCAACATCTACGCAGTTAGTCGTCTGGATCATTTTGTCGGTACGCAAGGCGCAACATCCGCTCAAAGGACAGGACCATACTGGATCAGTGTCCATGATTCAGTGGTAAGCATCGATGTCACAAACGCGCCGCTCGATCGGGTTCTCGCCGATATGATCCGACAGCTCAACACCGATGTTGTCTTCTACAATACCATAGCAGGGAATGTAACCGCCCGGGCGACAAACGTGGCTCTCTCGAAAGCCCTGGATCTGATTCTCCGCAATACAGCATACAGCTACCGCGAATCGGAAGGAGTCTACTTCGTCGGGGAGAAGACGAATAAGGCACTTGTCACGACTAAACTTTTCAAACTAAAGTACTTGCGCGCAGAAAAGATGGTTGAGGCGTTGCCACAGTCCATCACTTCACAGGCTTCTGTAAAGGCCATGAAGGAGCATAACGGACTTGTCGTGATTGCAGCGAACGATGTGATCGACCAGATGAGAGAATATCTCAACCAGATAGATAAGCCGGTGCCTCAGGTTCTTATCGAGGCACTGGTTGTCGATTACGACATCACACGAGGCTCCGAACTGGGACTGACCGCCGGACTTGGATTTCAACAGGACACAACCGGACTTACCAGAAGCGGTCTCCTCACCCCAAAAATCGACTATCAAACAACCGGTCCGGCAATCAACAATTCGCTCAGAGGCATAGGAAAAGTGAACATCTTCGGGAGCCCCGTGGATTTTGCAAAGCTTGCCACGCTACCCGATGATTTCTATCTGAGCATTAAGGCCCTGGAAGAAAAGGGATTGGCCAACGTACGCTCAAGACCTCTTCTTGCAACCCTCAACGGTCATCAGGCGTCTCTCAGCATCGGCACGACGCAGTACTATTTGCTCAAGAGTACTATCCCATTCAGGGATCAAAACGAAGTACGATTCCAGGAGAGTCAGGCGTTCCAGACAATCGAGGCGGATGTGAAGCTTGAGTTAACACCGTACGTCGGTGCAGGGGGCTATATCACTGTTGACATCAAGCCGGATTTCCAATCGCCGGTAGGCTCGTTCAGTCCTGATGTGCCACCAACGATCAACAAGCGAACGCTCAGCTCAACAGTCGTCGTGCGTGAAGGTGAGACGATCATCCTTGGCGGGTTGATTTCCGAAGGGGAGACGGAAATACGAACCCAGGTTCCCATCCTGGGCGACATCCCTTTGCTGGGCGCTCTCTTTTCCTCGACCTCCAAGACAAACCGAAAATCCGAGCTCGTCATCTATATCACTCCACACATTTCGTACGGCGAACCATTCCAACAGGCATTTATCAACAAGGAGGAATAATCGTGCTTTCCGGGAACATCGAAATACTTCGATCCTTTGCGCAGAGAATCGACATCAGGCGCTTTGGTGGACTTGGTTCTGTTCTCGGAGTGGATATCGATGAACGTCGAGCTCACATCATCGAGCTCAGCCGCAGGGGAGGATATTTCAACAAGTATCGGGCATCGTATAAACCGGTCAGGTTTGTTACTGTGCTCTTTCCGGAGAGTCTATCCTCGCAGGAACGCGGTGATATGCTCAACAAAGCACTCGTCTCCAACGGCGTGAGTGCGAGGATGGCAGTGGCAAGTATTGCTCCGAGTGCTGTGAAAATATTTAGAGCATCAGTTCCTGCCGGGACAGAAAACATCGACGAATGGATTGGTGACAACCTTGAGAGACTTGTTCGCATTCCAATCTCCAATCAACAGGTCTGGTACAGATATGAGATTCTTGGATCGACAGAGTCAGGAATTGAGTTGGAGGTAACGATTGTACGGAGAGATGAGATTGAGAGAGTAGAGGCTGTCCTCGAATCGGCAGGATGCGATCTCATCGCAATCGGATCGGCAGTGAGGGATTTGAGTTCGGCAAATATCCCTTGCCCAAGACATTGAGGCCGAGACAACACTTGCTTATTTCTTCGGTCAAACGTTAGTCCTCTCCACAATGAACGGAGGGCGGAGAGTTAACAAAGTTCTCTCGCTACCGGGAGCTGAAGAAGAGCTTTCGCGCCTGATGCAAGAGAGGAAAGTTCTTTCTGCAGGGGAGAATATCCCGCACAACCTCATCGACATGGAGTTTCGACCTCTTGGTATTCCGACAGAATACACGCTTGCCCTTGGATTAGCCCTGAAGGCTTTTATTCCAGAGATCAGCCCGATGAATTTTCTCGGGCAGAAGAGAAGCGAAAAGACCGAGGCAAATCTCACTCGTGCACTTGCTATCCGCGTCAGTATCGCATGCGGCGGATTGCTAATGCTGATGCTCGTGATTCTGACGCTTTCGAACGCAGTGTTCAATTACAAGTTGGACAAAGCTTCAGAAGAACTCCTTGCCGCAGACCCCGCCCTCAGAGAAGTCGCATCGCTCGAAAAAGAGGTGTCGGCGATGGAGCAGGTGTACGGAAATACAGGACAGGCTTATGCAAGATCGGACGTCGCAAGAGTTCTGCACTCGGTTGCAGGTGCGCTTCCGGATTCAGTGTGGCTCTACTCAATCATTCTTGACAACTCCCAAGGTGAGAACGTCTCTGTCACCCTTTCAGGATTTGCACTTGGAGAGATGAAAGTTACGGAGGCGCTGCGTGCGCTTGAATTGGGTCGAGCTGGTTCACACGCACAGCTCATTCGTCTGGGTACACCGTTGGATGGCGAGCCGCTACCTGTAGGAAGAGGAAAGTTTGTCACTTTTCAGATTCAATTGATGCTCAATCAGCAAGCGAGAAAAACATAACCTCATGGTCGAATCAAAAAAATACAAGTTGCTCTCCTTAGGAGTCATTGCTCTCTTTGTTCTGCTCATCTTTACTGAGATCGCAGACCGCTGTCAAGGATCATTGTCCTTGTACGATAGGTACCGTGATATGCAGTCCAGACTTCTGACACCGGACGAGTTGAGCACGAAGAAGAACGAGCTTTTGTCGAGGAAAAATGCCCTTGCAAAATTCATCAACTCCGACGCCGCAAACTATGACCAGAATCCAACCGGTGTGTTTGAGTTTGTTACCGAAAGTGTAAAGCATGTGAACCTGCGTAGTGAATCACTTGTCCCGGTGAAGCATGAAGCGACCGGAGAGATCATCGTGGTTGGGTTTAGGGTGAACTGCACAGGTTCCTTTCATGATGTTGGCAGACTTGTGAACGCATTAGAAATCGGGTCGTTCTCAATTCAGATCCTCAACGTAAAGATCGCTACGGATACTCACGTGAAAGGAAAAGTGCACTCTGAGATCGAAGGAAAAGCCTTGATTTTCTCCGAGCATCATCGACCCATAGCTCTCAACAAATGACAACCACGTGGAAACAAAAACCGTTGACAATCTTTCTGATCTGCCTTGTATTGGCAGTGTGGGGAGTAATAGGCTTTCAGGTGTACTCTGCAATGAATGAGTTGGGAGCAGTAGACGAGTCGCGGGCTCTAAATGCTCGACAACGATCGTCTCCAAACATGAACTTCGCGTACTCAGCCGACATCAGAGATCCATTTGTCCATCATCAAAAACTGGCGAGACATCGGTGGACTTCAGTTCGTGATACTGCCAGAGCTGAAGCGTGGCACCCGCCGCCATATAGGTTCTCGGGAATCCTGGGGACAAAAACAATGCGTACAGCTTTGCTTGAAGCCGAGAATGGAGCCGCATATTTTTTGAAGGAGGGAGATACGCTGGGAGGTATCCGGATATTGAAAATATATCAAGACGAAGTTCTCTTTGTCTTCAACAAAAAGAAATCAGTGTGGGCATTGGATGGTAGAGTGTCCCCGATTGAGAATCAGTAATTCTGCTTATGAAAGCAATTGTCTGCGCGCTTATTAACAAAAACTGGAGGGAAAAATGAATACCCGGATTTGCTCTTTGTTGCTCCCAACTTTTCTTCTCGCTGTGATGGCCCTGTCACAAAATCCTGCTGATTATCGCTTCGAGAACGAGGTGTCAACTTCAACCGTCAAAGACAATGCCTCCAAGGATGGTCAAAAACACTTGCCTCGATTTCTTAGCGTTGGTCCAAACGGTAAGTTTGGTTTTACGGTACCACTCATGACGCTTCCTGGCAGAGCTGGCCTGGATTTTGATTTGTCCCTGCAGTATTCACCGGGTGTCACAGTCTCGCAGGAGCCGGGATGGGTTGGCATGGGATGGACTCTGCCGATTGGCTCTGTCAGGCTTAACATTGTGGGAAAGCCGGACGACCCATATCCAAACGACAGGCAACGAGATACTTATTCTGTTTCCTTTCCGGGTGGATCGGCGACAATCGTCAAGATCATGGGTAGCTCAGGACAGTATGAGTACTACGCTGAAGATTGGAAGAAATGGTGGATCCGTAGAGAGGATGCGGGTGGAGACAGCACCAGATGGCTCATCACCACTGAGAACGGCATTACTTATGTATTTGATTTTGCATTACGGAGCAAAACATCAAACTGGACGATTGATCCATACGACGCTTTGCTTATGAGTGAGGGGGAGGACATTCCGCCGGACGGCATACCCATTGGCTGGGAATCGGAATGGCTTCTCACATCGATTCTAACCGCTGATTACATTGCGGGAACCTGTGCATATTGTTACGATCCGCTTGATTTCCAGACTTCCGTTGGCGGTTGGATTGCTATACGTTACAGGTTTGACCAAAATAACATCAGACACACGTTCAACTATCGACATCTTGGAGGAGGCAAGAATATTCACATAAGTAAGACTCAAGTCACGTATCCGTTCAGAATAATCACTCCAACACATTTCGTCGAATTTAGCAATACAAACGACATTTCAAACCAACTCCTTGTGCAATACCTTGCCTATCCAATGCCCCCTGAAACCCCAGATCCTGAAAGGAAAAAGCTGCTCACGGCAATTTCTGTTTATCGATATCAGCCCAGTCAGGGTCAGGCCTCAAATGGTTTTAACATTAACTCAATTGAGTTAGTAGATTCAGCAACGATCAGCTATGGAACGGGCAGAGCTGCTGTCCAACGCGTCAATGTTTCGATGGCAAACGTTTCGCCGTATCTATTTGAGTATTACAATGGTGTGTTCCATAACGACATTAACTCATCGTGCGGATGTACTGGCTTCGGCGGGTTTCTTAAGACCTCCTCCGTTGGGCAGGAGGATGATGGACGGAACGGAAACCTAAAATCAATCATATTTCCCACTGGTGCGAGGCTCGATCTTGACTATGCAGCACACCAAGCAGAGGGAATTGACTACGGACAGATGTACCAACAGGGTCAAGGCCCACAGGATTGGGGCTGGGGTCCGAAACTCATCAGGCAAACACTCATCGAAAGCGGTTTACCCGCTGCCACGTATTCTTATGTATACGGCACAATCAATTCGAGTGGAGAGGTTGCAAATACGGGGAGCATATACTTCTCTCCAATGAAGTTTTATGTTCGACAGTTGACATGGAATTGGTTTGACCAGAAGAAATGGCTTGACGCACAAACAAGTGAGGAGCCCTACTACTCGCACGTACGAGAAACGAGACCCGACGGTAGTTGGATCGATTCATATTACAATGTGCGTCCCACAAATGACCTGCTGAACAATCCGGCTACACCCTACACAAATCCTGATACTCTGTATGCATACACTCTTGGAAGGAGAGGGATTTTGCAAAAGAAGGAATACTACAGCTCAACCGGAACGAAGGTGAAGATGGAGGAGTTCTTGAACGAAGTCGAGATATTCAAATCAGATACAACCGGATGGGGCGACATACCAGCAACGATGTCAGTGAAGAAGTTTCTTGACAGGGTCGTGACAACAACCTATGATGAAAATGGGAACAACCCGGTCAATACAATTTCCACCAGGATTTATGACGACTTCGACGGACTTCTTGCAAGAGAACAGGTGATTGATAATACCGGGCGAATGATGGTGACTGAGTATAGTCGTCCATCGCAGTATCGTGGGGTTTTGAATCCAACTGACCCAAAACTAATTGCTTACACGCAGCTTGTCGGTCGCCACATATTCGATATCGTGTTAGCGAAAAGAGTCTACCTTGATTCTGTTGACTTAAACATCGGTTATACCGGCCTTGCTCCAAGATTGCTTTCCGCAAGCTGTACACTCTATGGTGATTTCCCATTACTCGGCGGAGGATACCCTCGACCATCGGTAGAAATGCAGTTTAATGTTGATTTTGCTCAATACCCAAGTGTTTGGGGTGTTGGGCCGGCCGCTGAGGGAAGTATCCTTGTTTGGAACCCCAATTACGAGCAGGTTACCACTTACACCGCCTATGATGAAGCAGGCAATTTGTTGGAAAGCAAAGACGCCAATGGTACGCCGACCACTTATCACATAAGCAACAATCATACACTCGCAAGCGCCAGTATCGTGGGTGCATCGCATGCGGCAACAGCAACAGCTAACTGCGATCTTATCGATCCATTCTGGGTACAGATTGGTACCGTTCCTGAGGGACTGAGGCTAATGCCGAATACGACAGGAGCAGGGCTTTCCTCTGATGCTGTTGGCGGTAATTCAATGGAGATTCACACAGAACAATACGTGGAAGAGTTCATCGGCGTCTACATGGACGTACCTACCCCCGAAGCTGGCGCAGACTACACAATCGAATTTGACTACAAAATAAATGAGGGCGTACTTACTTTGTGGATGGGGGACACAGAGTCCTTCTCGCCTGAGACGGACATTTGGTTCGCGGAACCAACTCAAGGATGGCAGCACACCGCGGTTACAACAGTATTGAGCCCGACAGGATTGCCGGCGCGCCTGTTCTTTGTCGTCCAAATGGAGCGCCAATGGATCCTCATTGACAACATACGCGTGTACCCGAAGGGCTCCCTTTGCACTTCTGCTTCGTTCTCCTTGGCTCGAAGACAACCTGCGGCAGTGATCGACCCAAACGGAAGTACGACGCGCTACACGTATGACGCTTTGGGAAGGATCTCATCGATAGTAACTCCAAGTGCCACATCAGATTTTACATACAGCACTGCTTCTGACCCAATGCTGTGGAGTGAAGCCCAGACAATTCCTCACGACTATGAACCAGTTTGGTGGCAAAAGTCCCGCGTGGAAAATGACGGCTTCGGAAGACCAATAAGAAATATTCAGTATTTGGAAACCACCTCCATCGAGAATGGTCAGAACTATGACAACATGGGTCGCCTGTGGAAACAATGGAAGACCAACAATATTGGCGTCAATAGCCTTGCGACCGAAACAATCTATGCAACTGATCCTCTGAGCAGACCTGTTGAAATAGGCGCGCCCGGTAGTGTGTTCCAGATAGGAAATAGTCATACCAAACGGATCAACTATCTCACAAACAATGCTTCTGAGCTCCCTGGCTATCCAGCCAATACACTGAGCAAGACTGTGACCCGTGATGAAAACAGTGACTCGACCGAAGTTTACACAGACGCATTCGGCAACACGATTGCAAGCATCACAGCGCCTCACCGGGAAAGACTTACTACGCGGTTCGTGTATGCCGGAAACACGCCTGTTCAGTCGACCGATCCAAAGGGACTCTCCACATACTATAGATACAACACACGGGGACAACTTTTGGAAAAAACCCCTCCAGATTTTGGCACCGTTCGAACGAAATACGACATCAACGGAAATCCACGTTTT
>DASWHW010000181.1:0-2721 GCA_036397975.1 Bacteroidota bacterium
CGTGTCTTGCCTCTGGCAGCATGTTGCGTTACCTTGCGTACGAGCATGAGGGTCTCCTTTCGGTTGGTGAATGGGAACGTTGACATACGCAATGTACCACTGCCATCACTGTAGCGAAAGTGAGACCATTTTCTAATTTACCATGCGCAATTGATTTGCTGGTTGAACAACAAAAAATCCAAAATCATTTGGTCGCCTCCGATGATAGATAAACCATATCAGTTGTGGAGAGAGAAAGTACCAGAGAAGTCACTATCGTTGTTACTGGAGCAATTGGATACCTTTGTATAGCCTTCCCTGGAAGGAGATGGGTGCTCCCACTCTGGAAAAAGTAATCCCCTCATTATCCAATACAGGGCTGGCAAGTCAGATAATCGATAACGAACCAGATGATCGTTCGTGTTTGTCAGGCGATAATTAACGGCAAAATAGGGTAACCGCAATGGTTCATCTCTCAGACATTTCCCGGCTCTACAATTCCATCCGCCCAAGAATCTTATCCGTTGTGAAACTCCACCCTTTCATGACCCTCTCGGTTGCAGTGGCAATCCTCGCGGGCTTCGTCTGGTATTTGTCGGCGGGAGGTACAACAGCAACGTCGGGCATAGTCGCGAGGCCAACGAAGGGGCTGTTCCAGGTGACCGTGACAACGACCGGGGAACTGCAGGCGAAGAACTCGATTAGTATTATGGGCCCGGAGAACGCCCGAGCCGCTAATATCTGGCAGATGAGAATTGCCAACATCGTGCCGGAAGGAACGGTGGTGAAGAAGGGGGAATTCGTCGGGGAGCTGGATAAGTCGGAGATTACAGGAAAATTCAAAGACTCGCAGCTCTCGGTGCAAAAGCTTGAGGCGCAGTTTCTGCAAACAAAGCTGGACAGCACGCTGACGCTCTCGCAGGCCCGGGACGAGATGGTGAACCTGTTCTATGCAGAAGAGGAGAA
Source organism: Bacteroidota bacterium (assembly GCA_036397975.1). Classification (GTDB taxonomy): domain Bacteria; phylum Bacteroidota; class Ignavibacteria; order UBA10030; family UBA6906; genus SZUA-287. The sequence continues at coordinate 946 of DASWHW010000181.1, forward strand.
ACGCCTCGTGGTGGAACAGTCTACCTACGAAGCCCCGGCCATGCGGCGGCAGGCGGAGATCGAATACGAACGGGCACAGCGGAACAGCGAACAGGCCAAAAAGAACTACGTCACCAAGACACGGCAGGCCGTCGCGAAAGCCCAGGCCGCCGAGGCAGATCTGTTAAAAGAGCGGCAGCGCCAGGAAATCTATGGAAAGGCGATGGAGGAATTTACCATCAAGGCGCCGGCAGATGGAATGGTGGTGTACGCGCGCGAGTGGAACGGAAAGAAAAGAGTGGTTGGCAGCACGGTCAGTGCATGGGACCCGACGATCGCAACACTGCCCGACCTGCGGGATATGGAGTCGATCACCTACGTCAATGAGGTGGACATCCAGAAAATTGCGGCAGGGCAGAAAGTAAAACTCAAGCTCGATGCGGACCCGAACAAGATACTCACCGGCAGCGTGACCACTGTTGCCAATATCGGGGAACAGCGACCCAACTCCGATTCCAAGGTCTTTGAAGTCCGCATCAAGGTAAACGAATCCGATACGACCCTCCGCCCTGCAATGACGACGGCAAATGAAATCCTTGTCGCGGAAATAGACACTGCGATTTCCATTTTGCTCGAGAGTGTTCACACCGAGGGAACCATGACGTTTGTGTACAAGAAGAACGGCGGGAGCATCGTGAAACAAGAGGTGAAACTCGGCATGCTAAACGACAACGCTGCAGTGGTCCAGAGGGGCATCGACGAGGAGGACGATATTCTTCTCACCGTGCCGCCTGAATCAGACAAGCTAAAAACAATTCTGTTGGAGACAGCAAATTAGCACACACCAGCAGACTTCTTCAGAAGCTTCCCAGGTACAATGCACAACAGTCGGATCGCGATGATCCAACAATTCAGCCAGAGCGTGAGAATCGCGCTCGAGGCGATTACGCACAACAAGCTCCGCGCTGTTCTCACCTCACTGGGGATCATCTTCGGCGTCGGTTCAGTCATCTCGATGCTTGCAATCGGGACAGGTGCGAAGCAGGAGATACTGGAACAGATGAAGTTGCTCGGTGCGAACAACATTATCATCACACCGATTATTGAGCAGGAGGAAGGAAAGATCGAAGAGGATGAGACGTCCAAGGCGGCGGAGAAGAAACGCTTCAGTCCCGGTCTCACCATGCTGGATGGAGAGAGCATTTTGCAGATAGTCCCGGGGGTAGAATTCGTCAGCCCGGAGGTTGTGGTGGAAACGATGGTCATACGGGAGGGATTGAAGCGCACCAGCAAGCTCATCGGCGTGGACTCGGTCTACTTTGCCACCACCGATTTTGAACTTGAACGGGGCTCGCTTTTTTCCAGGAAGAACGCGGAACTCTCTTCGTCGGTTGCGGTGATCGGGCACGCGATCAAAACGAAGTTCTTCGCGAAAGACGATCCGATTGGCGGGAAAATCAAGTGCGGCAGGCTCTGGCTGACCGTCATCGGGGTTTTGCGGGAACGAACAGTCAGCAAAGCAAACGTGCAGCACCTCGGCCTCCGCGACGTCAACTTCGATATCTATACGCCGGTGAATACGCTTCTGCTCCGGTACAAGAATCGTACTCTCGTGACAAAGCTGGATGTGCAGCGGGCCTCCCGCCAGGAAGGGTCGGATCCCTCCTCCGACGCGCTGAAGAAACCACCGAACCCTCATCAGCTCGATCGGCTCGTCGTGCGCGTCGCGAACTCCGACCAGATGGTGGAACTTGCGGAGATCATCAGCCGCATGCTTCAACGCCGCCACAATCAGGT
>DASWHW010000182.1:0-27254 GCA_036397975.1 Bacteroidota bacterium
CACCGGATAGTTTCCAGAAATGGAAGTTTTTCAGCAATGAATCGCTCGACGCCAATATTGGCCAGTCCGATGGAATTCAGCATCCCCGAAGGAGTCTCCACAATGCGGGTGGGGGCATTCCCATCTCTTGGCTTCATGGAAAGGGACTTCGTGATGATCCCACCAAGCTTGTTCACGTCGACAAGGGAACTGCATTCATCTCCATAACCAAAAGTACCTGAAGCAACGAGTACTCTATTGGGGAATTGAACTCCACGAATGGAAAAGGAAGTCGTTATCATAATTTGATATGCCGAATATCAAAAGCAGGTCCGTCCTTGCACATCAGCGCGTATCGAAAAGGTCCATCGACCAACTCAACGGGACAACCCTGACAAATGCCGAAACCGCACGCCATGGGTCCTTCAAGCAATACTTCGCATGGAATGTTGTTTTCGATGGCAAATTTCCCTAAAGCGCGCAACATTGCGGTCGGGCCGCAGGCAAAGATTTTTGGTGATTTCCATCCATGTTTCTTCCAGAGCTTTGAAAGAAGATCAACGGCCGTCCCTTGCATTCCCTTTGTCCCATCATCCGTGCTCACGTGAACCTCCTCCAGGTGCTGCTCCACGAGATATTCGGATGAACGCGCACCGAGTATCGTCACAATTTGTTTACTGTTCTTCTTAAGGGCAAGGGTAGAAACAGGCAGCGGTGCCACTCCAAGCCCGCCCCCGATCAAGACTGCGGTCGTGAATCCATCGCTGTCCAAGGAGAATGGAGTTCCTAGTGGCCCAAGGACATTGACAAAATCGCTACTCGTTTTCTTCCGAAGGGCAAGAGTCCCCTTCCCCACAACGTTAAAAATTATCTCGCACGTGTCACCGTGTGTTCTGTAAATGCTGAAGGGCCGACGCAAGAGCGGGTCGCAGTCACCTGTGACAGCGATATTGACAAACTGTCCGGCAAGAACAGACCGGGCGATCAGGGAGGAATGGAAACTGAGAACGTAGGTATTGCGCGCGACCTCAGAAACACCAAGGACATGGCTCTGCTCTTGGACCATTCCGGAATTACGGTTTTTCAACATCCGGCTTTTCTGGTGTCGGTGCTGGAACTGCAGTTCCCGCCTTCCCCCGTTCAGGGATTCCTTGGGGAAGAAATGGGTTATCCATTCGGGGTTCTTCGCCATCAATTTCCGGTTTTGGCAGCGCAGTGGAATCGGCAGGGTTTGGAACTGTTGCTGCAGGTATCCTCACTCGGACAGCACGAGCATACTCAGATGAAGGATAGAGATCGATGAGTCTCTTATAACTCTGGAGCGCACTGTCAGGACGACTTTGCAATTCCTCGTAAACCCACCCTACGGCGTACTGTGCTTTGGATGCGAGGGGGGACTCTGGAAACTCACGAACGATACCCTTCAGGGAATCGAGGGCCTCTGAACTCTTCCCCTTTTCAATCAACCCAACTGCGGACGAATACTTCCGTTCAGCAGGATCTGCTTTTTGAATTACCGTCCCACCTAAGATCCTTGTCGCCTCACGACCGAACTCAGATTCAGAATAGTCGCTTGCCAGAACATGATACAGTGAATCAGCAACGGCTCCCCCCGTTGTTGAGTCTGCCCGATCAATTTGCGCTAGCGTAAAGAGCGCCCGGGGAACGTAGGCATTATCGGGAATTCGCTCAAGCAATTCGTGATACCAGAACTTTGCAGAATCAATCACACCGATGGTCGAATAAAACAACCCTGCCAGTTCCACAAGGTTATAGGCAAGGCGGGAATTCAATGTATCCAGGGACATCTGCGGGGCTGCCAGTACCGGATGGAGTTTACTCTCCCCTAATGAATCCGGCGTCAACGTCGTTGAATCCTTGTCGATCACTGCAATACTCGTATCGGGAGGCGCGAGAAGAACTGCTTTGATGCTGTCGAGTTTCCCGATTTCCTTCAGGAACAAATCATGCCGATTTAGGTAATCTGCCCTTTGTGCAATCTCTTTTGAAAGAGGGGATTGTGGATACTCACTCCGACCGCGATTATAGGCAACGCGAGCCGAATCGTATCTCCACAGTTCTTTTTCATACATATCGCCAAGCGCAAAATAGCTTTTCAGGGAAGTTTCGGTTCGCGCATAGGTCGAGTCGACGAACGTATATTGGGCAATTGCTTCACCAAATTCAGAGATTGCCCGATAGACGTTCGCTATTTCAAGATCAATCTCACCAAAGAAATCTTTATAGTTGCTATTATCCCGGAGATCAAGCAGTTCCGTGAAGCTCTCGTCGTGCTGTCCCTGCAACGATAGCACGCGCGCAAGTCCTATTCGGGCCCGATACTCGTGGACAAAATCGGGCGCGGTGTTGTAGGAATCCTCATACGCACGAATTGCCTCCTTTCGGTCACCCACTTTCACGAGGAGTTCACCGGCATGACGGTACGTTTCCGCCCGAATGACGGCACTGGAAGCATGGTCGGCGGCGGTTTGATAGAGAGTGAGTGCCTCCTGATTGTTCGCTGCATCAATTTCAATTCGTGCCAGAAGTTGAGCGCTTCGGGCAATCATGTCGCCATCGTCTTCCTTGATTGATGCGTCGAACAGATCACGGACGATTCTTTTTGCTCGTATCGGATCCTTCATTTTGTAATACGTCGAACCGAGAAGGAGTTTGTTTTCGGGAGCCATGTCGCTCTCCGGATATCCATCCAACAACTCAAGAAATTTTCTTTCGGCTCTCTGCAAATCGTTTTGGTAGTAGTAACTCTTCCCAATCATGAAGAGCGCATCATCGACTAATCCCGATTCCGGATGATACTGAAGCAGCTTTGAACACTTTTCGATGACGGAGGTAAGTTTCTGACGGGCGCCCGGGGATGTCGTGAACAATTCAACCGAATAGTCCACCTCCATTCGCGGGTCCCGTTGCAATTCAATCTCCGACTCCACCTCGGAAAAGAGGCGGCTTGCATTGTAATAGGTATTGAAATATGCTGAGAGATTGTCCGCGACAGAGCATCCGACGAGGACGATCAGGAAGGAAAGACTGAGCAAAATCGAAAAGGTTCGGACTTTTGAAGTGTTGTTCAAGACAGACAACCCCTTTTAGGACGGATTTGTTAGAGAAACATAGAGATTATCCTCAGAAAAAACAATACGACGTTAAACCTCCGAGTTTCCCAATGCATCCAAGGGGTGAACAAAGCAAATCAATCAACCAACAACAAACAACATCAGGAGCAAATTATGTGGATCACGAGAATAGCAGTCTTCTTCATCGTACTTGCTGCAGGCGTTACTTTTGCCTCCAGCCAGCCAATGATGAAAGATCGGATGATGAAGGAACGAGGTGAACACCGAAGGGAAATGATGGAAGACCTTCAGTTAACCGATGAACAACAGGTGCAAATGCAGAAACTTCACCTGCAGCTTGAGAAGAAGCAGGCAGGGATAGAGTCAGAGATGAAGCTCAAGCGCCTTGATTTGAAAGAAGAATTGATCGGCGCCAATCCCGATCAGTCCAAAATCGAGAAAAGCATCAAGGCGATCAACGATCTACAACTTCAAATGAAACTCACGATGGTGGATCATGTGTTCAAGGCAAAAGCAATGCTCACTCCCGAACAACAGAAGAAGTTCAAACAGCATTTGCTCAGACTTGGGGGTGATGGACCGGAGAGACCACAGAGGCGCATGATGAGAGAGCACCATCAGTAACTGTCCACTTACTGCGTTCGATGGGAGGAGGCTCGGCATCCTCCCATTTTTTTATGGGGTGGTGGGCCGCAAGTCAATTTCACTGAACAGTGCCCTTTGAGGCGAGGTGAGTGCAAAGACCACCGCAGAGGCAACATCTTCTGGTTGTGGAATGTGCGGCCTTCCCGAGGTGGTGGAAGAGAATTCGGTATTGACAGAACCAGGGAAGACGGTCATCACCTTGATGTTTCGATCTCTCACCTCCAACATGAGCGATCCCGAAAAACCTCGCAGAGCCCACTTGGTTGCAGCATAGCCGGCTCCTCCCTTCAGCCAGTTCTTCCCTGCAAGCGATGCAATGTTGACGATCTTCCCGGAACGCGCAGAGATCATAGTGGGAAGGACTGCTTTGGTTGCGAGAATAACGCCCCTGACGTTGACATTCCACATGGCATCAAACTCCTCAATCGCCATCTCTTCGACTTTTGCAAATGTCCCGATGCCGGCATTGTTTACGAGGATGTCGACTTTGCCAAATTTCTTCACGGTCGTTTCGACAAGCGATTTCACCGCCCCAGCATCAGTGATGTCGGTTGGAACAGCCATCACTTCAAATTTCTGAACGCGCAGTTCCTCCTCGGCGGTCTTCAGGTCACGCTTCGATCTCGCAGCAAGAGCAACTTTTGCTCCTGCTCCACACAGCGCGTACGCAATTGCCTTTCCGATTCCTTTACTTGCCCCGGTGACAATGGCCACCTGATCTTCCAGTTGTTTCATAGTTTTCCCCAAACGCTCGTACCCACCCTGCAAAACAAGGTAGGCCTCGTGGAATTGTTAAGGTTATTAGGTTAGTCGGTTTTCAATAAGGGCGAGAAATTCCTGGCGTGTCTTATCATCATCTCTGAACGCACCAAGCATTGCACTTGTCGTTGCAAGGGAATTCTGTTTTTCGACACCTCGCATCATCATGCACATATGGCGGGCTTCAATGACTACTGCCACCCCTTCCGGGTTCAACACGTTGAACAGCGTTTCCGCGATCTGTTGCGTCAGTCGTTCCTGTACCTGTAAGCGACGGGCAAAGACTTCAACGACACGGGGAATTTTGCTGAGGCCGACGATTTTACCATTCGGAATATAGGCAACATGAGCCTTTCCGTAAAATGGAATCATGTGATGTTCACACAGACTGAAGAAGTCGATGTCCCGCACAATGACCATCTCGTTATATTTTTCTTCGAACACGGCACCGTTTAACACCGCAGCTACATCTTCCCTGTATCCTTTCGTCAGGTACTCATATGCCCGGGCAACACGGTGAGGCGTCCGCCGTAATCCCTCCCGCTCCGGATCCTCTCCAATACCTATGAGAATATCTGTCACCAACGATTCCAGTTTCGTAACGTCCGGGGATTCTGCACTCATACCTTATTCTCCGCGGTATTCAACAAAATTGTTTGGTGACTCATACAATTTAATAGAGAAAAGGCGAGCATGCTGTATCTTCGGCTTCAGGATATTCCAAAATGCAATCGCCATGTTCTCTGCAGTTGGAATCACGCCCTTGAGAAAATCAACGTCATGGTTCATATGCTTGTGATCAACCCTCTCGATTATTTCGGCGTCAATTAGGTCCGATAATCTCTTGAGATCCATCACCATTCCGCACTCTTTCGGGGGATCGCCTGCCACCGTCACTTCGATCTCGTAGTTATGCCCGTGACCATTTAGGTTATTGCACTTGCCGAACGTCTCCGTGTTTTTGGATTCCGACCAATTTGGATTGTGCAACCTGTGGGAAGCGGAAAAATGTTCTTTTCGTGTTATATACACCATCGTCTCACTCCTGTATCCTAGAACTTAAAGTGCCTTCAGCACTTCATCAACATGGCCATTGACTTTTACTTTTGGAAAAATCGATGCAATGGTACCTTTTTCATCGATGATGAACGTCGTACGCTCAATCCCCATATATTCACGTCCGTACATGCTTTTTTTCTTCCACACTCCGTAGGATTTGATGATCTCTTTTTTCTCGTCGCTGACCAGAGGAAACGACAGATCGTATTTCTCCGCAAATTTCTTATGGGAGGAGGCTGAATCGGCACTAACGCCGACGACGACGGCACCCTTTCGTTTGAGGGCTGTTGACTTTTCGCTGAACTCACACGCCTCTTTCGTGCATCCGGACGTGTTGTCCTTCGGATAGAAATACAAGACGACCTTCTTCCCGCGAAGGTTCTCTAATGAGAGAGTGCTACCATCCCCTGTTGGTAAAGAAAAGTCGGGGGCTTCGTCCCCAACCTCTAAGCTTGCCAAAGTTTTACCTCGTCAATTAAATAAAAACCGTCCCGGCGTGACAAGGGACGGTATTTGTAAATGATAATCTTTTGCTTCAGAATGAAGAAACAGCCTTTTGTACTTCTTCGTAGTTTGGCTCCGCACCCGGGTTCTCCGAAATCCATGCGTATTTGACGATCCCTTTTGGATCGAGGACAAATACCGAGCGCTTGGCCGCTGTATATCCGGGCATCTGAGAAAACCCATCATACAAACCCGCATACTTTTTACTAACTTCGCGTGTAAAGTCACTCAGCACAGGAAACCCCAACTTATTCTGTTCAGCAAACACTTTGTTAACGACCGGTGAATCAACGCATGCAGCGACAACCTGAGCATTGAGGGTGTTCAGATTTGCCAAGGAATCGCGAAGAGTGCACATCTCCTTCGTACAAACTCCCGTGAATGCACCGGGAAAAAATGCCAGAACAGTCTTTTTTCCGAGGAATTCATTGAGGCCCCGCGGTTTTTTTTCGGTATCGAGCATTGTAAAATCGGGCGCTTTGTCTCCTACTTTGAGTGCCATGATGACCTCCTAATTCTTTTCTGTGGAATAAAAGCCAATGAAAGGTGCACTACAATACGGACTTCGCGGCGAATATCAAAACTCAGCGCGAATGCCCGAGATAACGAGGTGAGTCGTTGATCGCACTCCTTCAACCTTGATAGCTTCGTTCTGGTAACGTAGGTCCCACCATATTTGGTTCCAGATCTCAAGGTTTGCCTGCAAGGAAAACCGCTGTGTCCGAACCAGTATGCCATCGAGAAATGATTTTGTCTCCGGATCAGTATTGCGATGTGGCAGGAGGATATCACCTCCGACATTCTTGATTAAGACTCCGTTGGCATCGAGAATATTATTCCCCTTCCTTGTAAACTCGCCCCAGATACTCAAAACAAGATGTCGGTAGGGAAAATAATCAACACGAAAAAGCCATTCGTCAGCATTCGGCCCAATCGAAGGTCCCAGCACTCTCCCCAGACTCCCATAGTCATTTTCACGCGACCGACCGTGAGAGAAGACGAAGGGTTCGATCCGGGTATACTCCGCGGTCATGCTTACGTTGTTCAGGCCAAACGGATCGACATACATCCCGCCAAGTTGAAAGCCGAATCGGTTTATCCAGGAGTTCGAAAACGCCTCTGAGAAGTGGATATCATCCAACAGCAGTGAGCCGTGAAGTTCAATATTTTGAATCGCGCGTGTCCGAAGGTCGAACATCCAAAAAACGTTATCTCGCTCCTCGCGCGAACGCTGAGCCGATTCGATGATGATAAATGGATTCAAATACGCCAGGTCAAGCGAGCGATTGCTATAGATTGCCATCTCCTGGAATCCCAGGTCGAGCATATGGCCGAACGAGAACTCAATCCGATGCGCTGCGAAGTACTTATCCGCCGCGACAGTCTCCTGAAAGACTGAAGAAGTATCTGATGGCAGGGTATAATCAAGAATTTGCCTCCTGCCCAAAATCCACGCATGAAGGAAGGTGTACTTGAATGACTTGTATTGAAAATCTGCCTTCAGAAAATCAAACACGCGGATATTGTCCGAGAGAACCATTTGCTGGCCGCGACCATACCCCCAGAAAATCCGTTCCCGCCCGGCCTGCACAGCGACCATTCCGGCATCATAACGAGCGTACCCTTCGGAAAAATCGAAGTTCTTGGAGTCTACCGTGCCGAGCGCATAACTTTGACCTATGACAGGATCTTGTTGCAGCAAGGCCCGACTCCCCCAGAATTGCGCGTTGGTGGCCTGCGCCAGAAACCCAAGCTTTTCATAGAGTGTCCCACGGACGCGAACACCCCCTTGAAAATATTCAGCCCGTTCATCGCCGGGGTCGGAGAAAAAGCGACGAACGTTCAACCCTCCGAGTGCGTTGGCAAAGAGACCAATGTTGTTGTCTTTGAGGATGTAAAGAAACTTCTCCTTGTTGCCGAAGAGGTCATAACGATCGACTTCTTCATTCACACCTGTCGCCGGAAGAAGTGAGATGATATTCCCTAATGTTCCGTCCCTATCGAAGGCAAACTCTTGATTGTATTCGTCCAGATATCCTGCCTCGGCAGTGCTTATTAAATCTCGCTTGGTTTCTATCGAGTCGAGGTATGAAACCACGGCAGAGCGGGACATTGGGATAATGGCATCAAAGTATCTGGTGAAAAATCGCTTTACGTGCATTCTCTTCAGAAAATCATAGACAGGATGGTTCGCCGGAACATTTTCCACCTGCGCCTGTGTAAAGTTCAATGTCAAAAGAACGAAAACACCAAGCGTGAGAAGCCGTCGGATCAGAGGAGAGGAGATCAATTAATTGCCGAAGTAGATTCCATACCAGATCGGTCGTCCGGGAGCGATGCGAACCGCCGGTGCAGGAAAGTGAATGTAGTTGAGGGTCTGGCTGAGCGCCCGGAGAAACCATGTGTCCTGGGGAATAACTTTTTCCATGTCCCAATCGAAGCTGAGGTACCAAACCTGATGCGGATCAAGAAGAATGTCTCTCGCTCCATACCCGACAGCGATAGCAAGAAAATCCGGCCAATATGGTTTTGCATTTTCCGGCAGGAGGCTGTTCACCTTGATGCTCAACCAGAAAGTAAAGCCTTCGTAATCATCGAAGATCAGGTGTCGTTGGCCGGCAAAAGCGCCTGCCTTGTCGAGGTTCTGTGATGGAATGTAGCTCCACTTCAGATCGAACGGCTCCATCGCCGGCCAGTAGTGCTTGCCGACCAACCATCCCGCTCCGCCGACATCGGCCAGCCAATCGACTCGATCGAAACCCCATAACGACAATCCATCCTGGACTTCCGTGTAAGTGTTAAAAAGCAGCGATGAACCTGCGCCCCACCAAACAGCCTCCCCCTCATCCATTCCCGCCCACTCGAAGGATTTGGCGAGAATAATCCCTAGCAGGGCAGTGTCCCAAAAGTGTGCGACCTTGTCGACCCACAGAGAGTACGTCAAGTCCTCGCGAAAATGAAATGGCGCACGATTGTCCTTCCAGTATCCGTTCGATTGATAAATGGCGATTGTTCCCATCGCTGCGATCATTGTCCCTCCGATGATCGCGAGTCGACCCTTGTCGACCTCATGGTGATTATCCCCGGGCTGCATCATCATCATCAATGAAGAGGTCAAAGTATCAGTTGGTGCATCACCAACGTGGTCAGCTGAAAGGATTGTTTTTGCAGAGTCAGATTGGGCAAAGCATTCATCAACTTCTGACCAACACGAAAATAGCGAGGTGAACAGAATGACGCGTACGATGAACTTCATGCAGCCTTTTTCTCTTTTCAATTCGATCGTATCCAATGTACAGTTTTTTCCATTGCAGTTCGGAATGGCGTTATCGCGTAACCGAGTTCTTTTTCAGCTTTAGCACATGAACATGCCCAGTCCTGGAGAAAGAGTTTCGTCCATCCGGGTGTAACAACCGGGTGCCGACCTGGAATCTTCGCTCGAATGCGCTCCAAGTGCGAAAAAGCAATGGCGAGCTTTGGGGGAATATGAAAGAGTGTCTTTCGCACATCCGAAACATCTGAGAGCACACGGAAGAACTCAATAAATGAGACGTTTTCTCCGCCCAAAAGGTATCTCTCCCCTCGCTTACCCTTTTCCATCGCCAGCATATGCCCATCAACAACATCATCTACGAAGCCATAGTTTCCTACGTTCGACCCATCTCCAAGTATCACCCGAAAGCTCCCATCCACATACCATGACATCATCTTGGTGACCGAGTTTGCTTCGGTCATTATTCCAGGGCCAAAAACACGGGTAGGGTTGACTATAACAATGTCCATCCCCTCCTGAATATATGTTGCAATCGTTTCTTCTGCAAGGAACTTGGATTCCTCGTACTCAGTAAACCATGGAACAGTTCTTCCTGTCGTTTCCGTTGTCACGCCATTGATCGAAGGATCGAGTGTGAGATTCGTTGAGGTAAACACGACCCGTTGGACGCCCACCCGCTTCGCCGCTTTCAAAATATTGGCGAGTCCACCGACATTCACCCGTTTGTACGTCTCAGGATCGCGTGCCCAATTCTTTGCGTATGCAGCCAGATGAAATACCCTGTCGCAACCTCGCACAGCGTTGTCAACGGAGGATGCACCGACAACGTCGCCGATGCAAATCTCAACATCCGGATGGAATGGATGTTCAATTGTCTTGTTCCGAACCAGAACGCGGACTTGAGCATTTCTTTCAAGCAGCTTTTTGACGAGGTTCTGGCCGATAAACCCGGCAGCGCCCGTAACGAGAACTCTCATGGTTGTATCGGTGGTTTCATGGCGTTGGTCGAATCGGCAAATATCTTGTTGACTTGATTTACAATCAAGGGACTCGTGCGAAGTACTGCGATTGCAACAACGATCCCCGCAACGGCATCCCACGAATAGTGATACCGACCGTAGACAGTCGATACGTACAGCGTGAGTATGATAGGAAGAATCCAATAAAAATAAACGCGACCATAGCGATAGAACATTACCAGCATGACCGTTGCAGCAGCACAGTGTGGACTCGGAAGAGCTTCTCCGGGCGGGTGCAAATTCGTCCTCATCCACTCTGCGAACCACGAGAATGCCCATCCGTCAAGGGGCGTGCTATACAGCTCCCGAATAAAATGCATTTGCGTCGCGACGGGGAAAAGAATAAACCCGATATAGCATAAGATGTAAGCGAGAGAGAGATTCAGCAGGTACGAGTTCAACGACTTCTCTCCCGCTAAGCGATAACAGACAATAGCAGTCAATGGGAGCAGAGGAACATATGCGACGTAGGAGAACATCATCCACTCAGTCAATACCGGATGTATCCAATGCTCAAGAAGCAATGATGCTTCCATTCCCAACAAGTATTGATCGAGGAAAATCAGAATCTGATCCATCCATTGGTCAAACAGAATATGTTGAAGCGGTGCGACGGCGGAAAATGCAATTGCATAGAAAAGTAGAATAGACGTCGCACGAGACGCCGGGCCAATCCATCCTCCACGTTGAGCGTGCATCCGGTTGCCGGCGAGAGCCACAACCCCTGCAACTGTCATTTCAAGAACCACTACTTGCCAATGCTCAACCTTCGAAGAAAAGATTGCAGCAATGGAAACGAGCAAAATCCAGAAAGCCGCTGTAATGAGGTTGAGTGTTTTATACGATGGGTCTTGTTTCAAGAGAAGATGATAAGAAGGTCGAGTATGACGGCAATCATGAAGTGCAATAGAAATGGCCAGAGGATGGAACGCGTTCGAAAAGCAAGCAAGCCAAACAAAATACCTCCGGGGATTGATGTTATGAGTTCTCCAGTCGGAAAACCAATGTGCCACAGACTTGATGGAATTGTCTGAATCGCAATCGCTGCCCAGCGCCCAAACCGATCCTCAAGTCCAAAGAGCATCACACCACGGAAGAAGAATTCCCAGGCTCCATAGTAGAGTAATCCGCGCAGCGATTGAAAAACCAGAAACTGCCAGAGCGATGATCCGACTGAGGGATCAAGTGGATATGTGTGTCGGATCTGAGAGTCATGGGACGCCGGAATGAGAAAAAGAACGACGATCAGCGGAAGCAAAATTGCAACGGCCTTGAGACCGAACTTCCAATCACCGAGCTGGACACCGCATTCCGCCGGCGATCCTTTGGAGAGAACGATGAGGACAAAAGGAACGAGGCCGAAAAGCAAGAAGGCTGTGAGAAACATATAGATCGAGGGGTACGGGTCTCCATGGATGCCGATAACCGACCTGGCAAATTCGATTGAGCCGAACGGGCGATGAACGGCAACAAGAGTCGATGCCGCAAGAAGAAGGAACAGTGGACGGCGCTCCTGACTTGACAAAGTCGGGAGTTGCTGACGGAGAGATTTCAGAAGAGAAGTGGACAATGAATTGTACCGGTACCTGGCGCGGGAACTGCGCGATCGTTATCGCTGGACGTGCATCTTAGTCTTGAAATACTCAATCGTTTTCTGCAAACCTTCCTTGCGGTCGACCCGAGCACTCCATTGAAGAATTGATTTTGCCCGCGTCGTGTCCGGCTGGCGAACCTTCGGATCGTCATCAGGAAGATCTTTGAAGATAATCTTACTCTTACTCCTGGTGAGCTCAATGATCTCTTTTGCCAACTGGAGCATTGTCAACTCATCCTGATTCCCGATATTCACCGGATCAATTTCATTGGAAAGTAAGAGGCGATAGATCCCGTCAATCAAGTCATCAACGTAACAAACGCTCCGTGTTTGGCTCCCGTCGCCAAACACGGTCACATCCTGCCCCGATAATGTTTGGGAGATGAACGCAGGGATCGCCCTTCCATCATTCACCCGCATGCGCGGGCCATAGGTGTTGAATATTCTGACAATGCGCGTCTCGACACCATGGTAGCGGTGGTACGCCATCGTCATCGCTTCAGAAAACCTCTTCGCTTCGTCATACACACCGCGGAAGCCGACCGGATTCACATTACCCCAATATGTCTCCGGCTGCGGATGCACAAGCGGGTCGCCATATACCTCCGACGTAGAAGCAATGAGAAAACGCGCTTTCTTGAGCTTTGCAAGGCCGAGCGCCTTGTGCGTCCCGAGCGAACCGACCTTCAATGTCTGAATCGGTAACTTCAGGTAGTCGATCGGGCTGGCGGGCGACGCAAAATGAAGAATATAGTCCACCGGCCCGTCGATAAAGATGTACTCAGTGATATCATGCTTGACAAAACGGAAATGTGGATTTCCCATAAGATGGGAAATGTTCTCGGTATCGCCGGTAACAAGATTATCGATAGCAACAACCTTGAATCCTTCGGCAAGGAGTCGGTCGCAAAGGTGCGAGCCAAGAAATCCCGCGCCTCCCGTTACAACTGCAGTTTTCTGCATTTCATTTGATCCGTTGAAAACTCAAACCCTGCCAATTCCATAGTAGGTAAATCCCATTTCTCTCAGTTTGCCAGGATTGTAGATGTTTCGTCCATCGAAGATTACCGGCGACTTGAGCAACGACTTCATTCGTGAAAAATCAGGCCGCCGGAATTCATTCCACTCCGTCACCACCGCCATCGCATCAGCACCCTTCAGTGCGTCGTAGTTGTTTTCGAAGTATTGAATTTTGTCTCCGACGAGCTTCTTCACTTCATCCAACGCTTCAGGATCGTGAACGCGCAACGTAACTCCTTCTTTCAACAGCATTTCAATAATGGCGAGCGCAGGCGCTTCTCGAATATCATCCGTATTCGGTTTGAACGCCAGGCCCCACAACGCAATCGTCAAACCCTGGAGCTTCTTGAAATGGGCTTGGATTTTTCTCACGATGACCTTCTTCTGATCCTTGTTTACTGTTTCGACTGCATCGAGAATACGGAAATCATAACCACTCGTCTTCGCCGTGTGAAGCAGCGCATTCACATCTTTCGGAAAACATGACCCTCCATAACCGATGCCGGAGAAAAGGAACTGCGAACCGATACGCGGGTCGGTTCCCATTCCCTTCCTGATCAGATCAATATCCGCACCCACCTTCTCACAGAGATTCGCTACTTCATTCATGAAAGAGACTTTTGTCGCAAGAAAGGAGTTGGACGCGTACTTCGTCAGTTCCGAACTGCGCTCATCCATCACGATAAGTGGATTGCCCGTCCGTACGAAAGGTGCGTACAGATCCTGCATGATCGCGATAGCCTTCGGACTGCGCGAGCCGATGACGATTCTGTCAGGTTTCATGAAATCATTAACGGCAGCCCCTTCTTTCAGGAATTCCGGGTTGGATACCACATCGAATTCTTTGGAGGTGTTTTTTGAAACGATTTCACGAACACTATCTGAAGTCCCAACTGGGACAGTGCTCTTATTCACGATGACCTTGTATCCATTTAAGAATTTGCCAATCTTCTCCGAAACCGCAAGCACATGCTGGAGATCCGCTGAGCCGTCTTCCGATTGCGGAGTTGGCAGCGCAAGGAAAATGATCTCCGCGGTCTCGACGGCTTTCTTCAGATCGGAGGTAAACGATAGCCGTTGTTCGGCAAGATTCTTTCTCAGGAGATCGCTCAAGCCCGGCTCATAGATCGGGCTTTCGCCTTTCGCCAACACCTTTAGTTTGTTTTCATCAATATCGACGCAAATAACATCGTTACCGCTTTCTGCAAAACAAGTACCGACAACTAGACCGACGTAGCCGGTTCCGACTACTGACAACTTCATGAAGCTCTCGTGTTGGGCATTGAAAAAAAAATGTGCTCCAGTATATTAAAAAATGACTAGATAAACAAAGACAGGAATGTGTTCGGGTGCGTCACGATTCATAGCGTCACTTGCTGACTGGTCTCTGGCTATTTCGCGGGCTCAACATCAAAGATCTGATCACGCGGCAGGTTCATTGAAAATGACAACAGACAAGTTGATTAGGGTCTATGAAGAATACACCGACCCCGGGGACATTAGGAAGGAACTGAAGTACGAAGAACACGAGCCGGTACACCGGCCACGGTGGCATTCGCCGGAACATCCTTTGTTACCACACTGCCGGCGCCGACCACGGCGTTCTCGCCAATTGTTAGTCCGCAGAGAATCGTAGATCCGGTGCCGACTGAAGCACACGCCTTGACGAGCGTCGGGATGACGCGCCAGTCTTTTTCTGTTTGAAGTGAGCCGTCTGGATTGGCGGCACGCGGAATGCGATCGTTGATGAACGAGACGTTGTGCCCGATGAAAACGTTGTCTTCGATCGTCACGCCTTCGCAGATAAAGGAGTGCGTGGACACCTTAACGTTTTTTCCAATCCGCACCCCCTTTTGGACTTCGACAAATGCTCCGATCTTGCTGTTGTCTCCAATCTCACATCCATACAAATTCACAAAGTCATTGATCTTAACATTCGTTCCAAGCTTTACGTCAGGTGCGATTTTTTGTAACATGCTCATAGGGCGATTCAATAGTTCCATCCGTTAAGTTGACCAATGCTCCCTGGTTCTTGATGGAAAGCTGTGATGCTTCAAGGATTCTCACAACCTCCAGACCTGACAATCCATCGCTCACCGGCGGAATGCCGGTCCGGATCGCATTGATAAAGTCCGCAACAACCAGACTGAGAGCCTCCGTATTGTCGAGTTTTGGTGCAGACATATCCCCCGTCCGGTATTCCACCAGCGTTCGATAGATCCCCTCACGGGAAACCATCTGGACACCGCTATCGTAGACGCGGACCTTCTCAATCGACTCTGTGTCATCGTACACGATCATTTTCTTGCTGCCGCCAATAAGAATACGACGCACCTTGACGGGCGCCAGCCAGTTGACATGAATATGTGCAAGAAGGCGCTCCCCAAAATGTACGGTCATGTAAGCGATATCTTCCTGGTGGTTATAATGGCTGATCCCAACGGCGGAGACAGCTGTTGGTTTCTGATCCAGAAGATACGACATAATAGAGAGGTCGTGCGGTGCGAGATCCCACAGAACATTCACGTCGTGCTGGAGGAGACCAAGATTCACTCGAACCGAATCAAAATAGTATAAGTCTCCAATATCTCCCTGCGACACAATTTCCTTCATCTTGCGGACTGCACCCGTGTACACAAATGTATGGTCGACCATCAGAATCAATTTACGATCCTGGGCGATGGCAATTAACGAGGCGCACTCTTCCGAAGTCATTGCCAGAGGTTTTTCCACAAGGACGTGCTTCCCCGCTTCCAGTGCTTTCCGCGCCAGCGCATAGTGGTGGGATGTTGGGGTAACGATCGCGACTCCATGCACATCGGACGCAAGCACTTCTTCGAACGACTTCGCGCTTCTGGTGCGAGGAAGTTTACGCGCCGTTTTTTCCATCCTTTGAGGATCAGAATCGAAGCAGAGAACACTCTCCACCTGCTCCGAATCGGAAAAATTCCGAACGATGTTTGGTCCCCAATACCCCAGCCCGACAACCGCCATCTTCATGAGCATCCTCTTCCTCGCTTATTTTGCCCCCGTGCCGAACAGCATCACAGGGATTGTTCTTGCAATCAGTCTCACATCCAGAAGGAAGGAGATGTTTTGGAGATAATATAAATCCAGGACAACCATATCATCAAAGCCGACCGCACTACGACCGCTCACCTGCCATACGCCCGTACACCCCGGCAGAATGCTGAGACGGCGCTTGTGCCAATCCTCATAATGATCCCATTCGTATGGCAAGCAAGGACGAGGGCCCACAAGACTCATTTCTCCACGAATCACGTTGAACAGCTGCGGAAGCTCGTCGATGCTGGACTTCCGGAGCCATTTCCCCACGCTTGTCACCAGTGATTCATTGACAATCTTTGTGGATGCCCCGTGCACTTTTTTCTTGCGAATGAACTCTTTTGCCTGTGCGCGACGACTCTCGTCATTGTCGCTTCCTACCTGCATCGATCGGAACTTGTAGAACTTAAAGAGCTTCCCTCCGCGTCCAACACGCATCTGCGAATAAATAATAGGCCCGGGTGAATTGAGTTTGATCGCAGCAGCGATGAATACAAAGAGCGGACTCAGCATCACCAGAGCCGCGCTGCCGACGACGAGGTCAAACGCACGTTTGTAAATTTCCTGGATGGTACTCGGCGCCGCATGCGACACATTCACCACCGGCATTTTCCCGTATCGTTCGATCCGCATTCTGGATGGAACAACCTGGTAGAGGGGCGATGATATTTTTACACGCGCCCCGGTGCGCACGGCTTTGTCCAGCGTTTCTATAAGATGTCCGTGCGTAGTGTTTTCCAGGCACACAACGATTTCGTGTACATTGAATACTTCCATGATCGCCGGGAGTTCCTCCACCCGGCCGACGACCTTCAAGTCTGCGAAGACATTTTTGCCAAGCGGTTCTTCATCATCAATGAAACCAACAACCCGAATTCCCTGCGGGAACAGAAACAGATTCACCGCGAGGCTCCGACCGGTTTCCGTTGCGCCGAGGATCAAGACGTTATGGCGAACGATGTCATGCTTGTCCAGCAGATGTAAGATCGTCCGGACAACGCCCACGCGGATCACGCACAACGAGAAAAAAGAAATCGCGGTAAATGATAGGAGAACACGCGGGCTCTCGAACTCATGAAGCAGCGGCACAAAAAATGAGAGCACCACCAGAGACACAACAAGATACCCCACTGACTTGGCAAGCGCGACGATCTGCCCCAGCCGTCTCCCGAAAAGATATACTTTATAGAGTTGTTGTGATTGAATAATCAGAACGGCAACAAACCCGACCGCCAGCAGAATAATGAGCTCTTGGGAATCAGGAAAAAGGAAAACCTGGCGTTCGGAATGAAAACTGAGATACAGGGAGGCTGCCACAGTCAGAAAGTCGACTATCGCCAGACCGTATTTGTAAGCGGGGAACCGCGCAAAAAATGACATTCTTCTTTACTCTCTCTCTGGAGCTCCAATTCAGTCCCCCCCTAAATTTGCTCCGCTCCACCTTTTGTGGAGGCCTCATCACGTGAAAGATGACCGGTTGTGCACTAACTGCAGAACCGATGTGTGACAATATAATCGTTCGCATATACATTTCAAATAGCTTGCCGAAAAAAATCGCTGATGGACACGACAACCGCATTGATCTGCGCCTCCTTCAGTTCAGGAAACATCGGAAGAGATAACACCTCGGTCGTCATCTTTTCCGTTACGGGAAGTGCGTTGTTGTTTCCATTTTTGAACGGAACCTGCAAATGAAGCGGAATTGGGTAATGAATGCCCGTTGCAATTCCTTTCTTCCCCAGCCAATCACGTAAATCATTCCGCCGGGAAGTCCGGATAACGTAAAGATGATAGACGTGCTTCGCATACGCTTTTTCACTTACGACGCGAACCTCAGGAATAGATTTCAGAAGTGAATGGTATTGCCCAGCAACTGATCGTCTTTGTTCAGTCCACTGCTCCAGATATTTCATTTTCACACCAAGGACTGCACCCTGAATTCCATCCATTCTATAATTATGACCCGAACGGTCGTGGTAATATTTTTGCGACTGACCATGGTCGCGAAGTTGCCGCATCGTCTTCGCTAACGCTTCATCATTGGTGAGGACAGCCCCTGCCTCGCCATACGCACCCAGATTCTTCCCGGGATAGAAACTAAACGCCGTCGCAACACCAAAACCTCCGACCTTCTTTCCCTTGTACTCGGCAAGATGTGCCTGACAAGCATCTTCAATAAGAAGAAGACTATGCTTTCGCGCCAGTCCTATCAACGGATCCAGATCGCACGGCTGACCGTAAAGGTGAACCGGGATTATGGCTTTTGTTTTCGACGTGATAGCAACGGCTACATTTTCCGCTGTAATGGTGGCAGTCTCCTCATCCACATCCACAAAAACCGGAGTGGCGCCCGTCAGCACAACCGCCTCCGCTGTTGCAATGAATGTGTGAGAAGGAACGATCACCTCATCCCCCGGCCGTATCCCCAATGCCCAGAGGATGAGGTGCAACGCGTCTGTTCCCGAGCCACAGGCAATAGCATGTTTTATGTCATGCGCATGCGCGAACGACTCTTCAAAATCCGTGACAGCCTTCCCCTGGATAAAGGCAGAACTGTCAAGGATTTTCTGAATGGCCGCATCGATCTCCGGTTTGATGGCTCGATATTGTGCTTTAAGATCAACGAAGGGAATGTTCTTAGAATGTTGGTCGTTCGTCTTTCTTCGTTTCATGCTCATTGCGTCATGCCTTTTTCAAAAGGATGTCTACTATTCGTCCAGAGCTCTTACCGTCCCACAGCTCGGGGACTCTCCCCTTTTTTCTTTCCCCGCTAAGGATGCTGAGAGACTTCTGAAGAACCACTTCGCCTTTGGAACCAATAACTTCATTTGTTCCTTCGGTCACTGTAATGGGACGCTCCGTATTCTCGCGCAATGTCAAGCAAGGAACTCCCAGGACTGTTGTTTCTTCCTGTAATCCGCCTGAATCCGTTAGGACGAGGGATGCATCGGACATGAGACTGAGTGAATCCAGATAGCTGATCGGCTCGCACAATGTGATTTGTCTTGATTTTTCGAGTGCCTGTAGCAGATCAAACTGCGTAAGCATTTTCTTCGTTCGGGGGTGAAGGGGCCACACGATTCTGAGCTTCTCCTGCAACTTCATAACGGCGTCGCAAATTCCCTTCAGGATGATTCTCTCATCAACGTTGGATGGCCGGTGGAGCGTCATGAAGCAATACGGTTTCCCATCCAGGTGAAAATCTTTTTTGATGGATGACTTGTGAAGAAGTGGCTTCATCATGGCCATCGTATCGATCATCGTGTTTCCGACAAAGTGTATCTTGGAGGGTGTTATTCCCTCCTGCTCGAGGTTTGCATTCGCGTCCCGACTCGTCGTAAATAGAAATTCCGCCAGGGCATCAGTGACAATCCGATTAATCTCCTCCGGCATGCCGCGGTCATAGCTCCGCATTCCTGCCTCGACGTGGGCGACAGGAATTCCCATCTTGGCGCAGACAAGAGTCACCGCCATCGTCGAGTTTACGTCACCGACAACGAGCACCACATCGGGGCGTTGTTCTTCGGCCACCTTCTCAAACGCTATCATCACATTTGCAGTTTGTGTTGCATGGCTCCCTGAACCAACGCCGAGCAACGCATCCGGCTTGGGAATCTTGAGTTCCTCAAAAAAAATAGACGACATTCCGTCGTCATAATGCTGACCCGTATGGACCAGTGTAGCGTGAACACGTTCAGGATGCTTTGTGTACTCCCTCATGAGTGGAGCAATTTTCATAAAGTTCGGACGCGCACCCACGATATTCAGTATGTGTTTTTTCTTCTCCAACTATTCCTGCAAGCTGTTTCGAAGTTCCAGAATTTGATCCACCACTCGTTCCACAACACCCGGGTTCGACGGCGAAAACACTTTCGGAATTAACCTCTTCTGAATTGGTATCTTTTCAATGTCCGGGACAGATTCAGGAAACGAAAGTCTTCCCTTCTCCGCGAGGTACTCATCAAGATATGGGCGTCTGCCAGTGAATATGCTGAATGTCGGAATGCCAAGCAATGCCGCTTCTCGATTCATCGTTCCGCCACCACTGATCACGACATCAGAGTTCCAGAGGAGCTGAAGACCGTCGACCGCTTTCTCTAACTGGCGGACATTTTCCTTTTTCAGTGCATCGGCGAACAATCCCGTTTCCCGTTTCGTTCGATTGATGACGAGCAAATGTGTATTTGGAATCGAAGAGCAGTGGTCCAGGGACTTCTTGAAAAGCGATTCACTTCGCGAGTCATGATAGTTCCCCGTTGTACTCGGGGGGCGGACTGTAATGAGAATTTCGTTTTCTCCAACTCCAATCTTCTTCCGGAACCCAGGCTCGGGAGAAAAGTCCTGCAGGTAGATCTCCTCCTTAAATGCTCCGTACCGGACAACCTTCTTCAGGTTGAAGCCCGCTGAAGCCAAACGTTCATCCGGAATGAATGAAGGTATCAGCAGACGGCTCGCAAGCGTGTTGAAGATCCGTGACTCCGTAAATTCATAGTCCAGCATCACGATCGATGGAATCCCGAGTCGCTTCGCCGCCAGGACCTGCGTGCGCGACCCATGACTGACACAAAGTGCTGCATGCTTCCCGCGTAAGTGCTTTACCAGTGCAGACGACCGGGTGAGTAGATTAAGCACTTTCTTTATTTTGTTTGCACCCGCGTGCGCACCAATCATCGTATGCGGAATTTGCCAGAGATCGAGAAGATCCCTCGTCTGTGCAAAGTCCCTGGCTGTAACCTGGAATTCTTCACCTCGTTTTGACAACTCCGCAAAGATTGGCCGAAACAACGGGACATGGGGTGAGTTATCGAGATCAAACCAGAGCATGCTCCTCCTTAGCGAGAATGGCGAGAGCGAGGAACATCCAGGCATTCGACCAACGCATGTACGAAATCTTATTGGCAAAGATCCTGTATCGACGGTAGTAGAAAAATCCTTCGGACGACTGCATGTAGGTGATCATCCATTTTGCAACCTTTATCGCCGTTTCCCGGTCACCAAATTTAACCAGGGTCATTATGGACTGGGCGGCGGCAGTGGAATCAATGGGATATGTACTATTCGCGAAATACCGGGGAATACCTTCACCTGTAAAGAAATTCCTCCGGTAGAAGTCAAACCCTTTTTCCACGGCTTCGTTCGGTGTGATATCACCCGACAGGAGCGAGTATTCGTGTAAACAATCCAGAACATAGCCTGTGTGGAAGTTGTCGCTCCAGGTTCGCGTATCTCCGGACGAGTACCTCCAGCTTCCGTCGGATTGTTGATGGTTGAGAACATAGCGCACCGTCTTTGCAGCTTCCTTTAATAAGGCAGCATCTCCGGTCAATGAGTAAACCTGGGCAAGCAGACGTGCCCCTTTCATCGTTGCGTTAAACACCGCTTGACGGTCTAGGGGAGAATACGAAAAGCAAAACGTCTCGCCTTCTGAAGTCCGCTGAAGATCATTGATAATGAACTTCACTGAACTCTCCAGGTGCCTTCGCGCATCCTCGATGTTGAACACCTGATTTGCGGAAAAAAGCGCATTCGTGATGATTCCCGTTGCGACGATTGTTGGAGAAAATGCGGGAATATGCGAATACCGGCCTACCCAATCAAAATCATACCCCCAGCATGCACCGCTGTAACCACGCGACTGGAGACGAGAAAGCTCGTTGATACAGTGCCCGGCTTTTTCTTTGTAGCCCTTCCCTGGAAAAAGGCCGTGCAAATTGGAAAAGGCCTGAAGACACAATCCGTAGGTAACAGGATTCAATCCTTTTTTTATCCCGAGGATCGGCCTCACGTTAAGCGAAAGACGTCGGACAATCTGTTGAGAAGCAAATCGGAGAAATCGGGGATTCCTGAAGGGAACTATTTTGAACAACGGAGAGGTCAATACGTCATACGGATCGTAGCCGCGGTATTCTTCTGCGAGGATATACCGTTCGAGGCGGATGAGACTCTGTGTGAGAATACCGGCGAACTGCATTTCCCTATAGGTCAATCGGAATTCCCCGTTGGATCGACTCTAAAATCCTAAAAGTAACCTCCGTTGTTTCACAAACGGAATCGAATGAAATTACGGCACCGTTCGCTCCTTGAACAGCAAGCACAAACTGCTTCATCTCTTCAGCGTGCCCCTTTCCTCCATCGTAGCCCTTCCGCTTTCTATTCCCGTTCCGTGAGAAAATCACCTCATCGAAGTTCTTCATGATCGCCGTCATTCCTCCACGGTGGACTTCACAATACTCTTTGCCAACAGCGGGATCTCCATCAGAAAGATACGTCAAATTACCGATCGACCCGTCCTCAAACCTTATAGCTGCGTTAACATTTTCGTGACTTCCTTGTTGATGCTTGGAGGAAGGAAGTGCAACCGCAAACACCTTCGCAGGTCGTGCTCCTGTAAGAAACTGCATGCAGTCAACAAAATGACAAGCCTCCCCAACGATGCGCCCCCCGTGGGCGGGATCGTTCATCCAATGGTTCGTCGGAAGTACACCTGCATTCACTCGATAGGTTATCGTCATTGGTTCGCCGGACTCCGACAGGAAATCAAACATGTCCCTGAACTGCTTTGAATATCGTCTGTTAAAACCAGCTGTGACAATCAAATCTTTCCTTTTTGATCGAACTTTCTTAAGTGCGTCAATCTCTTTCAGCGAAATGGCAACAGGCTTTTCAACGAACACATGTTTTCCATTCTGAAGAGCCTCGACAACGTAACGCGCATGCGAATCATGCCGTGTCGCAATCACGACAGCACTTGTTTCTTTGTCTTTGAGGATTTCTTTAGGATCGGTTGCAATGAAGCCAAAGCTGAATTTCCGCCCTACGGATTGGGCAGTGACGGGACTCGTTGTGGCAACACCGCGGAGAGCGACTCCCGAGTTCTTCAAATGAGGAAGCAAATATGACTGCGCAAAGTTTCCTGCACCGATGAAACCGATCCCGGGCTTTCCCGATTTCGTTTCAACAATGGTGGCACTTTCGATTCGCTTGATCTGGACCTGCGACTTTGGCGCCGCCGGATATCCTATCACAATCCCGATATACTTGCTTGTCTTCTTGCCGGTAATAAGGTCATACGCTTTCAGCCCCTCACCGATGGGAAAGCGGTGTGTCACAAGCTTCGACATCGACAAAGCCCCTCGCTCCATTAGATCGAGAACCGCCTCCATGTTTCTGTTCAGTGTCCAGCGAACATGGCCGATAGGATAATCTATTCCTTTTAATTCATACTGCTGGTCGTATCTGCCAGGACCATAAGAGGTTGCGATGGTGAATTCCAATTCCTTTTCATAAAAACCCGATCGAGGGATGTTCATCCCTACCGAGCCGACGACTACTATCCGGCCTTTCTTTCTTGCAATGGCACAGGCAAGCTCAACGGGGTCGTTAGACTTTGTTCCGGCGGTGATAATTGTTGCATCGACACCTCTGCCGTTTGTCCAGGCATCGATCTTGGGAGTGGCGCCAATCTCACTCTTCAGGCATGCATCACAACCAAGGGTTTTTGCCAGAGGAAAATTCCCATTCGTTAGATCAAGCCCGATTACCCGGCAACCGTTCGCTTTCAGCAATTGGACAGTAATCAGCCCGATGAGTCCAAGACCGATGACTGCAACGCTCTCACCCAGATGAACATTTGCTTGCCGAACCCCTTGCATGGCTATCGCGCCGAGGGTTGTGAACGCCGCATCCTCAAATTCAACCTTTCCCGGTATCCTCGAGACAAAGTGCTTTGGAACGGAAATTATCTCTGCATGGAAGGCCGATCCCGCGCACGCAACTCGAGCACCCGGAACAAACGCATCGACCGCCGACTCGAGAACCACACCTGCCGACGAGTAACCCAGTTCCTTGTAATTGTCGAGGCGATTTTTCACTTTCGCGTATGTAGCCCTCACTCCCTCACGTTGAGCGTTCCCCATTACCTGCTTGACCAGATCAGGACGAGATCGCGCCTTGCCTATCATGGATGCCTGCGCGGTTGCTACGGAAGTCCGTTCTGTCCCAACACTCACCACCGAGCAAACATTTTGGACAAGAACATGACCATCCTTTAGCTGCGGTGCAGGGAGTTCCTCAATCGAGAGCTTCCCGTTTTTTTGGTATTGGATTACTTGTAACATGGGATCCTCTTACTGGTGAAGCCGTTAAAACGGCTTTTCGTATTTTGTGTTCACCGTGCCTCAACCCACAGCTAAAGCTGTGGGTTTCGGGGCTCATTCAGCCATGGTTAGGGGGCGTTCCCGGTCGTCGGCTCTCAGCCTCGAGCATCTCCAGCCGGGATTCCCACGGCTTCAGCCGTGGGAATATGTCGGGACAAAGGCATTTCCAATAGCCGATTCATCGGCTTTCGAGCCTGAGCAGCCCGGCAATCTCATCATCGGTATAGCCATACTCGCGCAGGAGAGCTTCAAACTCCTCCCCAAAGGTCTTCACCCGATGATGTTCATCCTGTGTCTCCACGTACCGTTTCACAACATCAAGGTGCTGGTACGAGACCGATCCGGCCCAGTAACCTGTTTGCCACGAGAACTTCGGCGCGATAAGGTTGTTCAGGTTGATCCAATGTGAAGACTCGCCTTTGAGAAGCTTGGCTACATCTTCGATCCGTTGAGAACGCCCGAGGTCGACAAGAAGGTGGGCGTGCTCGGGTCGCATGGCAATGGCGTGGAGGACAATCCCGTTCGTTCCCGCATATTCTTCGATGTGGTTCCTGATATGCTTCCGTGTATCGCCGCGAAGCAGGGGCTTCCGGTTTTTGGTTGTCCACACGAAGTGAATGTACACCTTCACAGATGCGTGTGCCATTGCCCTCGCCTTTCGAAGCCGTTAAAACGGCTTTCCGTATTTTGTGTTGATCTTGCCTCAACCCACAGCTGAAGCTGTGGGTTTTGTGTTTCGTTCGGTTGTACTTAGCGAGCGCTTGCGGTTCTAGCACGCGTGATCCCTTCAGTTACTCCCGGTCGTCGGCTCTCAGCCTCGACCATCTCCAGCCCATATTCCCACGACTTCAGCCGTGGGAATATAGCAAAGGCATTCCCAATAGCCGATTCATCGGCTTTCGAGCCTGAGCAATCTCATCATCCCGGTCGTCGGCTCTCAGCCTCGAGCATCTCCAGCCCGAATTCCCACGGCTTCAGCCGTGGGAATATGTCGGGGCAAAGGCATTTCCAAGCCGATTCATCGGCTTTCGAGCCTGCATGCAGTCCTGCCCTCCGGTCCGCTTTTCTGGTATTGGATTGTCTGGTTCCCTTTATCCAGCGATCTCTGCCGGCGTAAACGTGCGTTCGGGTTCGCCCATTATCCAAAGAAAGTTCTAAACCAGATTTCATTTGTCAACAACGTCCAGATCATCAGGCCATTGTCCTCCATTCCATCTCTGTCCCTTTTGATGAGTGCCGAGACAAAGGATGGATTGTACAGTCCACGCCGCTTCACCGACTCTTCAGAAAGAACATCGTTCACCATTCCAGCCAGAGGTCCCTTCACCCAGGAGCGAAGCGGCGCCCCAAATGGTGCTTTCGGACGGTGAACAATCTCATGCGGCAGGTATTTCCCGGAAACTTCCTTTAGCAAATATTTTTGCATGCCTCCACGAATACGATACTTGGGTGGGAGCGTGAAGAGAAACTCCACGATCCTATGGTCTGTCAAGGGCGGCCTCCCTTCCACCCCCACAGCCATAGAAGCCTTGTCCGAGTAGAGCAGGTTGTGTTCAGGGAGAAAGTACTTCGTGTCGCTCAGGCACATGTTCGTCAGATAGGAGAGTGAATCACGCCCGAATACCTCCGCCTGACGCTGATAGTATAACGTATCATCGTATGAAATGCCGTTGGCAAAACATCGCTGATACAATTCCCGTGATAACGAAAGGTCAGCCATCATAAACCGCTCAGCCCGGGGGAGCGATGCAAACGAAAGAAATCGTTTCGACCAACGAATGCTCTTGAGTCCACGGGCGGAAGTCGCGACAGGGATTCTGTCGACGATCCCTCCTATGAGAGACCGGAGAATAACAGGAACAAACGCCTGGTACGTGTCGGCGTGCAAACAAGCAAGCTGCTTCCTGTATCCCCCAAAGATCTCGTCACCTCCCATACCGTTGAGCAGGACAGTGATGCCAAGTTCCCGTGCTGCCTGCGAGATGAGATACGTGTTGATCGCAGCCGGATCTGCGAGAGGCTCATCCAAATGCCACACAAGTTTCGGCAACAATTCCGCTATGTCTGCGTGGATCTCGAGCTCATGATGCCGCAGCTTGAATTGTTCGGCCACCTTGCGGGCGAACAAGCTGTCGTCCGGCATTTTCTCGAACTTCTGGTCGGCGTCGCTGAACTTGATGGTGAACGCATGGATGTCTCCACCAGTATTCTTTCTCATCAGCGCGCTGATGATGGACGAGTCCAACCCGCCACTCAGGAAGACCCCAACAGGAACATCGGCAATCATCTGGAGGCGGACAGCATCCCGAAGAAGCGAATCGAGTGTTTCCTTCGCGTACAGTTCGCCACCTGCAGAATCCTCTGTAGGTATCACCTCCCAGTACTTCTTGATCGTCAGCTTGCCCCGCGAGAAGCAAAGCAAATGTCCGGGAGGAAGTTTCTTGATTCCTTCGAACCCGGTGGAGGGCGAGATTTGAAACCGTGTAGGTGTGTGCAGCGCAGCGTAGTCGGGCCGTTTCTCCACAAGCCCTGTTGCCAGGATCGCTTTGATCTCTGAGGCAGCCACAAGCCCGTCTTTTGTTTCGGCATAGTACAATGGCTTCACGCCAATGCGGTCCCGTGCTGCAAAGAACTCCCGACTGGTCGTGTCATAGATGATGAACGCATACATACCGTTCAGTTTCTGGAGACAGGATTCCCCCCACGCCTCATACGCCTTCACCAGTACTTCGGTGTCACTGTTCGATCTGAATGTGAATCCCTTCCCTTCCAACTCGCGCCTGATCTCCCGGAAGTTGTAAATCTCTCCGTTCAAAACAATCCAGAGAGTACGCGAATCATTGCACATCGGTTGATGACCTGCAGGCGAAAGGTCGAGGATGGACAGCCGGCGATGACCGAGACCGGAGCGAGCATCACCGAACCATTCGATGCCTTCATCGTCGGGGCCGCGATGCGAAAGAGTATCGCTGATTCGCCCCAACAGATCTCGGTCGCCACATTCAATGAGGCCTGTTATGCCGCACATTCCCTACCTAGAGGTTAAAGATAACTTCGTCGATTTTGGTTATTAGCCGATTTAAA
>DASWHW010000183.1:0-8312 GCA_036397975.1 Bacteroidota bacterium
CAGAGTTACCTGATTTCGTTTTCCTTATCAGACCCAGCCACGGAACACGTCAGATTCCATGGGTCAAATATATTCTACTTCTCAGGAATTTGCAACAGCAACATGTTATGGAAAAACCGAAGCTCCTGGATCAAGTTCGGATCGTATGCAGACTTAAGCACTACAGTCGTCGTGCTGAGGATGCTTATGTCCACTGGATAAGGTATCGCGATCTTTCATCGAACGATGATCCTATTCATACCTATCCGGATCCAACATCACATCAATCGATGGCTTCTTCTCTGTTGCGATCTCAGCGACGAGCTTCCCCGTTATCGGAGCGAGTGTAATGCCGAGCGTTGAACGCGCTGTTAGGCCAACGTCGGATGAACTTACAAATATTCACTTTCAATCTTAACGAAAAAAGCTGCAGAAAGAGACACGAACCCTCTTTCATTCAATTTTATTTCATCTCCGATTCCAAGTTTTAATCACGAACTTCGCTGGATCATATTTCCATGTTTGGAATGAGAAGGATAAGAAGGGTGAGTAAGGGGATAGAAAGCTTCATGGCAGATTTTCCGTTGGTTCAAAAAGGGTAAGAAAAGCTATCAAGAACGTAAGGACTTTAGGAATGTATTGCTAAGCTCTTCCAGTCTGGAAAGTGGAAAAAACAAACAGCCCGGTTGGTTCTGCCGGGCCGTTTTTGGGAGTGTGAAAATGTCTATCTCATCAATATCATTCTCCTCGTTGCGACGAACGATCCTGCTGTTACCTGGTAGAAGTACATTCCGCTCGCGAGGCCGCTCGGCGAGAATTCGATGGAGTGAATTCCCGGTTCGAGTGGTTCGTCGACCACAGACGTTACTTCCCGGCCGAGCAAGTCGAACACTCTCATCGACACCATACTTGCAACGGGTAAATGGATTCGAATGATTGTAGACGGATTGAATGGATTCGGAAAATTCTGCTCCAGGAGGAATTCCGCTGGAAGTACCTCCGCTGATCCGACAGATGTCAAAATCCCCGTGGTGAACGACCATGAGAGTGACCACGATGTAGTAGAAACATTGTCAAACGCCCGGACCCGCCAGTAATATTCCGTATGACTCGTAAGACCCGAAAGGTTTCTTACTGTGTCAACCAGCGTCGTATCGTCGAGGATAAGGCTTGTAAACAGCGGATCGGTTGCTACCTGCAGATGGTAGCCGATTGCGGTTTGCGATTGTGTCCAGGTCAATGGTGTCGGGTCGGTGAACACCGTGTCTGCGTTGGCTGGTGCGAGAAGTGCAGGGACGGTCATGACCTGTCCGGCTGCAAGGCTCGCTTGCTTGAGGACGATTTCGTTCGTGGGATCGAACTGAACGCTCAACGGCTGCCTGTCGAAAAGGTAGGCGAGCGTTTGGTTGTTGGTGGTGTTCATCACGCGCATGGTGGAATCCGGTCCCGACTGAAAGACGATGCGCAACTGAATAGGCATGGTGAAGAATGCCGGATTTGATTGCGTCTGCCGCACTTTAAATCCAACAGACCACATCCCCGGCCCTGCTGACTTAATACTATAGAGGTTCGCATATTGCGGGTGATTCGGTTGATAAATCCACTGGTTGAAAAACCAGTTCAGATCCTGACCCGTCAGTTGGTTGATCGTCTGGACGAAATCTGCGGTGACTGCGTTCTTCAGTCTGTAATTTGTCGTGTCGGTTGCATATCCGCTGAGGGCTGCAAAGAATAGTGAATCGCCGAGTGTGTACCGCAGCATGTGCAGTACTCCCGCCCCCTTTGCATACGTAATCGCGTAGTTGAAGAGCTGACTGTTGGGCGGCGTGGTGACGGCCCACGATGGATTGTAAATCGGCCAGCCGGGATTACCCGAGAGATAACTCGATGCATCGGACAGTATATCGCTCTTGTAGGATGCATAACCATTAGCCGACTCAAGCCACAGGGCTTCACAATAGGTTGCGAAGCCTTCGTTCAGCCAGAGGTCTGCCCATGTGCCCGGGGAGATCATATCGCCGAACCATTGATGTGCATATTCGTGCGAGATGAGACTCGTATACCACCCCCCCGGACGTAGACTCGTCAGCGTCTGGTTCTCCATTCCTCCCCAACTGAATTCATTATTGAGGGTCGCGAAGCCGTTCTTCTCGAATGGATGCTCCCCGAACAGAGTCGAAAACAAATCCGTCATGGGATTGATGATACTCCTCATTCCCGAAGTATTCTCGCCGGGATTCGAGTAAAAGCGAATGGGCACAAGCTCCGATGGATTGGAGAGCTTGGGCCAAAGGACAATTTCCAATACGTAATTGACCCGTGCGCTCATAACCATCAGGTAAGTGGCAATGGGATCGCGACTGATCCAGTGATAGTACGTTGTGTCCGCCACCGTGGTGGAATCGGCGAGACGACCGTTCGATCCCAGCTTCACGGAGATTGGGACTTTCGCCCTGAGACTCAAAGTTGCCTTGTCCGATGGTTTATCCCAGCAAGCGAACCACTTGCGCGCACCCTCAGGCTCCGCATCGGTAAAGACAAAGCCACCGCTTGCATAGAACGCGTAATCCTGAACATCATTATGCCGGTAATGAATCGCGACTTGCGCCGTCTCTCCCGCGGCATACGTGCGGTCAAGCGTAATCGTGAGAATATTCGACGTGTGCGTGTAGCTGAGTCCCGCCAGCCCTACCGAATCGATGACGAGCGAAGTATTTACCGCGTTTAATGCAATTGCGGAGAGGGCCGTGTCGATCCGGAACGTGACGATCTCTTTCCCTCTGAAGGAATTCGGATAAGGTGAGAGGAAGCAGTTGTAGAGATCCAGATCCAGATTGTAATCCAATGCATCATAAGAATGACGTGGACTTGAAGGGGAGAACTCGAGGACCGGCGAGTGCTTCGCCGTGCTTTTCTTCAGCGAACATGACTCAGAACCTCTGTCAAACGTTTCTTGCGCAGGCGATGTGGCGTACACCAGCGCGACCATAAGTATAAATAGAGTGCGCATCCTTTTTCTCCAGGAAATGTTGTTCTTGCTTGATTCAAGGTACGGTAGGCATCATCCACATTCAAGGAACATGGATATTTTATTCTTGATATCGGACTCAAAGGTATGAATCTGTGTTGACACTCCGGTGAGGAGTTGAAACAAAAAAGGGTTCCCGGTGAGGAGCCCTTTTGTTGAAGTTCTAGATAGTTCTTTCTCTACACCGGCAATGTTCTCAGCAAGGCGTTCAGTGCTTCGGCCATGGCTTCGCTGTACTCCGCATTGGGTTTGCGGCCGAAGAGGAATGTTGATGTTGCGTTGTCGTCTAGCTGCCACGCAACTTTGCCATCTTTTGATACATTGGCGGCGATGGGATCGAGTCGCCATGGCCAAACAGTGAGACCCGTTGCAGCGGCTTTCGGCACAAAACGCCAGCCCTCTGGGGTCTGGGCCAGCACCCGCCCGGCAGCCATCACCAGTGAGGTTGTTGACCAGAGATTGCGCTCACCTGCAAGAACCTTTTTCCACTCGGCACCACTGCTTTCGTCGTTAAGCGCGCGAATAAAGTCGCCGCGTGCGCTGCCGGAGAAACCATAGGCAAACCAGGCCCGGAGTTCCTCGGGCAAATCGTGGAACAACGCATTGTGTCTCGCTCGCCAATAAGTGCCGCGCTCATGCTTCTGTACAAAGGCGCTCCTTTCAGTTCCGGGCGGATACCAATGGATTGGCAAACCGCTTTGCCAGAGTCCCACAAACGCATGTACATCCAATCCAACATTCCACTCGGTTTTTTTACCTCCGGTGGAACCCGCATTGACGACAACGGCGCGCGTCTTCGCATGCATAAGTTCAGGCTCGCGGTTGTACGCAGCCGTCACGACACGTGCGGAACCAACGACGGTAATCACCACAGGTTCGGGACTGCGATCCAGAATCTCAAGCAGCATGTTTGTGCCCGCCTGATTGCGTTGAGGCTGATCCCCAGCAGTGTCGCCCGGATTCCTCAATGGTTCAGTCGGGCCCATGGCAACTGGAATGTCGCGGCCCAGCAAATAACCGATTTGTGCAATCGGGATAAAGCCCGGGTCGCGTGGTATATCGAACCCTTTTGGAGCGCCCTCCAAAAAACGCTGCGTGATGTCGAGAACCACCCCTTGCAAATCAAATTCATCGAGCGCCAGAACTGTGGCAAGATCAATTTGGTCATCGGGATCTTGAGGCGGGTGGTAGAGATCGGTGGTGTGGATGAGAGGAATGCGATGGCGGCCAAGCTGAGGTTTTAGAAGCGCTGCTTTTGCTGCCGGTACGACAAGTGCCGCCAGCACTGCCGCGAAGGTTTTGAGCATCGTTCGGCGGGAGGTCGGTCTTGTGAATGTAAAGAGATTCATCCGTTTGGCGTCATCCGAAGTGAAGAATCTATCGATTGTCCTCAACGCTTGCATCGATGGGATCGAAAAAATTCCAGTTGCCGGTAATCGCGTCGATGACCAGGGGAACGCCCCCGGACAATACGTTAAGAATAATCCATCCCCCGCCTATCTTGCGGAATGTCTGTACCCTCTTTTCTTTTCCGCCTGAACTGAGAACAAGGATATGATCTTCGTTTGACCGCAAGGAGATTCGGACATAGGTAGTGTCTATTACTCTTCCTGTAAAGTCTCCGCGTCGATTGTTCACCGAATAGGTTTTAGAGATCCGGCTAATAGGAACCTCGAGGCCACCTGCAGTTGTAATCCGAAGATCGTCTGGTGCGTTGCGCAAGTCCACTGTATCGTAATAGCCTTTGAACACTGTCGCGCAGCCCTGGAGGAAGAGTGAAATCAAAATGACATTCAAAGCAAGAGTTGTTTTCATTGTTCGCGCTCCTAGGTTGTGTCGTATTTGAAGAACGGCTATCCTTTTCAAATCCCAAAACTCAGCCCTACAACAAATCCGATGTCGGAAGGGAGAATCTTCGATCCAAAATGAGCAATCTGAAAAGTTCCCAATTCGACCGAGACTTTTCGATCAATGGAGAATCCAATGACCTCGTCTACCGTCGGCCCAAAGAAGAAATTAGTTTGAGTGCTAGTTCCATAGTCGATTCGCTCGCTGCCCCCTCCAAGCTCTAGACCTCCCCCGATATATGCCGCCGTTGAAGCGCTGCTGAAATAATATTTCCCAACAAGCCTTCCTCCAAAACTGACAAAGCGCCCTTTCACGCGTTCCTGGGTGTTAAGAATATCGTAGTAGGTCAAACAAATCCCGAAACCCCATGGGAAATTGGAGTTCGTGGATTGTGAGAGCATGAAATATCCGGCGCGAACGCCGGTCTCGATCTTGCCCCCCCGGATGTAGTGAAATGCAAGTTCGTTACTCTTCCGTTGGTTGCCTCCGACAACAGTCACCTGCTTTGATTGCCTGGTATGGCCGCCGTTTTGAGATGCGATATAGAGGGAATCTTGCACACCAAAGGACTCAATGGAGTCGGATGAAACCATCATCGCGATGTTCTCCCCGGAGAGTGTCCCTTCCACAAAGGCATGTGCACACTCGGCCATTCCCTTGTAGATGAGGGGCTCAATGGCATGTGTAACGTCGATTGCGCTGTTGTCGGTTTGTTTCACGAAGACAACTTGTTCGCCGATTGAATCGGGCGAGACCGGAAATGTGAATCGCATGTTGCAGGCGAAATACCCCTCCTCGGAGAAAATCTTCGTATTCTCCCCAACCTCAAACATATCGACAGATACATTGATTGGCATGAACCGACCCTGGTCATGTCTTCCAACGATCAGCGTATCCAACATGATCCGAACGACATCGGCGAGATCACCATTCATCACATACGGAACTTGCCGATTGAACATACCCACC
Source organism: Bacteroidota bacterium (assembly GCA_036397975.1). GTDB lineage: Bacteria > Bacteroidota > Ignavibacteria > UBA10030 > UBA6906 > SZUA-287. Next base: position 5,825 of record DASWHW010000183.1, read on the forward strand.
CGGGCGGTACCGATCCGGGAAGAAGGGGATGATCTCCCGTCGGTTACCTTAACAATCCGAACGTTATCACGCTTGCTTCTCGCCGCGCGGAGTTCAGGATGATTGAAGTCCGGATCAAAGACAACGGATGATGAGCCGCATCCAATGAGAACGAATGCGGCAAAGAGCAACAAGAGTGTTTTCATAGATGCTCCGAGGTAATGGAATTCTTATTGTCTTGTGTCGCTCAGTGTTTGGACAATTCCATCTCTGCCACTGCATGTTCAACCTTGACCGCAAATTTCTCGACTGCCGCTTTCAACTGATCGTTGACATTGTCGTAGATGCACCAACAATATGCATCAGCGGGCATTTCGCCGGTGAAGCTCTCATTCACATCCTCCAGCTTCATTGTAGCGCCGTCACTTTTTCTATACAGAACAAGGTCCGTGAACTCGATTAGCACATTTGCGTTCGTTGTTGCCCCTGCCGTGGCGAGTGCACCGATGAGCCCGAAATAGCTGCCTGTTCGGGCAGCAGAAGAAAACTCTTGCTCGCCAAATAGCCTCTTCAGCTTGCCGGTGAGATAGTAGTCGGACACCTCCTTTGATACTGAAACAACCGATTTGAATGTTCTCCTCTTCCCGAGATGGCCGGCAATCGTAGACGCAACCTGTGTTGTGACTTTGTCCGACGCATAGTGCTCTTCTGAGTTGATACAGTAGTCTTTTTCGTTAAGTTCTGTTTCACGTCCACGAACGAACAGAATACCGTTGTCAGCGACCTGTTGGCGGACATCTGCAAATGGTTCGATGGAAAGAGTTACGCGGAGAGTATTGAGATATAAAGAGTCGCTGGTGTAATATGTGTTGATGTCTTTCAAGCTGTAAGAGATTTCTCTTGTCGGTGTGCAACCGCCAATCAAGAGGAAGGCGACAAGTAACAACAGGCTGATTCGGGATTGCATGGGAGGCCTCCTTCCCTGAGGATTGAATCTATTAGGGTGTGGATTCGTGGTTCATTCATGTAGTGTGCTTGCGTCCAGCACGTATGCAGATACGATAGACAACTCTCGGAAACAATGATGGTATGCTAAATAGTGCGAAGAACGGAACTCTGAACGCATTTGCTCATGCGTCCTGGCGTGGGAGGGCTTCTTGAATATCCACAACCGCCGGAAAAAAAGCAACAGGTGGCGATTCTGTCAAGCACGCGATGTGCTTTTTAAGGCCTTTCCTTCGATGTGTCAATCGTTGGAATTGTAAGCGTGGAACACCACCGTCGGTGGTTTCCACGTCTTCGCATCGCCGGAGATTCCATGTTTTCCGCTGAGAACCTCAAGCCAATCCGGCGTGACTTCGATAAGGAGGTATGCCTCTGCATGATTTGGATAAAACGCTTCCCATTCGGTTTTCCATCTCTCATTCTTTTCTTCGGGATCATCGACAAGTCGGGCAGTGCCGGCGATTGTCACATAGCCCTGTCCGCTTGCGTCGAAGTAAAACAAGTTGACGTGAGGATTATTTCGGATCTGTTCCACCTTGCGGCTGTTCGGATTCGTACCAAGCCATACGATCATATTGCTATCGGGAGGAAATGGATCCATCACCCTGACACGGGGCTCTCCGGATTCATCGATAGTAATCAAGGCGCAGTTTCCCGCGGCAGCCATAACCTCCCGAGCTGCGGCAATGAGCTGCTCGCGCGTTAGTTTGTCTTTTCCTTTTTCCTGGCCTAAACCTTCGTTCGCTGCTATCAAAAAAAGGGTCGGAAGGAACAAGAAGAGAGATGTACGCATCCCCAGTTTTGCGTTGACCAATATTTGCATCGTAAGTTCGAAGAATTCCGAGGGACTTCCTTACCCCTCGATCTTGTAAATTTCCCTCCGCCCGCGCTCTACCAGATCGTGATATCCAGTCATCGCTTTCCGTGCTTCCTCGTCTCCCATCACACGAGACTCCATTGCAAGGAACTCGTCCAGCGTGTTGGCCTCCGATTCAGCGACGAGTGTCCAGAATTGCTCCCCGCTGACGTCGGTGAAAACCCGAAACGGCTTGTACTTCATCCTGATCATGACCGCGGAGAGGGCTTTGAATTTCTTTACCATCTCGCCCACTTTCCCCGGCTTGCAGTTCATCACTTCGCGGATTAGATACATGGTTTGACTCCTGTATGTTGATGTGAGTGAAAAGGGTGATGGGGATTCCTGGATGACCGATAAAACATCATCGTGTTCTTTAGACATTCCATCGGTTGCAACACATCCTTCGATAGATGCTCAGTACATTGGATTGCCGTCCTTGCTTTCGCCCGGCACCTGCTCACTACTACTTCCACCGCTTGCGCTGCCTCGGGTCATCGCCTGAAAATAATTGGTCAAGGTGGTGTTCCAGGTGTCGAACGTAATCGCTGACAATGAACTCCAATGTAACTGGTTCTTTCTCCCCAACATCACAGACGTTTGAAAGAGAGCCTGGATTCGTGTGGGCGATGACATGGGCGAGATGGC
>DASWHW010000184.1:0-28761 GCA_036397975.1 Bacteroidota bacterium
TTCGTAAAGCTGCCGACTTCAGCAGGCTAACGTTTGACAGTACAGTTATTTTATTTTCCGCCCGATTCGACAATCCAGTTGATTTCAGTTGGGCGACGTTCGAGAGCACATCTAATTTCCACCAGGCCACATTCAACAGCATAGCTGATTTCCGCAACACCACATTCAACAGCATAGCTGATTTCCGCTACACCGCATTCGATAGCACAGCTAATTTCACCCCAGCAACATTCATCAGTAGAGCTGATTTCTACAGAGCCACATTCAAAAGCACAGCTAATTTCCACGGCAGCAATTTGTACACATCTTATTTCCGCTGGGCCAAATTCGACGGCACAACTGATTTCTCCTTGGCCGGATTCAACAGCAATACTTATTTCGACGGCGCCATATTCAACAGCACAGTTGATTTCGAACGCGCGCGATTCGACCGCAGAGTTGATTTCCGCAGCAGCACATTCGAAAGCTCAGCTAATTTTCGGTGGGCCACATTTAGCGGCGAGGCCGTTTTCTTAGATGCTGAAGCCAAGGAGTATCTCAATTTTGAAGGTGCAGTAATAGGAGATGTGATTCTGCTGGGTTCACACAAGGAGTTCAAGGCTGACCTGACGCTTGCCATCTTTCGCCCGGAAGGCAGCATTAACCTTTGCGGAGTTGCCAATCTAAAACTGCCCGTTCACAATTTGAACAGGCTATCACTGCTTGACACACTAAGCTATACCCAAAAGAAAAACATCATCGACCAACTGAAGGTGAAAAGCTTCGGTAATAGCAAGGAGGCTGCTTTCGAGTTAGATTATCTTTTGGCGAAGTCGACCAAATACCAAGCAATTAGCGATAGCAGTGAGAGTGCACGGTGGTATGACCAAATAGGAGATTGGATTTATGATGCGACGATGGGTTTTGGGTACAGGCCGTTCAGGATTATTTGGTGGGCGATTGGAATAATGTTGGCTGGGAGCTTGGTATTTTTTGCCACGATGAGAAGCCGGGTAAATGAATACATGGCCAAGACGTTCAAACATGACGGGAAGATTTCTTCTTTTGATAAATTCGAGACGTATCTCAACTGTGCATACTTTAGCGTAATGTTGTTTTTTACTTTTAGGCTGAAAGGGAACCTGCTGACCTTCTTTGATGAAAAAGAGAAGAAGTACATTCTGGCAGAATGGCTTTTGGGTTTGGCGGTGTATGCAGCATTTCTCTACCATACCAGTGCAGTAGTTCAAAACATTAGGAGTTTGTTTGTCGATGGGTGAAGTGGTGTGGGGTACTAGGTAGGCATTGTTCGATGGTTGGTTGAATGTATGCGAGAATGGTTTGCGAGACCACACAACATTTTGAAAGTTTGATCCAACCCCAATGACAACAACGTGGAAGCAACCCCAGCCATTAGCGAGAAAAGAGTGTTATTAAGATGTCGGGGAGATTATATTGCTCCCCTGTGAGATGAAACAGTCGGAGAGTTGAGTCTTTAGGATTTGCTTCTGGTTTTTCTGGTTCTCATACTATCAGTATTTTAAGGAGGACCGGTCTATGGCCAGAGAACCTGTAAAAACAGTGGAAGAGAAGTTTTCTATCGTGTTTGAGGGACTGAAAGAAAACACGAACATTGCCGAGTTGTGTCGACGTCATGGCATCAGTCAAACAAGCTTTTACAAGTGGCGCGACAAGTTTCTGGAAGGTGGAAAGACCTCGCTGCCAACGGTGCTGGATCGACAGCGAGCGATGCCGAGAAGGCGAAGGTGGCTGAGTTGGAACGCGTCATTGGCCAGCAGGCAGTCGAGATCCAGGTCCTTAAAAAAAACTTGAAACTTCGTTGACGGACGACGAACTCGTTATGGCGCTCGCACACGAGGGCATCGCTGTTGTCCAGACATGTCGTATCCTGCAGATATCCCGGGCAAGTATCTACCGCCGTCGCAGCAACGCACGGTGTGATGTTCAGGTGAACGACGTCGTAGAGGAGCCGATCGTCGATAGCGACCTGGTCACCCTCACAGATACGATCCGCGGTCTTGCAACTGAACATCCGTTTTGGGGCTATCGACGGATCACGGCCTATGTGCGCCGAACGTGCGGTCTGAGAGTAAACCCGCAAGCGTATACGACGCCTGATGCGCTTGCATGGCCTTTCCGTTCCTGTGAAGCGTTATAAAGCAAAACGAACCGAGACGCGGTCAAAACCGCGTGTCACCAGACGCAATCAGTGGTGGGTTACGGATATGACCAAGTTCTATTTCCAGAATACCGGCTGGCTCTACCTGGTTGTTGTCATCGACTGGTACACCAAGCGGGTTCTGGGATACGCCTTGTCCTTGAGGCCAAGGACTGATCTCTGGCTGGATACTCTGCATCAGGCGGTGGCAACGGCTTGCCCTCTGGGCAGTCGTTCCTATGGCATCAAGCTGATGCCCGATAACGGCTCACAGCCGACAAGCAAACGGTATGAGAAAGAACTTCAAGCGCTTGGCATCGATCACGTCACCACCAGTTACAACAACCCGAAAGGGAATGCCGACACTGAGCGCTTCATGCGCACGTTCAAAGAGGAGGTCGTCTGGCCGAACGAGTTCGATTCGTTCCTGGAGGCAACTAACGCCGTGGACACCTTCTTCCGATTCTACAACCACGACTATTCACGCTCAACAATTGGAGAACAAAGCCCAATCGACTTTGAACAATCACTGAACCAGATACCAGAAGCAGCATGACAAAAACAATCAACTAAATCCCAACAAAAACTGTCTTGACCTTAAGGGAGCATTATACCTTTTGCGGCGCAATGTTGTTGCGGGAATGGGGGGCCGAAGCAGAATGATGCTGCGTGGGGGATTTTGCTCTTGTTTTTTGAGTTAATCATTTGCAAGTTTTGAGATAAGCGCGGGGTTAACAAGAAATATGGACGCTATTGCATTTATTTTCTTTGGAACAATTGCACTTTTTGTTCTGACCTTCATCGGCATTGTGATATTTGGTGTGAGGCAGAACATAAAGGATAAACGGTTTCTTGCGGCTTTGACTCCGGAGCAAAGGAAGGAATGGGATTGGGATAATCTGAATTCGAGAGCTAAGGGACTGCATATGACTTGCCCTCGCTGCGGGAAGAAAGGAAATGTAGTAGTTCGAACTCCAACTTACTTTGCGATGAAAAAAGAACCCCGACCAAGGGTAAAACATACCTGGGTTGATGATTGGGCAGAAATGAAGAGGAAGAGAGTTGCTGAAAAATATGGGAAGGGCGAGATAAATGTAAGTGAACCAACACATGCAACATGCATTAAATGCCACCATACATGGGAGTTTTATTGGGATGGAGAGATCAAATAGGAAGATTGATATTGACTATGACCGTTTCCTTTGCCATTGGACGATCGGAAGTAGAGAAAGCAAAGAGCATGATGCTTCGTGGGGTGGGGGTGTACTTACTAATTCGGTTTAAGAAATGGGCTAGCAATAGAGGCCAAGTCGGCAGCAAGGAGCAGTCTTTCGCTCTTTTCACTTGGCCATCCTACAATGCTAGCATGGAGGGGTGGAGGTTCATCTGCGATGGCTCTGAGGGGTTCTATTTTTGATACATCGCGGGAAAGAATATCGGCTCTCCCGTGGAGCGTTTGTTTTTCTCTTAGAGACGAACCAAGATCCCAGATTAGGTCCGCATGGAGGCCGTCAATTCGATAGACGGATAGCCTAAGGTCCTTTTCGGAGGGAATGAAGGCGCGTGGCTTTACCCGACTTGAAGTAATTTGGCTAGACGAATATATGTAGCGGCAGAGGTTCTCAGTTGCACTAATGGCTCTGGGTGTCAAGGCAAAGCTAGTGTGCTGCAAAAATCCTGGCAACGCCTTGAATAACCATTTCCGGAATCTTGTCAACAAACTCTTCAGTTCCATGTATTTTGTTGATACCGAATATTCCCGCGTATGATATTGTTCCGCGGTCACTAACAGAAACCAAAAAACGGCGGCGTGAGCTTACGTACCACTCGAGGAGAACCTCGCCATCAGGGTCGACTGCGACATCTGGATCTTGGAAGCTAGACGGAAAGTGTGTAAGAAAGGAAATAGCGCTTTGAAAGCTATTGAATGTTACAGCTTTAGCTCCGTAGGAATCCCAATTGTTGACGGATGCTTCAGAAGCCGCTTTAAGCAAATTGTCAAGTATTCGACTGCGACGTGCTGCAAACGTGATGTCGTTTTGGGAAGTTAAGATGATGTCAACAAGGATTCCCTTTATGACTTGAGCATCACTGCTAACACCATGTGTGCCGGTTGCAATAAACGGCCAACTAAAAGCAAGTGTTTGTGTCATTGAAAATGCCTGACTGTTTCGTCTGTTATGCAACTAAAGAAAACGCTATTCTTAATTTGGTGAATTGGCTCGAAAAATGCCAATAGGTCTTCTGATTCTATTGGAAAATCACCATTCGTGAACACGTCAATGTCTATGATTACAGAAAGCTCGGTTTTGGATGGTTGATGCGGTTCAGAGGTCTGTGTTATGTTAACATGGATGTTCTGGTCAGAGTGCCGGATTGCGGAGTGAAAAAGGAATGAATTAGTAGTATAGGGGAAACTGACCGGCACAGTTGGCAACGATGTAAAATAGACATTTAGGTCAGGAATTGGAAGGGGTAAAATGATTCTGTTGATGTATCTTGCAGCAATGCGAGATACTAGCTTAGGTTCCAGGGTGCGCGTATAAAGTTGCCACCCCTTGATAGCATCCTGGATTATTTGATCCCACGATGTATATGGTTTAAGCTTACTAAATGTAAAACCGTCAACACGAAATTGGGCTATCTTGTCCTTTTCTTTGGACGTAAGGAAATAGCCCGAAAATGATTCCTTTATACTAGTCTGAGGCTGACCATCTCTGACGGTAAGCTTATGTTCAACTTGTTTCTTCTCCTCGACGATAGAATACGCTTCGGCGGCTTCTTCCCTTATTATCTGTAGTTTCCTTTTGAGAATTTCAGGTGAAATCTGTGCGCGAATGTCTATTACCGCCTCTTGAATTGGTGCATTCTTGAGGTGTGTAGGAATTGCCATAACAAAGTGTGGGGTAGGTTCTTGCACGAGAATTTGACGGAAAGATAGAAGAAAAAGAACAAGAAGCAACGGCGCATCACACAACTGTTTGAGAATGAACGCTTGCGTTGTTTGGGATTGATTGGTATCTTTTATTTGCAATAAGATCATTCGATATTCCGGATGAGTTGTTTGGTGATTGCCCTTTTTCTTTGCAAAGCTACCGGAATGGCCGAATGAGGGCGAAGGGCGGTCTGTTCGTTTCAGTGAGTGTAGCTGCAAACAAAACTTGTTTCCTAAAGTCGCAACAAATGACTAAGGTGGCCGTTGAAATGTGTTGAAATCTGACTGGGGCTGTAGCTCAGCTGGGAGAGCGCCTCGTTCGCAACGAGGAGGTCGTCGGTTCGATCCCGATCAGCTCCACTAAGAGGTCAAGTCCTGTGCAACTGTAAGTAGCTTAACCCCGCCAGGTCCGGAAGGAAGCAACGGTCGGTTACCAAAGGTGTGACACAGGGTAGCTTGGCCTCTTTCTGTTTTTCGGAGGGCTAAGGCGACAAATCTTGCAAAGCGCATAGTTTTTTGCTAACTTAGCTATGGATAGCTGATGCGTTGGGTGAAGGTCATCCGCGCTACGTCAAGAATTGGCAAATTGAATCGGCGAGTCCAAAAGGTAAACGATCCGGACAGTGAAAAAATTCGGAAATTAACCCCCTATTCGGGAGCTAACTCCACGGCATGGTGCCCTGGAGGCTGTCCTGTTTCGTTCCTTTGTGCCGGAGAAATAATCATATGAGGTCTCGCCCTCATGCAAGAAAGGTTGGAACGAGATATTAGGTATGAAGAAAGAAATAGTTATCAATGCGGCGGACAATGAAACGCGCATTGCGATAACCGAGGAAGGTCGTCTTGCCGAACTCTTTGTGGAAAGTGCTCATAAAGAGAAGATGGTCGGCGACATCTATCTCGGTACGGTTGCAAAAGTGATGACGGGTATTAAGGCAGCTTTTATCGACATCGGCCTTACTCAGGATGGGTTCCTTCATTTTTCCGATATTGGCAATAGATTCAGCGAATATAGCGCCATGATCGGGGATGATGAGGGTGAAGATGAGGAAGAAGGCGGAGTCGCTGAGGCGGCAGCCGTAGGTGGAGCAACAACCCAGGAAGTCGCTCCCGCACGCAAACAACACGAATCTCGTCCGGCCAGAGACAATGGCCGACCACCGCGCAGAGACCTCCCCCGCCTCGAAAAAGGGCAGGACATTATTGTCCAAATAACAAAAGAACCTGTCGGAAAAAAGGGAGTGCGAGTCACTTCAGAGGTTTCGCTTGCAGGCCGTTTCCTTGTCCTCCTCCCGTTTGATGGTAAAATCGGCATCTCCAAGAAGATCAACAGTTTCAAGGAAAAAAGACGGCTGCGCAAGATCGTCCAAGGGATCCTGCCCGAAGGCTTCGGAGTGATCATTCGAACGGTTGCAGAAGGAAAAGATGATACCCTGCTCAGCCAAGACCTTGAAGATCTGATAAGCACCTGGCGAGAGATTGAGAAAAGCATCAAGTCTGAAAAAGCGCCGGCGCTTCTCTACAAGGATATGACCACTACCTCCAGCGTGATCCGAGACCTCTTTTCCAACGATGTCTCACGGGTGGTTGTCGATTCGAAAAAACTGTACAAGGAGATCAGTGCGTACGTTCGATATACGTCGCCGCAACTCCTTGACAAAGTAGAGTTGCATAAGGATCGGCGACCGATTTTTGACACCTATGGCGTCGAAAAAGAGATCGAAAATTCTCTCAGTCGAAAGGTCTGGCTGAAAAGCGGAGGCTATCTCATTATCGAGCCTACTGAAGCGATGGTGGTGATCGATGTGAACAGCGGCCGGTATGCGGCCAAGAGAGAGCAGGAGTTGAATTCTCTTCGCACGGATCTTGAAGCGGCCCGCGAAGTTTGCCGGCAGCTCCGTCTTCGCGACCTTGGTGGGATCATTGTTTGTGACTTCATCGATCTGGATGATGAGAAGAACAAGCGCAAGGTCTATGACGAGTTAAAAAAGGAATTCCGGAAGGATCGGGCGAAAGTCACGGTGCTTCCAATGACGGAATTCGGAATTGTGCAGATTACCCGCCAGAGAATCCGCCAGAATATTCTTCATAGCTTCTCCGAGCAGTGTCCTGCATGCGGCGGCACCGGACTTGTACGCACAAAAGCTTCTTCCATTAACAAACTTGAGCGCTGGATTCGCCGTTTCCGTGCGGAAACCCATGAGAACAAACTGCTTCTCCGCGTCAATCCCGAGATTGCCATGCAACTTAAGGACGGCTTCCCAAGCCGTATCCACAAGATCATGCTTCGCTATTTCATTCTCGTGACAGTCGAGACGGATGCCTCGATCCCGATAGGAGAATTCCGCGGATTTTCCATCAAACAGGGAAAAGATGTCACCGATTCCTTCCAGTAGACCCGCTCACGATTGCATGGAAACGCGTGTCATATCCAACACGAACAACATCCACATCTCTTCATGACATTGAAACACACCGCGTTCCATTCAATCCACTCTCGCCTTGACGCGAAGCTCGTTCCCTTTGCAGGCTATGAGATGCCTGTGCAATATGCCGGCATCATAGAAGAACATCGACGCGTTCGAGATACTGTTGGACTCTTCGATGTGTCGCACATGGGTGAAGTGGAGGTGAAAGGAGCTGATGCTCTTGATTTCGTTCAACGCATTACTGTGAACGATGCATCCAGGCTGACACCGGGGAAAGTTCAGTATTCCGCCATGTGTTATGACGATGCGGGCATTGTTGACGATCTTTTGGTTTACCGGTTGGACGACTCCTTTCTCCTTGTTATCAATGCCTCAAATATCGAAAAAGATCTGGCGTGGATGCACTCTCATCTTTCGGGTGATGTTACGTTGACGGATAAGAGCGATGCGACTTCGTTGCTCGCTGTTCAGGGCCCGAAATCACTGGACACGTTGAAAAGACTTACCGACGCAGATCTCTCTTCGCTCGAATACTACACTTTCCTCCATGGAAAAATCGCCGGGGTTCCGATGATCATATCGCGAACAGGATACACCGGGGAACTTGGTTTTGAGATGTACTTTTCATCTGATCCCGCAACGGGAACAAAGGTGTGGGAGGCAGTGATGGAGGCGGGGAAAGAGTATTCCCTTGCACCGGCGGGTCTGGGAGCGCGCGACACGCTTCGACTCGAAATGGGATTTTGCTTGTATGGAAATGACATCGATAAAACCACGAATCCTCTTGAGGCAGGACTTCAATGGCTGACGAAGCTGGAGAAAGCCAAGTTCTGCGGGAGGGACACCTTGTTGCGTGCAAAAGAAAAGGGCATCAAGAGAAAACTGGTTGGCTTCACGTTTGAGGACAGAGCTTTTCCTCGGCATGGGTACACAATTCATTGCAATGGTTCTGCGGTGGGAGTTGTAACCTCCGGGACATTCTCACCAACTCTTGAAAAAGGGATTGGTATGGGCTACGTTCCCATTGAATTTGCACAAGCGGGGTCGGTCATTCATGTGGCAATTCGCAACAAGCAGATTCCTGCAACAGTGGTAAAACTTCCGTTTATCAAGAAGTAGCCGTATGCGCATCGACCTCCTCATGAGTCCGCACCAGACCGATGACCTTACTCTTCGGGACAAAAGAGTTGTTGTGGTGGACGTGCTGCGGGCCAGCACAACAATCGTGACGGCTCTGCAAAACGGTGCAAAAGAAATTATCCCCGTTGCTTCTATCGAACGCGCTGTTAAGATTTCCGGGAGCTTGTTTGGGGACGCAATCTTGCGTGGTGGCGAACGAAACGGAAAGATGATTGACGGCTTCAATCTCGGCAATTCTCCCGCTGAATATGTCGAAGAAAAGATTAAGGGAAAGGTCATTATATTCTGTACAACGAACGGTTCGTTGGCAATCGAGCGTGCCCGGTACGCGCGGACGCTCTACGTATGCGGGTTCGTCAACATCACAGCAGTGGCCGACGCGGTGAAGAGGGATGCTTCCGATGTCACGATATTGTGTGCGGGAAAAAGTGGAACGCTCTCGCTGGAGGACACAATCTGTGCAGGCATGCTGGTGCGGATGATCTCGGATGAGAAGACGAATACTTTGGAGTTTTCGGACAGCGCGCTTGCAGCGGCGACGCTGCACAAAAGCTTGGGGCGAAATATTCTCAAGATGGTAAAAGGGACGGAACACGGAAAGTACCTGCAAAGCATCGGCTTCGAAGGGGATCTTTCGTTGTGTTCACAGGTCGATGCCTTTTCCGTTGTCCCCCAATTGCTTGGCAACGCACTAAAGCTTAAAGCAGAATCCATGAAGCCGGATACAGGAGTTCAGATCTCAGCATAGGTGAGTTCTATGGCACAGCAGAATCGTATGCGAACAGAGAGGAATGCCGTCAGGCGATCGGCCAAAGACGGCTCATCAAAGAAGGGATCCGTTGTTGCGGTGCTTCTTATGACGCTGGCACTCCTCGTTTTCATCGCATTGATTTCCTACGACCTTGCTGATGAGGCGAACGTTGATATCGGAGCCAAAGACCTCGTTCATGTTTTCACCGGCGATCCTCTCGCAAAGGCAAAGTCCGACACCACGCACAACTGGCTCGGTTTGGTCGGCGCTCTTATTTCTGATTTTCTTATTAAGTCAACTCTCGGATATGTAATTCTTTGTTTGCCAATTCTCGTTTTCATCTGGGGTTGGTCACTTCTCAGGAATAATCTCTCCTCGCGCCTTATCTCCTTTACCAACTACACGCTGATCACGGCGTTCCTTGTGTCCTGTTCCTCTGGAATGATCAGATTGATTCTGCCGGAGACTCTCGGCATGGAATGGAGTGGCGCGATCGGAGACTTTTCCTCGGGAATTTTTGCGCAGCTGCTTGGCCGAGTAGGCGGCTCGATTGTTCTGTTCACCGCTTTTCTTGTTACTGCTATTTTTGCGATCAATCTCGACCTCCACACACTGACAGAGAAGCTTAAATCGGGGTTTGCGAAAGTGCTCGATTGGTTTGGAAGGATGAAGGACAAGTTGGTTTCAAGAAATCGGGATTGGCGGGAGCGGTTGAATGAGCAGGACTTGCACCCGGCAAATTCTCCCCAAAAGTCAGTGGTCACAATTTCTCTTCCGTCCGAAGATGAAATGCCATCTGCTCGAATCCAGAAGGAGCCGACAATCAAACGGCCATCGGTCGAGATTCCTTTGGTGCGGGAAAGAGGGTTGGTTGGGACTGAAAGTGCGAAGGGGCTCCGGCTCGAGATAGAAGTTCCGAAAGCAGATGAAGAAGTAAATTTTGACGATCGGCCGACACCGCCGGAAAACCAGGATGCAGTCGAGGAGATCGACTATGTTTTTCCGTCGGTTGAGTTGCTGGATGTTCCGCGGGCCGGGAAAGAGGATGTCGATGAGGAAGAGCTGAAAGCAAATGCGGATCTGCTCCGGGCGACTCTCGCGCAGTTTGACGTTGAGTTGGAAAGCGTCAGCGTAACACCGGGCCCGGTGATTACCTTGTATGAACTTGTTCCGGCGACCGGCGTGAAGATTAGCCGCATCGTCAGCCTGGAGAATGACATCGCATTGAAGCTCGCGGCAAAGGGTATTCGCATCATGGCGCCAATCCCTGGAAAATCCGCGGTGGGTGTTGAGATTCCCAACCACGAATGTTCTCTTGTGACAATTCGGAGTGTCATTAACTCGGCGAAGTTTCGAGATTCGAATGCGAATCTTCCTCTCGCCCTTGGAAAGACCATCTCGGGAGAAGTCTTCACCGACGATCTTTCGAAGATGCCGCACCTGCTTATGGCCGGCTCCACCGGTTCCGGAAAGAGTGTTGGCATCAACACAATCCTGGCGAGCCTGCTGTTCAGACTCCATCCCTCCGATCTAAAGCTTGTCATTATCGATCCGAAGAAAATTGAACTTGCACAATACGCCAAACTGAAGAAGCACTTCTTGGCGATCTCACCCGACATCAACGAAGAGATTATCACGAACCCGCGCAATGCAGTGCAAGTGTTGAAGGGTGTGGAATTCGAAATGGAAAAGCGATACGACAAGCTGGCTGCTGCCGGGGTAAGAAACATTGTCGACTACAACGAAAAAGTTGCAGACGGACGACTCAAGAATACTGAGACCATTACTCATTCCAAGATGCCTTATCTCATTGTGGTTATCGATGAGTTAGCGGATCTCATGATTACCGCGGCCCGCGATGTTGAAGAACCGATCGCACGTCTTGCCCAGCTTGCACGGGCCGTGGGTGTTCATCTGATAGTTGCGACTCAGCGCCCTTCCGTAGACGTAATCACGGGTGTGATCAAGGCAAATTTTTCCGCGCGCATTGCTTATCAGGTAGCTTCCAAAACTGATTCCCGCACGATTCTGGATATGAACGGAGCCGAGCAACTCCTGGGTAACGGAGATATGCTCTATCTCGCAAGCGGCAGCCCGAAACCTGTTCGCCTGCAGAATGCCTTTATCTCAACCGATGAGGTGGACGGGTTGATGGCGCACATTGGAAAGCAGAGAGGATATTCAAAGCCATTCATGCTGCCCTCTGTTGCCGAAAAGAAAAAGCAGGGCTCCGGCGCGGACGGATCGGACCGGGATGAGCTGTTCGAGGAGGCGGCGCGTCTCATTGTCCGTCACCAACAGGGATCAGTATCACTCCTGCAACGAAGGCTCAAGGTGGGTTATTCAAGAGCAGCGCGACTCGTGGATGAGCTCGAGTTTGCAGGCATTGTGGGTCCCTTCGACGGCAGCAAAGCGCGCGAAGTTCTGGTAGAGTCGGAAGCGGAACTGGAATCATTACTAGGGGTCTAATGAAGACAATTGTTCGGTCGGGGATACTCCTTGTTTTCATGCACTTCTCGGCCACAGGCATAAGTGGGGGTGAGAGTGCGAAAGAAATACTGAAGCACGTCCGGGAAAAGTATGAATCAATTTCTGACGCGACGCTGCAATTTTCCCAGGACGTGGCTCTCTCCAAAATAAAGCAGAAACAACGAGGGACACTTTTTCTCAAGAAAGAAAATAAATACCGTCTCGAACTTGAGCGCCAAACTATTGTCACCGACGGTTTTACTGTATGGTCGTACTCGCCGCTCAACAATCAGGTATTGATCGACAACTACCGAAACGACAAGAAAACACTCTCCCCGGAAAACATCCTTGCAGCTGCTCCGGAAGACTATTTCGCAACGCTCCTCGGCGAAGAAAAATTGGGAACCATGGATGTCTTCGCCCTCAAGCTTGTGCCGAAGAAGGATGACGGCATCCTTCAATCGTTGAAACTATGGGTTGATGATTCCGATTGGCTGATTCGCAAAGCAGAAATAGTGGATTTCAATGAAAAGTCAACAACGTACACGGTTGAAAAAATAGAGCTGAATGTTGGGCTCGACGATGTGCGATTTGTCTATCAGATCCCCGCCGACGTGGAGGTGGTTGATTTGCGGTAGTGCGCAAGTTCCTCCTTGCCAACAATGACGATATGACCCTGTTTTCACGAACCTCTCTGAAATATCTTGTTAGTATTCTTCTCACCGGATTCTTTCTCTTTCTCTCGTTCCAAAAAACTGACGTCGGTGCTGTCTATGAAGCGGCACGCAACGCACGGTATGAGTGGATTCTTGCAATGCTCGCGTGTCTCATGCTCAGCCATTTGGTGAGGGCGGTTCGTTGGCGCTACTTGCTTTGGCCTATCAAACATCCGATCGGTTTGCGCAACCTTTTTTCGGGTGTCATGGTGGGATATTTTTTGAATAACTTTCTGCCGCGGGCTGGAGAGGTTGCACGGCCATATGCGCTTGGAACCATGGAGTCTATTCCAAAGGCAAGTGTCTTTGGGACGATTGTCGTTGAGCGCATTCTGGATATTCTCGTATTTCTGTCTCTCCTCGGTCTCCTGCCGTTCTTTTATCAGGGACCGTTGCGGGAATCCTTTCCCTGGCTTGAGCAAGCCAGCATCGTAACAACAATCGCCACCGTTTCTTCACTTGCATTTATTGTCGTACTCGTTTTCAAGCGCAATATTGCGGAGATCGTGATAACAAAAGTCAAGAGCCTGCTTCCCAATCGATGGGGGGATCGTCTGGAGAAGGCAGCGCACTCTTTTCTTGATGGATTCCTGTTTGTTCGTTCCCCGTCTACATTCCTCCCTATTTTGATAACGAGCTTTCTTGTGTGGCTCCTCTATGTTCTGATGATGCTTGTCGCCTTCTGGGCATTTGATTTTCACCAAACACTCGGTTTCAGCGCTGCAATTGTCGTGCTAGCGATTTCGAGTATAGGGTTTGCAGTTCCAACGCCGGGGGGTACGGGAACGTACCATTTTTTCACATCCCAGACTCTGATCAAGTTGTTCGGTGTCTCTGATTCGCTTGCTTTGAGCTATGCGACGGTGACGCATGCGGCCGGGTTTTTCATTACAACGATAATTGGTTTGTATTTCCTGATTCATGATCACGTGAAGGTTTCAAAAGTGCTTGCTGATTCGGCTGTTGAATAATGAAAATACTATCTATTATTTTCTTGGCGATCTTTTTGTTTTTCATGTCAGCCAATGGAGAGGAGATCGTACGAAAGTCGAGGGCGGGGCTTTCTGCCGGGATGGGCGTTTGTTATCTCAATGCGCCAGACATTGTTGCCTTGGTGAATGCGACAGCCGGAACGCGAGAGACCGATTTCAAGGCGGCGGTCGAGTTTTTTGGTGCAGGAAGTCTCCCCTTCAGTCAAGACTGGTCTTTGAAACTTGAGTATACGTACTTGCTTGGAGGGTATACGGTACCCGGTCCATTCGGTGGTTCTGAGTTCACGATCGCTCTTCATATGCCCACGTTGATTGTCCAATATATTCTTGCAGAGGAAGTGATCTACAACGTCAAAGGGGGTGCGGGTCTTGGATATCATTTTGGAGATCTGAGAACGAAGGGGGCTCTCTTAGGGGATGCTTCCTATAACGGAAAGGGTCTCGGCGCACTTTTAGAGTTTGAGGCAAACACTGCATTTGGGGAAGATCTCTTCGGTTTTCTTGCACTCGAGATGCGTTGGGACTTTGTCGGGAACGTGAAAGATGAAGCGAACCGGTCGCCGGGGCCGAATGAGGTAGCGCTCAATTTTTTCGGAATCGGAGCAAAGTTTGGTTTTTCATATTACTTCTAACATTGCAGGAGGAAGCCGCGTATGTCGCGAGTTACTCTTTACTTTTCCTCAACCCTTGTAACAGGATTAATTCTCATAGGGTGTTCCACAACCACTATCAAAGACCAGAAAGGATCAATGGTGCCACAACAAGACATCGCTATCATGGAAACCTCCATGGGGACGATTGAAATCGGACTCAATTCGAAGGAAACCCCGAAAACGGTGAAGAATTTCATGGGGCTTGCAGAGAAAGGATATTACGATGGGGTAGTCTTCCACCGCGTGATTGACAATTTCATGATTCAGGGAGGTGACCCGACCGGGACAGGACGCGGGGGAGAGAGCTTCTATGGAAAGAAGTTTGAGGATGAAATCGTTGCATCATTGCGGCATACGGGTGCAGGGATTCTTTCGATGGCGAATGCCGGCCCGAATACGAATGGAAGCCAGTTCTTCATTACACTCGCGCCAACTCCCTGGCTGGATGGGAAGCATACGATTTTTGGCAAGGTTGTCAACGGAATGGATATAGTGAAAGCAATCGGCAAAGTTGAAACGAACCCCACTAATGACCGTCCATTGAAGGATGTTGTCATTAAGAAGATTACCATCCGTCGGGCAGGTGAAGGGGAGTAGGTATCCGCACAATGGACTGATCAATGGCGAAAGACTCGACGACATACGAATCACTCTGCAGGGATATAGAGAAAAAGCTATTTGCGCCCGTCTATCTCTTCCATGGCGAAGAGTCTTTCCTCGCCGACGAGGCCACCAGACTGATCATCGATCATTGCCTAACAGAAGAGGAGAGGGGCTTTAATCTGGATGTTGTGTACGGCGGTGAAACAACCGTGCGAGATGTTGTTTCGCATGCCTCCTCGTATCCAATGATGTCGGAACGTCGCGTTGTGGTTGTTCGCGGAGCGGAGAAGCTCTCACTCCAGGAGAAGGAAAAGGAGTTGCTCTCCCATTATCTCGACAACCCGTCTCCAACGACGATTCTTATCCTCATTGCATTATCGGTCGATATGAGAAAGAAGCCGTTTACTTCGGTGAAAAAGAACGGCTTGGTGATGGAATTCAAGCCAATGCACGAGAATCAGATTATCCGGTGGATTGGGAAACGTGTGCGAGAGCAAGCTAAGGCCATCGATAACGACGCTGTGAGCCTTCTTGCAGAATACTTGAATCCTTCTCTCCGAGAGATTCAGAATGAGCTGGACAAGCTGTACATTTTCATAGGCGACCGATCATCGATCACATCAGAAGACGTAGCCGCGGTAGTTGGTGTCTCCAAAGACTTCAATGTTTTTGCTCTTCAGAAGGCAATCGGTCAGCAAGATTTGGCCAGGTCGATGGAGATCCTGCAGCGTATGATCGAATTTGGAGAAAGCCCGACGATGATTATCGTTATGCTGACAAGATATTTTCTAGCATTAATGAAGATTTCGGATCTTCGGGCAGTTGGCAAATCGACCCAGGAACAAGCACGTGAAGCGGGTGTCCATCCATTCTTCCTTCGTGAATATCATGAAGCCCTTAGTTACTTTGGTGATAAGAAAACTCAAGACGCGATCCGTGGATTGGTGATCGCCGATGAGCGTTTGAAAACCTCCTCTTCTGATTCGCTTGAGGTTATGCAGTTGTTCCTGGCTGAATTGCTTTCAAAACAATCAATCGCGGTTGCATAATCCATTGATGTTCAATGGGTTACCGACTTCGCAGAGTTACGGTATTCGATGGAACAAAGCTTGAATCAAAGAGTAAAAGAATTGTCGTCCGATGAGAGATCGGTAAGCGCTCTTTCCGACGAACAACTGATTGCCGAGTTCCAGAATTCTAACGAGGCCGCATTTAAGGAATTGGTACACCGCTTCAAGGATCCGCTCACAAATTACCTTTTTCGGTTCGTCGGGAGCTGGGATGATTGCAACGATCTGGTTCAAGATACATTTGTAAGGGTTCATCGCAGCAGACACTCGTATAAACCGATTGCGAAGTTCTCGACATGGATCTACACGATCGCCACGAATCTAGCAAAATCGCACATCAGGAGAAAAAAGGTTCGCATCATTTTCTCGATTCAGGGTGGCGAGAAAGGCGATGATAGTCGCCCTTACGAAATTCAAGACGAACGACCTGATCCCGAAGTGCAGGCGGATTCGTCTCTGAAAGAGGAGCGAATTCAGGAGGCTCTCAACAGGCTTGCGGCGAAATATCGTGAGGTGCTAGTTCTTCGGGAGATTCAAGAGCTTTCATATGAAGAAATTGCCGATATCACCGGGATCAACATTGGCACTGTAAAATCTCGTATCAACCGGGGCCGCGCCCGGTTACAGGAGATGCTCCGTGACCTACTGGAAACATAATCATGCCATCACACCATCATAATCTACCCGACGGAGGGAAGGACCCTCTTGGAAATTTACTCCGCAGTGTGCCAAAAAGATCAGCACCGTGGTATTTTGAAGCGCAGCTCGAGAGGAAAATCTCCGGCGAAAGAAATGTAAAACAGCGATCGCCCTTTCTCATCCCGACATTTGCCACGACGCTTCTTGTCGTCCTCGGCGCGGGTATTTTCGGCTATTATTCATTCTTCCGAACGCTTTCCGGCGAAGAAGGCAACAGCTTGCAGGATACATTGTACATTCCGCTGGAGAAATCGTTTGAATCAACTTCGCCCCCCGCATCGGCTCAAGCGAAACCTCAGGTTGAGAATTCGACAGACGAACCACCGCGTGTCAGCAATGCTCAAGGACCGGCAGGGTCAGATCCAGCGATTCCGGAAAACAACGGCATATCTGTTTCTCCTTCATTCAACGTTGAGCCGGATGCGCAAGAAATAATAAACTCCGCACGACAGGTCCAAGCGGGCTTTCAATCAGAGCATCAGGGTGAGCCCTCTCCAATTCAGTTGATCCTTCCGGAGGATGATTCGCTTAGACAAAAATCGGATTCAAGTGCATCGAAGAGCGACTCAACTTCAAAACATCCTGACCGACCGTAACGGCCTGGCTATACATTGACGGGTTGCGACGTCGTAGGCAATCGTGATGGACGGTATTCACATTTTGTACTCGTTTTTCTTTTCCGGATGCGTAGCATTTCTTTCATTCCAGCTTCGGCTCCTCACGACATCGGGATCCATTGGGAAGTTCTTTCTCGCGGTGATCATCTGCGGTCTTGGTGAATGGCAATTTAACCTTCCCATTCTGTCATTTTTTCTTTTCTCCAGCCTCGTTTCAAACCCCTCGACTATATCCAAGTCGTCTGCGAAACAATACTTTGACCACGGAAGTGCGCGCGACGCCTGGCAAGTAGTGGCAAACGATGGAGTACCCGCAGCGGTGGTAATTTCCTTGGTGGTTTTCCGGCTTGCAGATATTTCATATCGGATATCTCTCAGGCGTTTCAGTTGCCGCAGCCGATACGTGGGCGACAGAAATTGGAACGCTTTCAAATAGGAAACCAAGACTGACTACAACATTTATCGAAGCGCCCTTTGGAAGTTCTGGTGCTGTCTCATTGCTTGGTTTTCTCGGGCCGATCGGCGGCAGTTTCTCCATTTTTGCCGCCGAAGGTCCAGGGTTATCGAATATTAACTTCCAGCAGAATTTTCTGATTATTGTGGCTGCTGGATAGCAGGTTCGATTGTGGACTCGTTTGCAAGCGCTACAATTCAGAATCAACACAACTGCGACAAATGTAGCAGGACGACGGAACGTTTGGCTTGTTGCGACCGTACAACAACGAGATCAACAGGGTGGCCGTGGGTGAATAATGACTGGGTTAATGTATTCGGGATACTTGTTGGGCTAGCCACCGGCATGGGAATTCAAGTTGTTTTCGGTCCCTGCTTGCATTAATTTACTTGACTTCAAATTATGGTTCAATTAAATTAACAGAATAGAAAGATCCGTTTAACACTTTACTTTAAGTCCCGGCATTGAGTTTCTATGGTTGTTCGACTCATTATGATAAGTTTACTCCTTGCACTGGCGTTTGGACAGGGTTTCGCACAACCGGTGCAGACCCTTAGTGAGGAGCAGGATTATGCCTTTGGGTATGGTCTCCACAAGGATGGGCAATACCAACTTGCCCTGACGCAACTTGAAAACTTTTTGGACAAATATCCGCAAAGTGGGAAACGTGCCGAAGCGTTCTTTCTGACCGCCGAGTGTTTGTATCGTTTGAACAAAACAGGCCAGGCGATCGCTCGCTATGAAAACTTTCTAAAAGATTTCTCAGGAAGTAGCCTCGAGGACAAAGCCCTGTTCAGAATTGGGGAAATTTACTACGCAGAAAAACAGTACGAGAAATCCGCGGAGAAATTCAAAGCCCTCACATCTGCCCACGAGTCGAGTGAGCTTGCCGGAGAAGCCGCCTATTGGGCTGGAGATTCGTATTTCAAACTTGACGATCTTCAGACTGCAAAAAAATACTACACGCTTTCCTATGAGCACTATCCCAAGAATCGACTTTCGGACTACGCACTTTATTCTATTGGCTGGGCATACCAACAAAAAGGTGAATACAACATTGCGATGGAGAGTTATCAATCCCTGCTTTCGAAGTTTCCTTCCAGCGAACTCGTATCGGCTTCCCAAGTCCGCATCGGTGAATGTTACTTCTATCGCAAAGAGTACCGCAAGGCAATTGAAACTCTCAAGGCGAACAGAAAAAAGATTACCGACCAGAATGAGCTGGCTGAAGCTGATTATCTCATAGGTGAGGCATACTACAATGAGGAGGATTACTATAACGCACTTCTCACCTACGAGCAGTTTCTCAAGGATCACCCCGGTCATAAACTGGAGAGAGAGGTTCGATATGCCCTCGGATGGACATTTCTCAAGGAGAACAACCTGGCAAGGGCCCAGAAGATCTTTGGAGAGCTTGGAAATGGCAGCGATGTGGTAGCACATGCAGCC
Organism: Bacteroidota bacterium; assembly: GCA_036397975.1. Classification (GTDB taxonomy): domain Bacteria; phylum Bacteroidota; class Ignavibacteria; order UBA10030; family UBA6906; genus SZUA-287. The sequence continues at coordinate 19,136 of DASWHW010000184.1, forward strand.
CAGTTTCGAGAAGGCGTGGTGCTGAAGATGGATGGGAAGAGGGCGGAGGCCGCACAAGCGTTCCGGGAAGCGGCGTCCCGATGGGACCACGGTGAGTTTGCGGATAACGCATCATACGAGATTGGCATTCTCGCTTATGAGGACAAGGATTATAAGCGAGCACAGGAGTTATTTGGGCGGGTTGCACGATCTTATCCGCGCGGCGACGTTGCCGGGGACGCATACCGCATGTCAGGCGAGGCCTTCGTTCAGCTCGGGGAGTTTGAAAAGGCACAAGAGGAATTCAGCGCGGCGATTGACACGAAAGGGGCATCGGACGATGTGGTGGCAAACGCACTCCTTCAGGAGGGCTGGACGCTCATTAAGTTGAAGAGGTATGATGACGCGATCGGACGGCTGAACGCGTATGTCAAGCGATTCCCATCTCATCGCAGAATGGATGAAGCGTATTTTTGGCTTGGCGAGTCTTACTTCCAATCAAATTCGTTTAAGGCCGCGCTTGCAAACTACGCCAAGGTTCTTTCTTCCTATCCCAAAAGCGAGAAATATGTTGATGCCCTTTATGGAAGTGGATGGAGTTTGTACCGGATGAATGATTTCAGTTCGGCAGCGAGACAGTTCGAACAGATCACCGTGAAGTACTCGAAGAGCAAATATGCATTCGATGCATATCTCCGGCTCGGAGATTCGTTTTACGAGATGAAATCGTACCGAAAAGCCGGCGGTGTCTATCGGACGGCAATTCGATTGTTTCCACAACAGGAGGGAATCGATTACGGCTATTATCAACTCGGGCAAGCAATGGTCCGGAGCGATCAACACAAAGAGGGGATCGATGAGTTTCGGAGCTTGATCACCCGGTTTCCTCGCTCGGACTACGCCGATGATGCACAATATGGTATCGGCTGGGTGTTCTTTCAGCAAAAGGATTACGAATCTGCGATCAAGGAGTTCAGAACAGTGATCGGCAAATATCCCCAAAGTACCCTCCACCCAAAAATATTCTATAGCATCGGCGATTCGTACTACAATCTGCGGGACTACCCAAGTGCGATAACGGCCTATAAGCAGATCCTCCAGAAGTATCCTGCGAGTAATTTCGCGTCCGATGCTATCAATGGAATTCAGTATTGCTATTCGTTGCTCGGCAAGGATGATGAGGCGGCACGCACGATCGACGAATTTGTTCGCGCCAATCCCCAAACTCCGATGGCGGATAAGTTGCTTTTTAAGAAAGCCGATCTTTCGTATGGCAACCAAGATTATGCGAAGGCAATTCAGGGATACGAGGATTTCCTTCGGCAGTATCCAAAGAGCCCACTGACCGCGGATGCTTATTATTGGATTGCGAAAGGTAACGTTGGTCTCAAAAGATTAGACGAGAGTATCCAAGCATTTCAAACAGTGATCACCAACTATCCGTTGAGCAGCGTTGCCTCTCTCGCGCTGCTCGAGCTAGGCCAGCTCTATGCGTCAGTTGAGAAGCATGCCGAAGCGGTGAAAACCTTTGACGGAGTAAAAGAGAAATTTCCCGGCACTGAGTCTGCCGTTCAAGCCAGTTACGAAAAAGGAATCTCTCTGATGGCATTAGGTCGACAGGCGGATGCTCTCGAGGAATACAAGCAGACTGCAACGAAATCTAAAGGGAAGCTCTTTGGCGACAAGTGTATAATCGCCATGGGACTCATATTCCGTGATCAGGGCCGGATCGACGAATCGTTAAAAAGTTTTCAGGATGTGGCCTCAAGACGCACTGACGAAGTGGGCGCAGAGGGTCAATATCGGATTGGAGAAACTCAATTCCTCCAGAAGGAATATGCGAAAGCTGCTACATCATTGTTGCGGGTAAAATATGTCTATCCCTCGTCAGAAGATTGGATTGCACGATCGTACTTGAAAATGGGCGAAGCATACGAGCAAAACTCTGAGAAGGGAAAAGCGAGGGAGGCATATCAGATAGTTCTCCAATCTCATAACGACGATCAATTCGGTCAGGAAGCCAATCGAAAGCTGAAGGAGTTGAAGTGAAAAGACTCTCCAGGTTTTTGGTTTCGGTTATCATGATCTTGGTGGGCTTTCCCATGTTGGGATTCTCCCAGGATAAGAAGGAACCGGAAAAACGAGACATTGTCGTTCCAATTGACTCCACGACACAAGGAAATCAAAAACTTCCGTCTATTGAGTTGCCCGAGTTCCTGATAACGGGGAAGGAAACGATCGATCTCCCTGAGTTTAAGAAATCCGCTGCAGACAACAAGGTGAGAGCGGTGGACACCGATAACCGTAATTCGGGGAATCGAGAGGCTGAACGCGTTACCCTCGGCGCGTCAAGAAAAGAGCAGGTGAATCTCTCATCACCCACGGGGGGGCAAAACGGGAGGGTGGAGGCGGGGTATGGCTCGTACGCAACACCATATTTCCTTGGTTGGTTCGGTCAGGCCAACGCCGATGGAGATTTTCTTCTTCGTGCAGGATATGAATCAAGTTCAGGTCATATCAAGGATTCGGATTATCGGAGAGGCTCCGGGTTGATCCGCGGAGGTCTGCATCTGTCGGACGACTTTGCGATCGCTCCAGGAGGAGAGGCACGGGGAAGTATCGAATTCGTTGGTGACTCATACCGACCGTATGGATCGGATCGTTCTGCTAGACAACGAACGCTCAACACTTTTTCGACAGGCGTTGCTTTCTCGTCCGACCCCGGAGAAACTTTCCGCTACAATACGGGCTTGTATGTCAAAGGAAGTTCGTTGAGTGACTCGCTAAAAACGACTCAGACCCAACTCGGCGTGGAATTCAACGTTCAGCAATATCAGCGTCAGGTTCGACTCGTGGGTTCTGCCGCGATATGGCTGGGATCGTTTTCTTCGCCCCTCCCTCACGAGAATCCCTATTTTGCACGTGTGAGGGTCGGCGCTCAGTACACCATTTCTTCTACATTGGACATTGCCGGTGGAGCATCCCTCTATGGGTTTCGCGGTTCCGATACAAAAAATATCGGACGGGTTCTTCCTGATATAACGCTGCGTATTCATCCTGCGTCTGCAATTTCCCTTGTGGCGGCTTTTCAGCCGCGTGTCGATAACACATCGTTGGAGGCGCTGGTAAGTTCGAATCCGTACCTGCGTGTGGACGCACAAATTCGACATGCCCAAGTGCTTCAATCGTATCTTCTTGGTGGTAGCGTCGATATTAGTCCAAACGTGAGGGCAAGCGTTGCGTTTCGTGCCGAGAACATTCAGCATCATCCGATTCGTTTCGATTCAGCACAACAAGGTCTATGGACTGTAGAGTATTTCGGAACTAGTACTTTGAGATCGATTGATGGTGAACTCTCTCTCCGGCTTTCTGAAGTGGACTATCTCGGAATGTCGATTTCCGTGAGGGATTCAAAAAACTCGTTAACAGGGAAAGTACTTCCGTATTATCCATCCGTGGTTCTTTCGGCAGTGTATGCATACACGTTTCCATTTGATCTCAAGTGTTCCCTGAATGGGGAATTTCTTTCGGGCCAATATGCCGATGTGGATAATCAACGGTTGTTGAAATCAATTCCACTTCTCGGATTCAATGTCGAGTATTCCCTCATCAAGGGGTTAAGCGTCTTGTTGTCATTCAAAAACATCACCAACAGTAATCAGATTCGATTCGAAGGATACAAAGGACGACCGTTTACCGCGTTGCTTGGCGCTGCGTATTCGTGGTAACAATAGTTCTGTTTTTCCATCGAGAAAATAGTACATTACCAGAAGTGAAGGCGCGTAAAGAAAACTGCATAGCAACCATCATCGAAGGAGGACCTCATTATGCCAAAACTGAATCTCAAAGATGAGAATCTGGACGACACCGGCTCGTTCAACGCCGATTCTCCGGCTCCACCAACCCTGCGTGATGTGGGTGGTTCAGGAGGAGGAGGTATCTCTCCAATTCTTCAGGTGCTCATCGCAGTCATTGTATTGGGTGGAATCACCTTTGCCCTGAACTATTTTGGCGTCATACATTTGTGGGGGAAGAAGCAGCCGACACTTACAAGTTCCCTGCCGGAGCCGCTGCCCCCGGTGATAGAGGAACAGTTTCCGGCCCAAACAGAAACGCCGGCAATCACCGAAACACAACAACCGAAACAACAAACGACAGTACCGATTACGAAACCGACCCAAACCAAGCCACCCGAGTTGGGCACCGGACAATTCACTGTTCAGGTATCTGCATGGCAGAGCAAATCCAAAGCCGATGCCGAAGTTGCAAAGCTTGTCGATGCAGGTTTGCCCGGGTTCGTTGTGGAGGAGTTCGTGGCAGGCACAACATGGTATCGCGTCCGGGTGGGACGGTACGGAAGTCGTCAGGAAGCATCTCAAGAGCGGGAACGGCTGCAGCTCATGTTGGCTGATCAACTGTGGGTTGCGCAGGTTTCCAAATAAACCTTTACATCAGGGGTTCCAATGAATCTTTTTGATATGTTCATGAAGGGTGGGATCATTATGTATCCCATCCTGTTATGTTCGATACTTGCGGTTTATATTAGTATTGAACGAATCCTCGTCCTGAGAAAGGCCCAACTGGATGTGGGACAATTCATGATGAAGCTGAAAAGCATTTTCCAGAAGGGAGATGTTACAGGCGTTCTGACTTTTTGTTCTCAAAAAGACGCGCCGATTGCCAACATCATTCGACATGGCATTGTGAAGCATGATCAAGGAGATGAAAAAGTTCGCCAGGCGGTAGACGATGCGGGTCGGGCGGAGGTGTATCACCTTGAGAAACGACTCTCCATACTTGCCAGCATTGCGGGTATTGCACCAATGCTAGGTTTCCTGGGAACTGTCAGCGGGATGGTGTCTGCATTTCAACGAATAGAAGGACTGGGGGGAATCGTGAATCCATCTGATCTTGCAGGGGGAATCTGGGAAGCACTTCTTACTACGGTGTTTGGATTGGTCGTTGGCATCATTGCGTACGCGCTTTACAATTACTTCGTGACGCGGGTGAAACGCTTTGTGCACGAGATGGAAGTGACAACCACAGAATTTCTGGACCTCCTTCAAAAACGAGAACCAACCCCTTCCAAGGAAGGCAAAGCACCCGATCAGCGGACGTCACAGATGGCGTATCAGGAAGACGAATACTTCCGGAGAAAGTAGGAGACTTTATGCGGTTTCAAACTGACAACCAGCTTCTGTCGGTGTTCAGCTTCTCATCACTTACCGATATCGTGATGTTGCTCCTGATCTTTTTTCTAATTTCCAGCTCCTTTGTTATCCAACCGGGAATAAAGGTTGCTCTTCCCAAGGCGGAGACGGGCGAGACTCAAGCGGATCGTAATGTGACGATAACTCTTACGGAAAAGGGACAGGTCTTCATGAATACGGAGCAGGTAACCCTTGATCTCTTGGGCCAGAAATTGGCTGCCATTCTGAACAAGGATCCGGAGCAAGTAGTGGTGATCAAGGCTGACCGGACGGTGACATTACAAAACACCATACAGGTGATCGATATTGCGAAAGCGGTCGGTGCACAGCGATTCATGATCGCCACACAGCCATTGAGTGGACAATAGCGATGACCCTCAAACGCGAGGACATTCAAGGCTGGGCTGGCTCCATTCTTCTCCACGTTCTCCTTGCGATCATCTTCCTGATTTGGCATGTGGAGAACATTACGACAGAACCCGAATTTATTGAATTGACGTGGGGTGCTATAGCTACCGTGGTGAAACCTGCAGTTCCTCAACCTGCAACCTCGTCTTCCTCCGGAGCAGCAGTCACTCAAACCAATCCGTCATCCAGAACTTTGGACTTACCGGAAAGAAGATTCCTTGCGGAGAATGAAGACCTTCTTGCATTGAATCCCCAGAGGAAACTCGAAGCGGAAGATCACACCCCGAATACGCGGACCAATATCTCCGAAGGAGGCGATGGTGAAAAAGAACGAGGGTTTGGTGCGGGTGTTGGAGAAAAAAGAGACCGCTCATTGAACCCAAACTCTGGTGGTGAAGCCATGAATGTTGGCGGGCCGGGCATTGCAGGTTCCTCGGGCTCCGATATTAGCAACGCTGTTTCATACTCGATGACGTGGAGTGATGGTGGAACAAGAAAAAAAATTAGCGGAAACCTGCCCAATTATCCTGAAGGGGCGAATGTGGAGGCGCAAATAAAAATTGAAGCGGTTGTACAGCCCGATGGGGGAGTAAAGATTGTGAAGCCTACCCAGAAAGGGAATACAAGGTTGGAGGAAGCTGCCATGAAGGAAGTTCGCCTCTGGAAGTTTGAGCGACTGAGAGCTTCCGACCCTCAACGAGAGCAAACCTGCCTGATCACCTTCAACTTCAAGCTGCGATAAGGATTTTACCGTTCTTCGCCGGACCGGCTCTTTGTGTCATCAGAAAAAAAGAAATAGTAGAAGATTCCTTCTGCAATCGTCAGCAGAAGGAGTGAGACTGCATCTCTGTCCAGGTAGACGCCAAATCCTTTCGGACCAAGGAACAGCTTGGTGAAGAAAGAGGAGATGGACCACCCGACAAAAAAAATAAGGACAAAGAAAAACACGGCAAGAAATCCCTCTCGAACACCCTCCTCCTGGTAACGTCGTGTAAATGTTGCTGCGGCGGCAACAGTATGAAGATAGAAGACGAGGAGTGGTACCATTGACTCAGTCTACCCCCTTCGTCGCAAACGAAGCCCGAATTGTTCGCAACAGTATCTTGATATCGAAGGCCAAAGACCAATTTTCGATGTAGTACAGATCGTATTTTATTCTCTCGTCAAGAGAGGTATCTCCACGCAGTCCATTCACCTGTGCCCAGCCCGTCACTCCGGTTTTCATCCTGTGGCGGTCAAGGTATTTTGGCACTTTTGTTCGAAACTCTTCCACATAACGAGTCCGTTCAGGACGGGGACCCACCAAACTCATATCTCCCCGAAGGACGTTAAACAGTTGAGGGAGTTCATCAAGACTCGTTTTGCGAAGGATGCTTCCGAGGAACGTCCTTCGAGGGTCTTTGCTGATTCCTAACCCTGCACGGTCATCAAACTGCTCTGAACCGAGCCTCATCGATCGGAACTTATACATCGTAAACTCCCGCTCGTCAAGGCCTATTCTCTTTTGTTTGAAAATGACAGGCCCCCTTGAAGTCAACTTGATCAGTGCCATGAGAGATATCCAGAGGGGAGACAAGAGAAGGAGGGAGGCCGCTGCGATGAAAATATCAAACGTTCTTTTGGTGACTCTTCCCCACAGGGTCAGTGGAATGCTTTTCAGCTTGAGGAAAGGGATTCCCTCCAGCTCTTCAACGCGTACCTGATTCGTCAGCAGTTCAAGCATATCGGGTACCATGAGGAACTCAACGTTGATTCCTTCACACTCGCCAATAATTTCGAAGAGACGATGATGCTCGGTTTCCGCCACAGCAATAAATACCGTTTCGACCTTCTTATTCTTAATGTATTCCGGTGATTCTTCCAGAGAGCCAAGGCATCGAAATTCAGATTGTACCGGATTCGCCGTCAATGGGTGGTCTGCGAAATGCCCAAGTATCTGGAAACCAAAAGACCGATGGTGATGAAGCTTTTGAAAAACATTGGTCGATGTCTTTTCGGCGCTGCCGATGATGACCGCCCTCTTCAGGTGTTTCCCTTTTCGGTACAACCGTCGCTCAATCCATTGAACGATCCCGCGGCCGGTCATAAGGAAGAGAATCGAAAATATCCACAAGAACCCGAACACAACACGAGAATACGAGAACTCTCGGTAGAAGAATGCTGCACTCATAACAATCAGCATTCCCAGGCTGACGACCTTTACAATCGCAACCGCCTCATCCGAAAGGTTGACGCTCCTCCTTGTTCGGTACATCTTCCGTGCATTAAACAGTAGCAGCCAGACAACAACAACGAAGATGGAGCCTTCCATATAGCCGCTCAATGGAGGTGCGTCGCCCCGCACAAATCCAAAGGACTCAAACGTGGTGGATTGGAATCGTATCCAATATGAAATGAAGAACGACGATTCGATGGCGATCGCATCGAAAAGAACGGTAAGGAAGGGAATCAGAAGATCCGCACCATGGGACTGCGATGAGGACGATTGTGGATCCAGAGTACTCAAACTGTGTTTCCGGAGCTAGCCGTACATTTCACGTTCGACAAGTCCACAGATAATATGAGCAATGGTAATGTGTCCCTCTTGAATTCGCTGGGTGTCATTCGATGGGACAATAATCGCGACGTCGCAAAGGTCCTTCATCGAACCACCATCCCTGCCGATGAACCCAATAGTGGACATTTTTCCGTGTCGGGCAGCCTTCAACGCAAGATTGACGCTCTCAGACTTTCCACTGGTGCTAATTCCGATGAGCACATCGCCCTCCACACCGAGCGCCTCTGTCGCACGGGAAAACACGTTGTCATAACCCAGATCATTTGCACCTGCCGTCAGCATGGAGCTATCCGTTGTGAGCGCGATTGCGGGAATGCCGGGTCTTTTGATATTTGGATTCATACGAATGATGAACTCTGTTGCGATATGTTGTGCATCGGCAGCGCTCCCACCGTTGCCACATAACAACAGCTTTTTCTTATTGTTCAGCGATCTGATAATGACATCTACCGCTTTGATGATTTTGTCGGTACACTGTTCAAAGATTCTGGTTTTCGTCGCCGAGCTTGCTGCGAGTTCATCCTGAATGTATGCCTGACGCGCAAGTATTGTGACGGGCAGATGAGCCATTGGTACCTTTCCTTCTCTAAAGATTTATTTTTGCATGAATGACTTTACCAGAGAAACCGTTTGGGCAAGAGCCTCGTCGAGCTTCTCTACGTCTTTGCCACCCGCTGTTGCGAGGTGTGGTTTGCCACCTCCGCCTCCGCCGACCTTTTTGGCCATCTCTCCCACAATCCGTCCCGCCTGAAGTTTGTGCGATCGGATGAGGTCGTCAGTGACCACGCAAACAAACGCTGCCTTTTCCTGAATAACAGAGCCAAGAACCCCCACGCCGCTTCCCAAGCGTGATCGCAGAGCGTCACCAAGGTTCTTCAACTCGTCCATCGTTTCCGTTTCAAACCGGGCAGAGACCACCTTGAATCCATTGACTGCGGAAGCATTTGCAACCAGTCTATCGATTCCGGTCGCAGCATCGCTCACCTTGTGTTTGCTGAGTTCCTTGCGAAGGTCGTTGGCCGTTTTTGACGCTTGCTCTACCAATTGGGAGAGTTGAACGTTCTCCCGCTCGACAAATTCTATTGCTTCCTGAGGTTGCTCCGGCAGTGAGGGAATGCGAATCCGCGGCCTTGATGTTGTCGCCCGCGACTTTCCAAACTTCTCCAATTCCCCTTGCAACTTCTCGGCTTCTTCGGCCAGTCGAGAAATTTCATCGGTCATCCGTTGGTGCTCCTGCATTTTACTCTGGATGAACCGCTGAATGCCCTCTCCTGTAATTGCTTCAATACGGCGGACGCCGCTGGCTATACTCGACTCAGAAACAATTTTGAAGACCCCGATCTCCCGGGTTCCTTTCACATGAGTTCCACCACAGAACTCGACGCTGAATTTTTCATCAATAAAAACAACACGAACGATGTCGCCGTATTTGTCACCAAAGAACATTTTTACGTTCGGGATTTTCCTCGCCT
>DASWHW010000185.1:0-17457 GCA_036397975.1 Bacteroidota bacterium
TTGGTTTGACGCCTCCTGCTAGTTGCAGGCTCAGCTTCTACTTCTATAATGAGATGAATGATGTAGAGTCCGCGACTTCGACCTTGGCTCTTATCGTCCGGAAAAACCCTATACCGCGCGGCCTCGTCGCGTGATGATATCGCATGAATGAATAATCTGGGAAACAAAATCGGTCTTATGAGACTTTGTGCCCTCACAGAACAATCCTCCCTAAACTGTCGATCTCAATTCCGGCTGGTCTCTGGCCTTTAGCAACACATCCCTAAAGTCCTTACGTTCTCACCAGCAAATCTCACCTCTTCTTCAACCAACGGAAGATCGCCATGAAACCGTCTATCCATTTTCCACTCGCCCTGTTTCTCCTCCTCGTTCACACTCTGTCGATTGCACAGTGGTCGTCTGATCCCAACGTCAATCTCACCGTAGCCGATACGAGCGGAAGTCAGGAACTTCCGAAGATTGCCGCGACTGAAGATGGCGGATGTTACGTCTCGTGGTTCGATACACGCGGCGGCGGGTATAAAGTGTACATGCAGCGATTGAACCCGCAGGGAGTGAAGCAATGGGATGCAAATGGCCTGCTCATCAGTTCGAATCCCCAGAACAGTTCGTTGGTGGATTATGATCTCGCCGTTGATGACAGCGGTTACGCAGTCGTGGTTTTCACCGACATCAGGAATGGAAATCAGATCGAACCGTTTGCATATCGCATCAGCCCGTCCGGAGCGTTTACCTGGGGGGCGAATGGTGTTGCCCTTTCGACCTCGTCTTCTACCTTTCAGCCAAATCCAAAGGTCGTTTGTACATCGGATGGAAGTTATGTGTTTGCGTGGATTTTCACTTCCACGCCGAGAAAGGTCGCGCTCCAGAAACTGGATCTTGCCGGAGTGAAGCAATGGGGCACCGATCCGGTTTTCGTCGCCGGATCGGGTGCGGAGTTGTTGGACTATCCGAGCATCGTCCGATCGGATAGCGGGAATGTTATTTTGATGATATCCGGGTACACGGGATCGTTTCTCAATCCACAGAACTACAGACTCTACACGCAGAAATATTCGCCTGGCGCGGCACCGCTGTGGGGCGCGAATCCAGACACCGTCTACGGACTTGGACGAGTGTCAGGATTCTTTGTCCCGCGACTCATTCCTGATGGAAACAACGGGGCGATATATGTATGGGATGATGACCGTAATAACACGGGGAGCTCTTTCTCGCACGTTCAGCACGTAACCTCGACCGGCGTGAAGCTCTTTCCGGAGAATGGAAGTGCCGGGTCAACGCTTGCCGGACGATTACATAATGACGCCTGGGCAGCGTACACTCTGTTAACAGATGAGACGTTTTTGTTTTGGTACGAAACCGATGCCGGATTTCAAAGCTCGTATGGTGTCTACGGTCAGAAGTTTTCGTCGAACGGGACGCGCCAATGGCCCGATTCGGGAAAAGCGATCAGGCCATTTGGAGGAGGTCAGCCTTCATTCATCCGCTGTTTTGCAAAAGACTCTTCTGCCGTTGCATACTTTCTCGATGGCGTGAACGTAACGACGAATCTTGTAAGAGGATTTAGAGTCGATCGGGACGGCGATCTTTTGTGGAGTGGAACGATCAAAAACGTCAGCTCCGTTGCAAGCGGCAAAGGGAGACTAACGGGCGTCTTCACTTCAAACGGAAACTCCATCCTCGTCTGGTCCGATAACCGCGTCGACGGCAATGGAGTTTACGGACAAGAACTGAACTACAACGGAGAGTTGGGAATAATTACGAGCGTGAAAGACATCGTTGCTGCCATTCCGAGTGGTTTTGTTTTGGAGCAGAACTATCCGAATCCCTTTAACCCAACGACAACGATCAGCTTCGCAATTCCACGACAAGCAACCGTCCGTCTGGAGGTATATGATCTTATTGGTCGTCTGGTGAAGGTACTTGCTGACGAAGAGCTACCACAAGGAAACTACTCTGCAGTTTGGGATGGAACAAATGCGGTGGGAACAGGAGTGTCCAGCGGCATCTATCTGTATCGAATGCAGTCGGGGACATTTGTCTCCGTGAAGAAGATGGCTCTGCTCCGATAATCAGCGAAGGACTTCTCAACAAAAAAGGGGGGCCAGGCATTGGCCTCCTTTGCCTTTTGCAGGGACACCGTTGAATGGTAGTCAATAGTTGACATCCAAATGCGATGATGAATGGCAAGTCATTCACGGATCCCGTTGCTTCTCTCAGGCCTTTTTCTCACCATTTATCCACGTTTTCAAAGAACACCGTTCCTTCATTCATCCATCTTATCATTCACTCTTCATCAGAGCAGGCGAAACTCTGGTCTTGCTCCAACAACAAATTCACGGACGATCAGGACTGGCATTTTCCGTCGACTCCGGGAAAGGCAAGAACTGACATGAATCCAATCGAATCTCAGGCAAGTGAATTTCTCTCACAACGTCGCATTGCGGTAGCCGGTATCTCGCGCTCCGGAAAGGATGCAGGAATCGCTATATACAAGAAACTCAAAGAAACAGGTCACGAAGTCTTTGGAGTAAATCCAAACGCGAAAGAAATAGATGGGGAGCCCTGCTATCCCGATCTGGCCTCCATCCCCGGTGGCGTTGATGGAGTCGTCGCTGTCACGACTCCATCGGTAACTGAAAAGATCGTCCAGGAGTGTGTGACCCTTGGCGTTCATCACGTCTGGATGCATCGATCCTTTGGCAATAGCGTCTCCGTGTCTGGAATCGAAACGGCACAGAAAAATGGCATCAAGGTGATCGCCGGGGGCTGTCCCATGATGTTTCAGGACCCTGTCGATATTGGACACAAATGCATGAAGTGGTGGGTTCACTTCCGCGGCTCAATAAAGGCGACCTAGTGCCACGATGAGAAATCCAAAGTTCTCTTTACTTTTTGTTCTGATATCATCTTCCATCAGTTGTGACCCCAGGGGAGGCGAGCAACTCTACCACCTCATCGCAAATAGCGATATTCCAAAGACCGTCCTCACAACGTCTGTCCAGGGTCGACCAATTTATTTGTATGAAATGGGAACCGGAGACAGCATGGTTGTCATCTTCGGGGGTTTTCATGGGGATGAAATACTCGGAGTGGAGTTCGTCCAAAGGTTTGCAGAGTATCTGGCCAGGGAGGGGCAACACGAATTCGTCGCTCATGTTATTATCATTCCCGTCCTCAATCCCGACGGTCTCATCATGAACACGCGTGTCAACGCAAATAGCGTGGACATCAACAGAAATTTCCCAACCGCCAATTGGTCTGGGGCGTATGAGTCAAACGGGAACTACCCGGGTGAATCCCCTGCCTCGGAACCCGAGACTCGAGCGGTCATTGCCCTGCTCAAGAAGGTGAAACCACAACGCATCATCACGGTTCACACTCCCCTGAAGGTTGTCAACTACGACGGTCCGGGACTTGAACTGGCGAACTCGATGGCGCAGTTTAATGGATATCCCGTCGCTGGCGACATTGGTTACCCAACGCCGGGGTCTTTCGGAACATTTGCGGGAAAGGAAAAGCAAATTCCGGTTATAACACTGGAACTTCCTAAGGCAACGCTGGATATGATATGGGAGCCGAACCGGAAGGCCTTGCTGCAAGCGCTGGCCTTTTAGTGGGGCCTACCGAAAGGATCTTGGTTCTTCTTGAGAGTGAACTATGCGGCCTCTTGCATTGAAGACGCCTTTACGGCTGGGAAGTCCATGATAAACTTCGTTCCGTGTCCTTTTTCCGACTCAACACGAATCTTGCCGCCGTGATGCTCGATTATTTGCCTGCAGATAGGAAGACCGTAGCCGTGACCATCGGGCTTGGTGGTGACTTTTTCTTTGAGAATCCTCTCTCGTATCTCTTCATCAATCCCGGGTCCATTGTCACTCACTGATATCTGCACAACGTTCATCATCGAGTCGTAGGCGATTTCTAGAGAAATACCAGCATCCGGAAAGGCTTCTACCGCATTTTTGACCAAATTTAGAAGAACCTGTTGAATCTGGTCTATATCCATTGCTACGTCAGGAACATTTTCTACCGAGCGGAGTTTCACATCGTTGCGTTTGAATTTTGGCAGCACCATGATGAACCGGTAGAAGTCCTCCAGCAGGTGTTGTGGATTTGTCGGGAGCAACTTTGCAGTTGCTCGTGAGCGCGTGAGGAAACTTCCTGCGAAACCGGAAATCTTGTTAGCAGCATCTTTGGCATTTCCGAGCATTTGTTTGATCTCTGCTTGGGAGGACCGCTCCACCATTCGCTCGAGAACCTCAAGTTGAAGGAGAACAATGGAAACCATGTTGTTCAACTCATGGCTTACCTGTCCCGCGATTTCACCCTTGAGCGCCATCCGCTCTGACTTCACTATCTGTTCATTTGCGTTCTTCAGTTCTTCGTAGGCCACCTTTAGATTATCATAGAGGCTTGCGTTCTTGATAGCGATGGCGGCCTGTCCCGCAAGGATTTCAAACAGGTGCAACGTGTCGGCTTTGTCCACAGGTTGGATGAACTTGCTGTCAACATAGATGACACCTATGGTCTCCTTAGGTGTGCGAAGAGGACTGCAAATAATCGTTTGCAGTTCGAGGTTTACGATGCTCTGGCGAAGCTCATAGCGCTCATCATCAAGCGCGTTTTCGATGCACAGTGACTCTCCGGTTCGAAACACATCCTCCAAGACGGTCGAGCTTACCTCAAAACTCTTTGCCTCGATCGTCTTTCCCGCCAGATTTCGTCCGACGACAAACTGCAGCCCATCATGTTTGTCCGCAAGCATCAGGAACCCCCGATCGGCTTTCGTTATCCGGATGGCTTCATCAACCACCAGCTCAAGAACATCCGTTAGCACCAATGATGTGTTAATCTTCCGGACCACATTGAGAATTGTATCAAGATCCCGATCAGAGGAAGTTGACCCCGATCTTATCGCGTTGTCCTTCTCGGCACTTTCCACCTCCAGCAGGCTGTTAAGATCCACTGTTGCTTCCCTTCAGATAATTCAGCTGTTCAATGGTTTTTCGCAGTTCTTCTCGTGCCCCAATCTTCTGGAAACATGCTTTTCCCTTCTGGAAAGCATGTATCGCCTTCTTTGGGTCCTTGCGCCGATTCTCCAGGACACCAATTTCAAAATATGTTTCGCCTAAATTCAGCTTGTTGCCTAATTCGGCATTCAGCCTGAGACTAGTGTGAAGATAGGTCTCAGCTTCTTCATAGCTCTCCATATCACGGTGGATCATGCCCTTCACTTTGTACGCATCCGCAAGGCTCAAGCGATCCTCACAATTGGTAAATGCCTCTATCGCGCGGCGAGCCAGCTGTAAAGCCACGGGCAAATCATTCATATAGAACCGGGCAGTCGCTTTGCCGAGGTTCGAGAGGCCCATCAAGGATATGCTGTTGGCAGGCGAGCTGAATGAATAGCTTACATCGAATTCACCATTTGCCTCCTTGTACTTCCCTTTGAAGAGATAGCTCATTCCTATGTTATGGTGCAGCTCTGCCAGCCGTTTTACATCCCCGGTGCTTTCGAACGACGATTGCGCACGTTTGTATTGCGTAAGCGCCTTATCGTACATACCCTCAATGTTGAAAACAATGCCGAGATTCATGTAAGCAACGCCAGCCATTGGAGCGCGTGGTGTGCGATCAAACTCTCTGAGAGCGTGGGAAAAATACTTCTCGGCAAGTTTGAGCCTTCCCCGCTCCGCGTAAGCTGCTCCGAGAATGTTCTCAACACGACCGATCGCATGTCGGTCTTTCAATTCCAGAAAGAGCTTCTTGCTTCGGTTAAGATCAGAAGCAGATCGTTTCCAATCGCCTCTCAGGGAAAAGATCTCACCGCGTCGGAGATAAGCCTCCGCAACTTGACTCTTTGCTTGCTTCCCCCCCGACCTCTTGAGCATTTGTGAATATACCTGCTCAGCACGACCGAGCTCACCGTACGTCTTGAAAACTTCTGCTAACCGGAGAAAAATAGTTCCCTGCTCATCCGGCGGGAGCTTTTGTTCACACATTGTGATCAGCCGGTCAAAGTGTTCCTGTTCTACAAGAAGCACCTCACGCAATTGTTTCGAGTCGCCCCTTCGATCCTGGCTTTGTAATATATCGTCTTCAATTCCCGCCGAGCGCTTTAATCTGCTGAGGAGCTCGTCAACGAGTTGCGGGTCTGTTGCTGCCTTCAGTGTTCTAATAATTTCTTCATGCAATATTTCTGCAGTCATAGATCCTTCTATTCTTCGCTTCAAAGCGACTTGAAACCAGCAAAATTACCTGTTGATGATCTTCTTCTTATCCTTTTGCATCATATTTTAGTTCTCCGTGTTATATCAGCGTCCGAAAGCGTACCGTGAGAAATGCGAAAGTGTAGCTACGAATCGACGGTTCGTCCAATCACTTTCTGTAGGTTGGCGAACCCAACTGTTTGTTGCCGGATCAAACCAGTATAACCGCAGATTAGGAACCTTCTCTCCCGTTATCCCGGCATCATCGAAGGGAACATAAAATGTAATTGGCACCTGAAATATGCTTCCTTCCGGGCCAAAATCATAAACACGTCTTGTCGCTCCTGGAAGGCCAATGGGCATTGTCTCCGTGAGATCGAATGTTATCATGGTGGTGTCCAGTAACGCGCCAGCAGGTATCACAAGACTTGCACCGAGCAGGTTGATAGTCCCACCCAACGATGTTATGAGTCCTTGTGCTCTCCAGGTCGTATCGATCACCGATTGCAGCAACCGAAGCGCGTAGGTTCCCATGGTACTCACGGAATATCTCACTTTGCCGCCTGCGGTTCTATCGACCAGAACAAACTCCCATACACCCGTACCTTGGTTCAATCGGAATACGTCGAAATAGGTGCCACTTGAAGTATTACTGGGAAATCCAGCATCAACATATTCCAGTTGAACGTCGACGGGAACCAACGATACAGGAAGGAGCCCAAGGGACAAACTCGTACCCTTTGTTGCAAAGGAAGAGCTTGTGGTGTCCAATGAACAAACGCTAAATGAAGCGGGGGTCAGCGCCAGAACGGAGCCAGCCTTGAACTTTGCATAGGACAACCCGCTGGCGCCAGAAAACAATTGGACGTTCAAGGTCGGGATGGCAAACCCGGAAGACGTCATACATCCAGTCGTATCACCAATTTTCGAAAGCTCTGCGAACGGGCTACCCGCTTCGGTGCCAACCGGTGATGTTGAATCATTGTTACACCCAACTGTTAACCCAACTACACACACGAATAACAGCAACACAGGTGCAACAGTGTTAAGAGAATCAATTTTTCTCTTTGTCATGAACTCCCCCGAAAGAAATTTGTCCTAACTACATTATGCAAGGTGACAGATTAGCTAAATATCTTACCACGAAAGTGCAACACTCGTGCCATTGGGACAAGAAGTGGTAAGATGCAAGAATATGAGAAAGTTTTTGGGAATTACAGAGAAGGGTGTACTGCTTGCATGAACAAATTGAGGTGACGGATGTCATGAGGTGTAACGCGATGTTACAAATAGCGACGCAGAACGTTACATCACCGGTTGGATGAGTCATTCTTGCTTTTTAATATGCGATCAAGACGGGGTCTCGAGACCTTCAGCAGTTGTGCAGCTCTTGCTTTGTTGCCTCCTACGTGATCGAGCACTTTTTGTGCAAGCTCTTTTTGCACCTCAGGGAGAGATGCACGATCAAGAGGAATGAGAAGCATGAGTGTATCTACCTCCTTCGGGGGAAGACTCGCGGGATTACTTGTAATGATTTTTCTTTTCGTCGGACGCCCTTTTTTGTCGCCAAATTCAAAATCGCGCTCGGTAATCCACTCACCCTCTTCCAACAATACCGCGCGCTCAATACTGTGCTTCAGTTCCCGCACATTGCCTTCCCATTCGTGTTCCATCAGCAACTGCAGGGCATGAGGCGTTAAACCCTGAATTTGCTTTTCATACGCCTTGTTAAAACTCTGAAGAAACTCACGCACGAGGAGGGGGATGTCGTCTTCCCTCTCCCGAAGAGGTGGCAGGTCCAAGGGGAGAATTTTCAGGCGATGAAAGAGATCCCGCCGAAACTCACCAGATCTCATTTTTTCCTCAAGGTCGACACTTGTTGCCGCGATTATCCGCGCCCGGACAGGGATGTCCCGGACTCCTCCGACCCTTCTCATACTACGATCTTCAATAACCTTCAGTAGCTTCGACTGTGTCGCGAGCGATATATCGCCGATCTCGTCAAGGAATATTGATCCGTCTCCGGCAAGTTCGAACAAGCCGATCTTTCGCTCTTTCGCATCCGTAAAGGCTCCCTTTTCATATCCAAAGAGTTCGGACTCAAGAAGTGTTTCGGGAAGAGCCGAGCATGCAATATCCACAAAGGGGCTGTTTTTGTTTTTGCCATTGTAATGGATGGCACGTGCAAACAGTTCCTTCCCGGTTCCCGTCTCCCCCGTGATGAGGACGGTCATCGTGCTGTTCTTGATCACCTTCTGAGCTCTCTCCATCGTTAGCATCAACAGGGATGAGTTCCCGATAATATGCCGGAAATCGTAAACCTCCTGCTGAAGTTCGACAAATTTCTCCTTCTTATTCCTTGCAACCCAATCATTAAAGAGAATGACAATATGGTCAGCGATCTTCTTTTTTTCATCCGGCACAATAAAGTATGCTGACACGCCGAGCTTTACCAGGTCGACCGCGAAAGCGTGATCCGGATTGCTTGCCATCGCTAAAATAGGAATATCGGGGAATTGCGAAGTAAATTCGCTCAGTGCAGACCGAAACGTCGGCGAATCTTGAGTAACGTCCAGCAAGACAAGATTAGGTACCTTGAACAATGCACGTCCGGCCAGGAAATGAGCAGCGGAGACAAACTGCAGATGCATATCGACTGTTGGATTGATGAAGCGCCTGATCCGCTCCATGATTTCTTTCTTGCCACAAAGAAGAATTGAAAATTTGTCTTTTCTTGACGCCACGCTGTCTCCTAGCCTTTAAGAAATGTCTCAAGAGTTGAGATTGTTTTTCCTCTTTTCTCAGCCGCAAGATACGCATTCTTCTTCCCCTCTGAATTGAACCTTGACACAATAAACTGCAATACCACTTTTGCTTTCAGATACGCCTCTCGCGCTCGCTCCTCCTGCCCGCGGACGAGATATTCTCCCCCCAGAGCAAAAGCAAGTTTCCAGGTTAATTCTGAGACCGACTCCTTTTCCACAACTTCCATTCCGTCTTTGAAGTAGTTGAGGGGTTTCTTCAATCCACTTTCTGGATGTTCTTTCGAAAGGGTTCCGAGACATAGGCACGTTTCGGCAAACAGCTGGGGTAGATGGGCATTCTCTGTCGTTCGGAGGACGTTTTCAAAGGACGCAGTTGCTTTTTGGATATTCCCACCACAAAGGTAACACTCGCCAAGACGAACCGTGGCCAAGAGACTCTGTTCCTTCTCAGGACTCTGTATGGCAATTTCGAACTCCTTTGCCGCGGCTGAAAACTCCTCTCGTGAAAATAACAGTATACCCCGATAATACGAAAGCAGCGCATTGAAAGAATCAAGAGATTTCTGCTTGATCAAGAGATCCACCTCCTCCAGTCGACGGCTCACCTCGTCCCAATCTGCAAAGAGTCGATATATTTGAGCCAGTTGAAGAAGTGATTCCACTATGCCCCTTGCGTCGTCCATTTCGCGGTATGTAACAATAGCCTCGTCCCACGAATTAAGCGCTCGTTCGTATTCGCATTCCACAAAAAAGACCTCCCCAAGGTTCGTGAGCACAAAGGCTAATCCCTGCTTCGATTCTATCTTTGATGAGATTCGCCTTGCATGGCCGTAGAACTCCTTCGCTTCATTATACCTTTTGAGTTTGTAGTGTTCGATACCGAGGTTGTTTTGGATCTGCCATTGCTGATTCAGTGTTCCGTGTTCCTCGCTGAGCGTTAATGCCTTTTTCCAGTAACCAATCGCGGATTCGCTGTCGCCTTGTGCGCTCCTCACATTGCCAATGTTCATCAGTGCATCCGCGATGCGGGCAGTCTGGTGTAATTCCTCATAAATCAGCATGGACTGTTGGAAATATTCCTCAGACTTTTCAAACTGCTCCGTAAGAAAAGTAGCTATCCCCAAATCAGTATGAATGGAAGCCACGATACGTTGGACTGATAATTGCTGCGCGCGTTTCAGCAAAGCAATCCCCGATTGCTCTGCCTCGTGAAGATTGCCAATCGAGACGTCTATCCCCAGGAGCTCCTGCTCCAGCTCCAGAATTTCCTTTTCATCGGTGGTGCCACGAAGGGACTGCTGGATATGCAGTTTTGCCTCTTCATAGTCGCCAAGGCGGGAAAGAGCCAAACCGCTGGTTTTGTGAAGAAAGGAGGTGCGTTCGTTGTCTATCTCGCTTTCATCAAGCAGTTTTGTTGCGCAACTAATAGATTCTCGATACTCCCCATTCAGGAATTGTGCATGAGCAAGTTTGGTTCGTATTCGGCGGGATGCAAGCGGGTCGTCTTGAATTAACTCAGCCCCCAATTCATATAAAGCCCTCGCATTCCGATACGCACCGATCGCCATTCCTTCATCAGCCGCACGTTCTTGCCAGCGGGCACTTTCCTGCGCCTTCCCGCTTTGTGCAAATTGATGGGCGAGTTCCTGCAAATCGACAAATGACCTTTCTCCTGTTTGCTGCTGCAATGTTGCGCCGATGAATTGGTGAACATCCTCCCGACTTTGAAGAGTCGTATAGACGATAGTTTTAAGACGATCATGTCGGATCAAAACCAATTCGCCGAGATCGGAAGACTCAACCATTTCGCTTGCTTCGAGAAACCTCAGATATTCCAGCGTCGCCTGCGGGCGAAATGGGAGAAGTGATTGAAGAAACCCAAGGCGGACAGGAAAGCGAAGACAAGACATCAACTCCAAAATCAATTGATGTTCCCGCGGTAGTGACTTGAAGCGATTAACCACCAACTCATCGATACTCTCGGGAAGACCGCCTATGACGCCGTCAACAAGTATCTCTGCTTCTGAAGGCTCGCTCGGCAGCTCAAACGGCAAATGTTCTGCAACCGAATAGAATGCCTCTACAAGGATTGCGGGAACACCGCCAAATTGGTGAAATAACTTGTCGCCAATCATTTCTCCTATCTGCTTCGTCTCAAAGACGCTCGTGCCCATTGTTTTGACACTTGGCTCATCCAATTCACCCAGAGGGAGTTTCAGTGCTCCTCCCAGGTTCAGGGTATTCTCTCGCACGGCGCAAAGCAGAAGAAACTTTCCCAACCGGACATCGCGCACTGCGATACGCAGTGTTTCGGCTGATTCCGCGTCCAGCAGATCTGCATTGTCAAGAACAAGAACGAATGGAATGATGTTTGCCGATTCTTGTATAATGCGGGCCTGCGCCTCGATTATTGTATCACGCGCCTCCATCGGTTTTATCATGAAATCCTGCCACAGATCCGAATCCTGTTTAATTACCTCGTCAAACCTTTTGATCATCTCCGGTTTGTCGAATCTGGATAGAATCGCAGCCCGAAGCAAGTGAAGGAATTTGACGACGGCTTCAAATGGAGCTCCACCCTGGAGGGGCAGCATTTCGAAAACGGGTATCTCCATCGACTTTGCCAACCGCATCATTTCTGTCAACAAAGCGGTCTTCCCGATCCCTTCAGGTCCGGTGATTGTCACCGCGACGTATTTCTCCGACGCACTCAAACCACGAAGCAATCCTATCGCCGATGTGATCCGTTGCCGTTCATTCTCCCTCCCCACAAAGATTGGCTTTGCCGGTAGTTCACCATGTGATTCGAGGGAATGTCCTTCCGCGGTCGTGAAGACGTGCATCGCATGCCTCGCGGATCGGAACCGCTGGTTAACGCCTCTTTCCAATAAGCCTTGCACAAGTGGAAGCAGCTGATTGAATGGTTCCTCCACCATTCGGTGAAACGTGGGCTTGGTGGTAAGCACCCTTTTGATCAGGTTGACTGCTTCGGAATCCTCAAACGGACTTTTGCCCTCAACGATATGATAGATCGTCGCGCCGAATGAATACAGGTCTATTCGATGGTCAAACGATTCATGTTTCAGCAACTCAGGCGCTGTATAGTCAAGCGTGCCCCTTAAGGAAAGCTCGTGTTGAGAATCTGAATGTCGAACGCTGAATCCGAAATCGGCAAGCTTTGTCACGGATCCAGCGTCCTTGCCGCTGGAACCGACGATGACAAAATTCTCCGGCTTTACATCGAAATGGATAATTCCCCGCTGATGAATGTATGAAAGGGCCGAGAGAGCCTGTGTGATGAATGAGCGCAGCCAGATTACGCGGGTCTGATCGTTTTGAAGCGTACGGAACCAATCCAAAGCGCCATTCCCCTCAACGTACTCCATAACGAAGAATCGTCTTCCCTCGATGAACGATTCGTCGGCACGCCAGACAATTCCCCAATCAAGCACGCGCACAAGGTTCGGATGATAAAGATCCGTCAGAATTGCAATTTCATTAAGAAAATGCTGTTCAAGTTTTTGTGAAGCGTCTTGCTTGTGAAGCACCTTGATGGCGCATTGTTGATTGCCGCCGAGAGTGTCAGTCGCCAAAAATACTTCACCACTGGTACCCTCTCCAAGTTTCTTCGTTATTAAATACCGGTGATTGATCAACGTTCGACCGCAGACATGGGAGCAGATCGATACTCACCAACCAGGTGAGCGCACACTATTACCGTTGCAAGAAATAGACCGGGGAAAAAGCCTATCCACCAAGCTGACCCAAGGTACCCTGTCGCTTCCCCGATCATGTTTCCCCAGCTTGCTGTCGGCGGTTGTATGCCAAGTCCAAGGAATCCCAGTGCGGCTTCTCCCAGGACGGCATTTGCAAACTGGAGGACCGCAGAGGTAAGTAACACGGGGCGGAGATTCGGCAGGAGATGTCTCACGATAATCCTCCATACTCCGACCTGCAAAAGTCTTGCCGCAAGAACGAACTCACGCTCTCGGAGGGATGCAACCTCGCCGCGAACAACCCTCGCAATCCCCATCCATCCAGACGCGGCAAGTGCCAGAACCAAAGTCGACACGGACTGACCCGCGAATGCAAGGACACCGATAATGAGAAAGAGGCTTGGGATGGAGAGAAACAAATCGGTGGTTCTCATCAGCACGTCATCTATGAAGCCATGGTTCATTCCGGCGACAAAACCACACATCCCTCCAATCAACACTGAACCAAGCACAGCCAACAACCCTATCCCGATGGACACCCGGGTTCCGAAGACGACGCGACTGAAAACGTCGCGCGCGGCGTCATCTGTGCCCAGAAGAAAGATTATTTTCGAGCGTCGGATGACATGATAATCCGGCGAAAGCGATTGTTGTTCCGCGCTCGTGTCCAGTGTAATAATTCTGTTCAGAAGTCGGCTTTGGGCTTGAGAAAACATTCTCTCCACGCCTTCGTGGAAATTTCCTTGCGTTGCCTCCTCAACTGATTCCTGGAGATAGGCAGACGAGAGGGGTGGTAAGAGGCGCACCGTCCCGAGATTGCCTTGAGCATTGGGGTCAACCGTTGCAACAAGCGGTGCGACAAGAGCTGTGAAGAGGGCAAGGAGAAGAAGGAAAAGCGCCCACCGTTCAGGAGCCATCCAATTTTTTAACGATCGTCCGCCGAAGGAGTCAGTCTGGGCTTTTTTTCGGCCAGGCCTCAGAAGAGAAACTGCAATCGTGACGATTGTGCCAACCCAGACAATAGCCGCAACCCAATACTCAACCAACCCAGGAAACCAAATCCTCGAAAAGGATGAAGAATGCAGCAGAAGGATGATGCTCCAAGAAACAAGTGAGATGATGCTGTTGGCAATAATATCCCAATGAATCCATGTCAGTGTCAGAAGGAAAACAGCTCCAAGACTGAGAATGCGTCTGTTCATAGAGATCGTTTAGCTGATTCGGATACGCGGGTCAATCCATGCATTAAGAATATCGGCAGCAAGATTGGCTGTCACCACAACGATTCCACCGATTATTGTGCAACCAAGAATGAGTGGATAATCACGTGCGAAGACTGCCAGCACCGCGATCCTTCCCATCCCGGGCCATGAAAAAAGAGTCTCCGTCACAAGAACTCCGGTCAGCAATGTGCCAATTTCAATCCCCAATAATGCAACGGTCGGTCCCACTGCGTTCGGAAATAGATAGGAGCTGTAGATACGCAGCTTTGATATTCCCATCGCCCTCGAAGCGAGTATATAATCCTGGCCCTGTGTCTGGGAAATTCCTGTCTGAAGGTATCGGGTTAACAAGGCCGCTCCCGGAATCGCAAGCGTGAGTGCCGGCAGAGTCAAGTGCGCCAAGAGATCAGCAATGGATTGCATGTCACCTGTGCCGCTCACTCCAACGGAATACATTTGCGAGGAAGGAAAGATGCCCAGAGAAAACGAGAAGACCGTCAAAAGAACAATGCCAATAAAGAATGACGGAAGGGAATACACGACAAGGCTGACAACAGAGATTGCTTTATCGACAGATGTGCGGCTCGATACGGCCGAAAGAGCCGCGAACGAAAGAGTGATCAGAATTTCTACGAGCAATGCCGCGGAGGCAAGAATAACGGTATTCGGAAAGACAGCCGAGAGTACGTCCTTCACAGGAGCCCTGTGCGAGAAGGAGAACCCAAGCTCACCCTGAAGAACTGACCCGAGCCAGGAAAGATACTGTACGCCGAGGGGGCGATCCAAGCCGAACTGTGTTCGCAAATGTTCTGCAACCGCGGAAGGAACGCCGGGAGAAATGAACACATTCGCGGGGTCCCCTGGAAGAAGTCGAGAAAGAAAGAACACAAGCGTGAGTAATCCTAACATTGTCGGGATTGCTTGCAACACCCTGCGGATGGTAAGTCTTAGAAGGGGCAAGGCTTTATCCACAAGTGATGGAGCACATCTCTCCGGAGGCCTTCAACACACTCCTCACTAGTGAGTGCAAGACCTTCGTCACCGAATTGCAACGGTCGCCTCCGATTTTTCGCCATCAAGGGTCCATTCCCATGCCTTGTGCGTCGTACCCAGAACACCAATATCCGATCCATGCACTCGCTTGTTTACCCCAACGATATTGTTGATCCAGAAAAGGAAGGTGCATGGCTGCTCTTGCTGGACAAGTATTTGGAACTCCTTCCATAACGGAGCTCCATCTGATTCACGGGAAAAGTTTTTCACCTTGTCAAGGATTTGATCGACTCGTTTGTTTCTAAACCCTGTTAGATTAAAAGGGTACCTTTCAAGGTCTGACCCCCACAGGTCATCCAATTGCATTTGCAGCGGAACACTGAAACCCGCAAGCCACGCATCATACTTCCTGGCTGTCACTTCCTGCCAGAAAGTAGCGCGCTCGACTTGTTCAATATTCATTTCAATTTTCACATTCTTCAATTGTCTTTGGACGACCGCCGCAACCACTGTTCGAAGTTGATTTCCGGCTGGAACTTTAAGCATGAAAGAGAATCGTAACCCGTCCTTGTCAAGCACGCCATCGCCGTCATTGTCGTTCCATCCCTCTCTCTTCAATATAGAGCGGGCAAGGGACTGGTCAAAAGGAAGCGGCTTCAATGTGTCATTATATGCCCACTTAAATAGCGGCGATATCCCCCCGATGGCCTCCTGGCCATGAGAGCCGAGATACGCCTGGACGATTTCCGAGCGATTGATCGCCATCGTCAAAGCTCGTCGGACAGACGCTGAGCCAAACAACCTATGTGGTTGAACGACCTTCCCCTTTGATTTCCCGTACGCAACCGGGTCGATATTGTTCCATCCGAGAAAATCATAGTCGCGCCCTGGGATCGAGACGATAGTAATCTCCGTCTTGTCTTTGAATTTTTGTGCATCTTCAATGCGAAGCCCAGCAAGGATGTCGATTTCACCTGATTCGAACTGGGAAATTCGTGAGCGATACTCGGGAATCACGCGAAATATGAGCTGCGCTACTTTTGCCGGGAAAGGAACAACGGATTGTGGATTCGACTCAAGGATTATTTCCTGAAGCGGTACCCATCTTGCAAGCTTGAATGGTCCAAAGCCTACCGGGGATTTATTCGTTGCGTGGCTGCGAATGTCCGCCCTTTGAATGGAACTGAAAATGTGTGCAGGAACTATGGGAAGGCCGGCATCAAACAATTGGCCAGGATATTCTCTCACAAAATGAAAAACCACCGTTGAATCATCTATCGGCTCAACACTCTTGACCACATCGAGCCTGCCATTTGTAAGCTTCAGGTTTTCGACTGCAACCTGGCGCACGCTGGAAACATCAGGGTCACCGTAGAGAACGTAGGAGATTTGAACATCTCGGGCAGTAACGCGTTTACCGTCAGTCCAGTAAGCGTTTCCCCGCAGGTGAAATGTGATGTCGCGTCCTTGATTCGACCACTCCCAAGAACGGGCGAGTGAAGGTGTATACCGCAACTCACCTGCCGCGCGATCGAAATCGGAACCGACGAGACCGGGGAAAATCAGATCGTTAATTTCTCCTGCGGTTATTTCCTCGGCAAACAATGGATTAAAGCTGTCGATGTCTCCTTCCACGGCGATAATAACGGCTGCTCGTTGAGCACGACCAGCGTTGTCCTCTTTCTTCGTTCCACAGCCGACCACCACGATACAGACAGTGCACAGAATGGAGCGTAAGGTGAGTTCATTCATTGACAACTCCGGTTCTAATAGACACAGATCATTTGGGTGAATATACCGAGCAATTATCGGTATGTCAATAGAACTCCATCTCAGGATGAGTTGAGTATGACACCTTTTTTGAATAAGTTCACACACGTTATGAGTCATCAATTCTCCTCCCCCGAACCGCTTCTCGATGTCCAACATTTCTCCATGTCGGTGGTAGTACAACCGACCGTGCAGAAACAACTGATCCACGATGTCAGCTTTACTCTGGCAAGAAACGAGGTAGTGGTGCTCCTTGGTCAGAGCGGAAGCGGGAAGACCGTGCTCTCGCGATCTCTGACCAAACTGTTTCCCTCCAATGTCCCGGCGACGTTTGAGGGATCAGTTCGCTTTCAGGGAAAAGAAATTTTAACTCTGGATGAAAATGGTCTTCGCCCGCTCAGGAGAACAGATATTCGATACATATTTCAGGAGCCAGCCCAGGCGCTGAATCCCGTTGCAAGGATTCGGGAACAATTGAACCATTCCCGAGGCGATGGAGCCAGTGGCGATGAGCTATTGCTCGATGTACTTGAGAAAGTTGGACTTCCGCATGGCCGTGAGATCCTCGAACTTTATCCACACCAGCTAAGTATTGGGATGGCGCAGAGGGTTCTTATTGGGATGGCAATCCTTCCACATCCGAGAGTTGTGATCGCAGATGAACCAACGAGTGCTGTCGATCCTCCCCTTCGCTATCAATTGCTGGAGTTGCTGGATTCAATCCAGAGAGCTGAAGGGATGTCAATGATTCTGATAACGCACGACCTTGATGAAGCAA
>DASWHW010000186.1:0-8942 GCA_036397975.1 Bacteroidota bacterium
CTGAATTCTTCCTGAACTTTCCGCTGGATCGCATTGGCAAGCGCAAGAAGCTCCATCGTCGTTCCGCCATAGTTGACTAGCGCGAGTGAGTGATTGGCTGAAACCCCAACACTACCGGCGCGATAACCTTTGTGAAAGCCAGCGCGTTCGACGAGCCATGCGGCAGGGACTTTCACTCCGTTTTCTGTTGGAAAGTGCGGAATGTCTTTTTTGTTCACACGATATTGAAGAGATTGAAACTCTTCGTTGTTAAGAACAGGATTCATAAAAAACGAACCGCACGATCGGGAGTGTCGATCGGTAAAGTCGATAAGCATTGATTTTCTCTTTCGTAACGCCAGAACAGAAGCGCGGATTGCTGCCAGCGAGCGTGGTCCCTTCTGGTCAAGAATATTTTGTGATTCGTTTTCAATGTGTCGGCGAAGTTCATCGTAACGTATTTCGGGCTTTCCGTTGGGACGGAGGCGAAAGAGCACTTCAGTAATAATGAATTTGTCCCTATCGCCTTGCTTGAACCGGCTCTGACGATAGCTGAAATCACACGCATCGTTGGAGAATTCCTCTTCTTCAAGCGTTGTACGGTCCAGCACTTTGACGGAGATAATTGTCTCTCGCACTTCCTGTCCGTATGCGCCGACGTTCTGAACCGGCACGGCTCCGGCCAGTCCGGGAATTCCCGAAAGACATTCAAGGCCGGTTGCGCCCTTCTCGATCGCAAATCGAACAACGTCATCCCAATTCTCGCCGGCCCCTACCCTCAGAAATCCTTCGGTTCCTTTTTCCGAATAGTCCATTCCACTGAGCCCGATTTTGATGATGAGTCCGTTAAATCCTTCATCCGAGAAAATAATGTTGCTGCCACCGCCGAGGATCTGTGCAGGCCATCGGTTTTCCGCGGCCCGACGGAGACAAGTCCTGATCTGATCGACGGAAGTGACAGTTACGAAATGAGATGCTGGTCCACCGAGACGGATGGTGGTATGCTCCGCCAGAGAGACGTTGCGGTCAAATCCCATGGAGGTCATCAATGCTTTTCAAAATAATGGATGACCGCCTGTCGAATATCGTTTTGCTTCAACACCTGCGGCTCACGAATATTCGAGATGGCAGGATTGTCTCTGCGAAGAAAGTCGAGGTTTGCCTCAGCGCCTGTTAGAAGAAACTCAGTCAGAACTACTTGATATGAGGAATCCGGGTTGAGCAGCTGATCCTTGATCATCCACGATGATGCTGTTGGAACAAACGCAATGTTTCTCCACTGAAGATACCCGCCACCTCCTTTGTTAGAAACGCCAGCGTCGAGAATTCTTTGAAGCAATGAACCTTTGATGGTCGCTGTGAAAATTCCTCCTCCAAAAGGAAGCGTACGGATGATATCATACTGCGTGACCGTGCCGTTGAGGATGTCATCGACGCGGATCGAGCCGCTGTTGACAATTGCGCAATCTGCAGTTGGGTCCGCCTCCAACATTGCGGTCGCTATAAGCTTTGCGGCGTCTGCCGGATGATGCCGGATTATTAGTTCACGAAAATCGAGTGGATGTTGCAGCGTCGTGACAACTCTATCCGGATCGAGGCCCATCGCTCGGAAACCATTGAAGGCAGTAGCGATCCAATTGTTCGCAACATACGCTGTGGTCGAATCGTCGGGGATCTTTTCATCAATGATCTTCAATTCCGAGCGAAGCTCAAGACTATCTGTGCCGGGCTTAAGAAGGAGACGATGAACATAAACGCTTTTGACGTTTGCATCCGCCTTGGTGATAAGAGCGTTACCAGCACGAATCGCCATGTTGGTGTGCTCATGGCCTCCAAGAATGAGTTGAATCTCCGGCACCGCGTGTGCCAATTCAATGTCCTGTTCGATAGTGAGGTGTGTAATCGCGATGAGGTAATCGATCTTTCCTCTCATCGCGGGGACAACGCGCCGTGCAGACTCAATCGGATCTTCGTACGACAGGTAGTCCCGCTTGTTGCTATCAATCGTGAGTCCGATAAGGCCAATGCGAACACGACGCACGGAGCCATCGCCGTCGGGAAAATTCATCGTGACGATGCCGTATTCGGGTAGAGGTTTCGGGACACCATCACGCGTTTGGGTGAAGGACTCGATGTCGTTCTTGGAGATTTGTTTTACGTTGGAGGAGATCCACCGAAAGGTAGATTCGTTGATCCTTTCCTGCAACTCTTCCCTCCGAATGTCAAATTCGTGATTTCCAAATGTCACGTGCGAGACGCCCACATGATTGAGCACATCCACCATGTGCGCCCCGCTGACTCGCTTGCCATTCAACTTGCTTGTTCCAATCGCCGACGGACTGAGAAAGTCTCCTGACAGCACAGTGAGAAGGTGGGGTGATTCTTGCTTGAGTTGATCGCGAAGCGTTGCCACCCGGGCAAGTCCGCCGTACCTCCCCATTTCAAGCGGCAACAGCTCATACACATCATTAAACTGGAGAATGATGATCTCATCCTGCTGTGCGAACGCAGGACAAGCAAAGAGAAAGAGAAACGCGGCGACGAGTGCTTTTGAAAGTATGAGTTTCATTTTCTGTTCGATGAATATGCCTGTCAATTCATTTGCGGGCCGCAATATCGACGACAATAGGGGAGACAAAAATCGTTTCTGGATCATGCCGATGTTTCAACCAATCTGCGAGTAGCGCATGTCCTCGCTCCTTCTCGAGAACGCCCTTCTCCACCATGAGAGGAATATGCACCGTAAAGAATCGATGTGCCCATTCTATGACACCACTTTCCGGACCGCCGGCCAGACAGTGGGGAGAGTAGTCGATAACTTCCAATCCAAACTTGCGAAGAAGACCCGGGAGGTTTGCCCCGATGTACGGATCTCCACCCACCGATTTGTAATACGCGCGAACGACGTCGGGCATCCCATCGAACGCACCGCCGCGCGGGAACAGTGACAGCCCTTCGTACAAATAATCTTGAATTGCTATGGTTCCACCGACTTTCAATGCACGTACCAGCGGTGCCAGGAATGCCCTGGGGTCCGGAGTGAATCCGACGACCCACCGGACAAAGATGATGTCAAAATATGTATCGGGAAGATCCACACTCTCAGCAGAGCCGTTCATGATCTTGACATGTCGGAAATTCTTTTTCTCGGCCTCCGTGCGCAGGCTTTCCAAATAGAGCGCTGATGGTTCGAGTCCCGTGACTTCGCCATTGATACCTACGCGTTCTGCAAGATCCAACGTGACAAATCCAGGGCCGGCGCCGACATCGAGGCAACGCCAGCCCTTGCCAACATTGATTCTCTCGAAAAAAGCATCGGTTGTAGATTTCCACACTGAGTGTTGAAAACGAAGCCGCTCAAGCTCCTCGGTGTTCACACCAAGAAGATATTCGCCCGCAGACTCAGTTGGCATTTTGGTTTTTCTCTATTAAATCTCTCATGACCTCGTAGTACTTTTGCATCCTGATAAATCTCTTCGAGATGAATTGCGTTAGAGGTCTTCGGACCAATCGAGGGATGTTCTTCTTAAAATGGACTTGCCATGTGAGTCGGGTTCCGGAGTTATGAGTCTCTAGTCGGTTTGTGAATATCACCGTCACAGGCGTTCCCGTGTACTCCGAGGCAATATACTCAAACGGCCTCCAGTCGAGGATCTTTTCAAAGGACTCTCCGCTCCCATGCGCGCAATGGTTCGTTGCTCCCACAGAGGTTCTTCCCGAGAGCCTTTCCCTGCCTGTCCACGTTGAACCTTTCTGGCCCCATTGCGATCTCTTGTTCAGATCGTTGAGCCATTCCCACACTATAAAAGGGGGACACGCAAAGTTCATGGTGAATGAATGATCGACCTCCTCGGGCCTGAGAAGATAGCGACGCGTATCGATGATCTCTTTATAGCGGGTTGCGAGATTAAGCGAGCATGCCTGGAGAGGAGGGAAGTGTTCATACGATTCGGTGGACTCAAACAGACCGCTCAATTGGATCCCCATCGCTTCCAGACTTTTTTGGGTGAACAAAGCATAGGCCGTCCATCCCGTTGCGCCCGTTACGCTGTTTTTCAGGAGACGATGGCTGAGATTCACATCGGATCCAACAGGTTTTTGCTGGAGGCCGTAGCTCTGCATGACAAACTCTCCGATGTGCACCACAAACTTCAGGTCGAGATTTGGGATTGCTACGCATGCCTTGCATGTGCACGTCGTTCTTGCATTCATGACCTCTCGCTGAATCCGAAACCGCACATACGTGTTCTCGACGAGCTCCACGAGACCCTCTCCTCGCGAGATCATCTCGAGGGGGGAATAGACGAACACTGCATCCCCCTCGACTTCAGCAAGCGTCATTGTCGGCGTCAGAGAATTGATGACCAGGTCATTCACTTCCTGAACGACCGCCTGAGCATGCTCGAGTTCGGTTCCCGCCATAAAGGAAGTGTAGCCGGTAATGTCGGCGAGCAGAAGGTACCCTCTCACTGTGGGGGGCACGTGTGCTTCCCTTCTTCGATTTGTTATTCTTTGGTCCATTCTGTCGAGAGCCAAGATTCGTAAATGCTCTTTTGCAACGACGATGGCTTTTTTACTTTCTGCACCGTGTACTCGTAGGTTGGAGCATTCCGCAGCGAGAAACTGAAATTCCGAAGAAGGTTCTCGCGAAACACAGTAACCGTGACTGTGTCTCCCGCCTTCATTTGCTTAATTCTTTTGTTTACGTCGCTTGCCCGGACTTTGGAGCCATTGAGAGCCACGAGTTCATCACCCGCATTCAGTCCGGCGTCATAGGCACAGGATCCTTTCACAACGCGAGTAATTTGTGGGATGTTCCCGCGGTCGCTGGCAGTGATCCCAAGAAATGGTTTCTCGGTTGGACCATCGGGTGACAGCTCCAGTCCGGCATACAAGAACGTCTCCTCCCATGGCAGTGGGTGAACTCCACGTATGTAGTTGTCGAAGAAAGAGGCGAGGCTTCCGCTTCCTTGCGCCTCCGCACTCCTTTGAAAATCATCCACGGTATACCCGCCACTACCAAGCGGGAATCGTTTGTATAAGTCTCGAAAGACGTCATCAAGAGAATGCTTATTCTTTGTTTGATGCCGGATCTCCAGATCCAGTAACAAGCAGACATTCGCCCCCTTGCCATAATAATTTGACTCCGAGTTAAACGATTGCTCGTTGTCCTTCCAGAATTTTGTCCATGCATCAAAACTGCACTCAACGAGTGATTGCTGAAGATTTCCGGGTCGTTGTCGGTCATCCTTCACTGCTTTGGGGAGATCAGTAATATACTCTGCAGGCGTTTTCAAGCCTGCTCGAAGCAATAATATCCCGCCGTAATAGGACGTTCCACCTTCGGCAATCCAGAGTTCCTCGTAATAATTTTCTTGCTGCCAACTATATGGGTCCATCCCTTTCGGCCGGAGACGTTTAACGTTCCAGGTGTGAAAAAATTCGTGAACGGCTGTAGAAAAAAAACCGGTGTATCCCTCGGGCTCTCCAAAGGAGAATGGGTGAACATCGATGGTTGTTGAGTTCATGTGTTCGGTTGCACCGGAGGCATTGGGTAATGCGTGGAGGAGAAAGTAGTAGCGGTCGTACGGAAGGTCGCCCCAGAACTTCTTGCTCGCTTGCACAATGCGGCGCAACCCATCGATGACCGTGGTAGTGTCCCAATGCACGTCGCCAGCGATGCTTAACACATGCATTTTGTTTTCGATTTCGAAAGGTATATCAGTCTGTGTACCGATTTCGAGAGGACAATCGATAAGGTCATCATACCCGGGAGCGCGGTAGAGGAAAGTTGTATCCGAAATGCGTTCAAGGCCGGTGGTGACTTTCCAGTCCTTATACGGTGTTACCTTGAGAGTAACGCCTGTGTTGCGGTACTTTTCAGAGTACATGAAGACCGCAGAACCGTTGACATACCCATGCTCATCGTTGAGGCCGCGTGTCCGCGAAGAAAATTCATTTGCATAGACCTTGTATCGAACGATCGCATCGGGTCCGCGCGTCTTGATACGCCAGGTGCTCTTGTCAATTTTATTCCAATCGAATAGGCCGTCGTTTGGCGAAAATACCTCGAATTGCTCGATCCCACTGGCAAAATCAAAGAGAACATACCTTCCACTCCGCCATACGGGAAGGGAGAGCTCCAATGTCGAATCATTACCGGGAAGGTTTCCGAAGGTGATCTCAACCTCAAAGAGGTGCGTCCAGGGTTCGGACAACCCCAATGAATAGTGAACGACGGGTGCCTGAGAATGCATAGTCCGTACAAGAATGAGTGAAAGAGCTGTGATGAAAAAATACTTCATGGACAGAAAAGCTTACGTGAGATGAATACCGAGATTAAGTATCGTTTTTCGGTGGGAATTGCAATAAGTAATGCCGCAGATGATCAGCCGCGGTTCCGAAGAATTATCCCTTTCCACGCCCGGTAGTCTGGTCCGATCTGCAGAGACTGTTTCGGTTTTGAGAGGATTGCCCGCAGTTCTTTTGGCATGGTGACCGGTGATCCAGTTGCCTGCTCAACGATTTCCGGGAACTTTGCCGGATGTGCTGTTGCTGGAACGATAAACGGTGTGCTCCCCTTTTTCCCTTTCCCGATTCGGGCGGCGCGGATTCCCACCGCGGTATGGGGATCGAGAAGGTACCCGGACCGTTCAAATGTCCGCTGGATCTCGTCGCTTGTCTCTTCATCACTGATGCTCACCGCAGAAAGGACAGAACGGAGGAACTCAAAATTATTTCCGAAAAGATGTTGAATGCGAGAAATATTATTCGGATTCCCCACATCCATCGCACTGGAGTATGTATGCACCGGCGTAGCGGGGACGACGGAACCGGTCGAGAGATAATCAACGAGGACCTTGTTCGCATTTGTTGCAGCGACAAAACCCTCCGCCGCGATACCCATGTTCTTTGCGTAGAGTGCGGCAGTCAGATTGCCAAGATTTCCGCTCGGGACAACGATCACCGGATTATGGCGGTCAAAAAGCATCCGCAACTGCAGGTCCGCCCAAATGTAGTATGCGACCTGCGGAAGCAATCGCGCGATGTTGATCGAGTTGGCCGTCGTGAAGCGGCGTGCCAGAACAACGTCAGGGTCAAGCAATGTTTCTTTGATCAACTTCTGGCAATCATCGAACGTTCCATCCACCTCCATCGCATGAATGTTTCCGCCCAGCGTCGTCATTTGTTGTTCCTGAATTCGACTCACCTTTCCTGACGGATAGAGAAGATAAACGTTAATATTTGGAACGCCGTGAAATCCGTGTGCGACTGCTCCCCCGGTGTCTCCGGAGGTCGCGGTCAGAATGGTCACCTGGCCTCCTTCCTTTGCAAGAAACGCGGAGAGCGTTTGGGCCATGAATCGCACACCGATGTCCTTGAACGCGAGCGTTGGCCCGTGAAATAATTCCAGAACGTAGAGACCTTCCTCGATTTGAATCAATGGAACAGGAAAGGAGATCGCCGCGCGAACTATTCGGGAGATTTCGGTTTCTGGGATATCGCCTGCGAAACCAGCAATCACTGCAGTTGCAACTTCCGGAAAAGAGGTCGAGGGGTGCGCTTCAAAAAACCGTGGTGGCAGGGGAGGAATACTTTCAGGAACGTACAGGCTCCCGTCCGGTGCAAGACCGCGGAAGAGTGCTTCGCGAAATGGAACTGCGGGACTAACGCCTCCAATACTTTTGAACTTCACGATCTCCCTTTCTTCAATCGAATGGCACCTTTGAGATTAGTCTTGGAGATGTATACCTCGCTCTCCAGTTGAACTGTCCGCTGACACACAGTTCTCATTGCATGGCCGATCTTCTCGGCTTTTTGTTTTGTTGGTGCCACTGCGACAATCGCCGGGCCGGATCCGGAAATGGTACACCCCGTGGCGCCCTCCTTTAAGGCAGCATACTTAATTTCGTAAAAGCCGGGAATAAGGTGCGCTCTTGCCGGCTCCACAATTACATCTTCCATACATTTCCCGACAAGATACGGATTGCCAGCGATAAGTCCATCAACCATCCCTCCGACATTGCCCCACTGACGCACCGCATTTCGCAGTGAGATTTCGGGTGGGAGGACATGTCGCGCATCCTCGGTTCGCACTACGATTTTCGGGTATAAAACAGTCCAATAGATCGCATTCTTGATGGGGAGTCGAATAATGTCGAGCGGGTCATAACTTCGTACAAGACAGACGCCCCCGAGCAACGACGGTGCAACATTATCCGCGTGAGCCGAACCCGAAGCAAGTCGTTCCCCTTCGAGAACAAAGGGTAGTAATTCGTCCTTTTGTAACGGGTTCTCCTGAATCAGGTTGTATGCCAATGCCGCTGCGACACTGCTTGCCGCAGAACTCCCAAGGCCCGATCCCACGGGCATGCGTTTGTCGAGCACCAGTTCAATCCCGAACGCAGGTTTGAGATCGTCCATCATTAGTTGCGCAACGTGCCGGGCGACATTTCTTTCGGGCTCGATGGTCACGTCGGTGCGAAGCGTTCTCATCGTGAATTGAATGCCGGTAGTCTTCGTTCGTCGGGCGAACACAACATCGCCCAGCGCATTGATTGCAGCGCCGAGGACATCGAAACCCGGGCCGATGTTTGAGATGCTTGCCGGCGCGAAAACCCTGACGGAGCTTAACGTTTGCATAGTGTTGAACGCATTGTTGTTAGCGCGCCAGACATCGGGCGTTTTTATTATTGTACCGGGTCAGTTTCGAACACCAGACGCCCACTTCTCTCCGACAGGCCCCAACAGCATCCGGTTCTGGAAATTCGGCGTAGCGACAGGTGAAATCGCAATAGAGCGGAAGACTTTCATCCGGTATGGTGGATGATGCGCGGCTCTTTCGATGCTCCGGTTTTGATTTCATAAGTCATTGTTCTCCGTGGCGATCAACGCAAGCGCAATTGCCGCGGTCCATCCGAGAACCTTGAACTCACCGGCGAGCAATGCACGGCGAAGCTCAG
>DASWHW010000187.1:0-11041 GCA_036397975.1 Bacteroidota bacterium
CCTCCCCGCGGACAAGATTATCGGACGACTGAACAAGATCTCCCTGAAGGCGGAGAAGAAGGAAAACGCGACTGTTTTCCCGATTGAGATTTCTATCCCGGAAACAAGCAACGCGGTGCTTCGGGCAGGGTATTCGGCAAATGCCAACATTATCATCCAACGGAAAGACAGCGTGCTGCTCATCCCCGAACGAGTGGTGACATTTCGCAACGATTCCGCGTTTGTGCGGATTCCCAAATCCAGCGGTACGCCTGAAGATCGGTTCATCGAGACCGGGTTGAGTGATGCAATCAGCGTTGAGGTTGTTGCAGGTCTAGCCATGGGCGACTCTCTCTTGGAGAAACCGATCAAAAAAATTGAATAGCCCTTTCACATGATCAACAGTTTTCTTTCGTCCCTGTCTGAGTTCATTCGAGACCTCCGCTCTCAAAAGCTCCGGACCTTCCTAACAGTGTTCGGGATAGTTTGGGGAACCGTTTCCATTATTGTGCTCCTGGCATTCGGGATGGGATTCAAGCGGCAAATCGGGATCAACATGCACGGCATAGGGGAAAGTATCGCTATCATGTTCCCGGGACGAACGACAAAGCCGTTTGAAGGCTTCGGCACGGGCCGTCCGATTCGGCTCATGGAAGAAGATGCCTGGCTGCTGGAGCGACAGGTTCCCGAAATTGCAGCGATCAGTCCGGAGTATAGCAACAATAATATTGCCGCTCGTGTAGGGGAAAACATCATTAATCCTGCCGTGGCGGGAGTCTACCCGGCATACGGAAATATTCGCAATGTCATTGCCGAGCGCGGCGGTCGCTTCCTAAATGATCATGATATCCTCGAACGACGGCGAGTAGCGCTGATTGGCGATGAAGTGAAAAATCTGTTGTTCGGTGAAAGTGATCCCATTGGAAGAATCATCACCGTTGGCGATGTTCCGTTTTTGGTCGTGGGCGTAATGATCAAGAAAACCCAAAATTCATCTTACAATCGCCGCGACAGGGACAGGATTTTCATACCTGCAACAACCTTTACCTCCGTTTTCGGTAGTCCCTACGTGAGCAACCTGATTTACCAACCGAGAGATCCTCGACGTTACGAAGAAGTGCAAACGAAAGTCCGCGAGGTGCTGGGGAAAAGACATAAGTTTGACCCAGAGGATAAGGATGCGATCTGGATTTGGGATACGACGGAATTCGATGAATTCATTTTCTATTTTTTCCTCGCCTTCAATATTTTCATGGGCCTGATTGGCACGGTGACGCTGGGAGTGGGAGGTATTGGGGTTGCGAACATCATGTACATCGTTGTTGAGGAACGAATCAAAGAGATCGGAATCAAACGGGCAGTCGGTGCGCGAAGGTCGTCGATACTGAGTCAGTTCTTCCTGGAAACATTGTTTATTGTCGGTATTGGTTCGTTGATTGGGTCTCTCGTTGCTGCAGGGATTATCCAGGCACTACAGCTCATTCCCATCAAGGAATTTGTGGGTGTGCCGGAGCTGTCGCTCGAAGTTGCAGTTGCGACGGCGAGTGTCCTTTCTGTGGTTGCGCTCGCTGCCGGATTAATGCCGGCACGCCGGGCGGCGAATCTGAATGTAGTCGACTGTCTGAGGACTTAAACCGCAAAGCACATGTGGCGAGAACTTCTCATCAATTTTGTCAATGATCTTCTGGCACATAAAACGCGTGCCTTCCTGACTATAATCGCGATTACCTGGGGAACTGTCGCGGTGGTGTTACTTCTCTCCTTTGGTGAAGGGTTGACAACCCAGATGCAGAAGGGACTGCTCAATGCGGGAAATCGGATCATGATTCTCTACGGAGGTGAAACCGGCAAACAGTTTGAAGGGATGCCGAAAGGTCGAAAGATAAGAATGGTGGAGGAGGATGCCGCAATGCTCAAGGCGGCGATACCGGCGATCGATATGATCAGTCCTCAATACCGAAAGTCCGTTACTCTCTCGTATGGAAAATTCTCGACGAACACAGAATGTGAAGGGGTGAACCCGTCCTTTGAAGAAATGCGGAACATGTACCCGATGGCAGCCGGGAGATTCCTGACTGACGTGGACGTGGCGCGACAACGACGTGTGTTATTTCTTGGGTCGAAGATTGCGAAAGATATTTTCAAAGAGGAGGCTCCCGTAGGGAAGTTACTGTTTCTCGACGGGGTTCCGTTTACTATTATTGGCATTATGCAAACAAAGATACAAACGAGCATGAACAATGGTCCAGACGTCGAGCGGGCAATTATTCCCTACAGCACTTTCAGAACGATGTATGGGCCAACGCGGGTCAATTCCATTCTTGTCCGTCCTGTGGACCCTGGCAAACAAGAAGAGGTAAAGAAAGAGATATTTCGAGTACTTGCGCGAAAGTACAACTTCGATCCAACAGATGAACGAACGCTCTACATTTGGGACTTTATTGAAGATGAAAAAATAGGGGCGAAGATCTCAATCGGTATTCAAATATTCCTGGGTTCAGTGGGATTTCTGACGTTGTTGATAGCAGGAGTTGGTGTGGCGAACGTTATGTATGTGGTGGTGAAGGAACGAACCAGGGAAATAGGCATCCGGATGGCGGTAGGCGCAAAGCGTTCGTATATCCTTGCTCAGTTTGTGTTTGAGGCCCTCCTGTTGGCATTTATCGGAGGAGGCCTTGGTTTTCTATTTTCCTATGGAGTGATCTCCGGGGTACATTTGATTCCATCAGACGATGGCCCAATGCAGTTCCTCGGGAAACCGGTTTTGTCACCTGCTGTTATGATTATTACGGCGAGTATTCTGGGTATGATAGGACTTCTAGCAGGAGTGTTTCCTGCGAGGAAAGCAGCTGCTGTTGATCCTGTAGAGTCGCTTCGCTACGAGTGAGTGGAGATTACTCCACTTTTCGGAGAACCTGTGCCTTCAGAGATAATGCTTCTTGGTGGTTTGGCTCTATTGCCAGAGCAGAGTTCACTTCCTGGAGAGCCTCTTTCGTCTTTCCTTGAATCAAGAGATCGAACGCATTACTCAAATGCAGATGAATGACCAGCGGTCCCTGCTGGTTTGCCTTTACGGCCTGCCACTCATTGAACTTTCGATCTAATTCATCTCGCAACTGCATAACATCAGGTCGGTTTCCCGCAAAGCGGAGAGCATATTCCACCCACGCCATTGCTTCAGGCAGCTCTTCACGGGCTAAACACTCGCGTGCAGTCTTCAAACTCATTTCGACCGCGATATTTTCTTTTTCTCCTTCTTCAGATTTATGCCGTTGTTCGGTTACGATTTCCGCGATAGAGAGTTCTTCCGCCTCAGCGGGGCTCGGCTCATCAGTAAATCCAGGAGTTTCTGTTGGTTTGTCTTCCATGAACGGTGAGTAAAGCGACAGGATTGTTTTGGCATCCTCAGAAGGCTCAGCGTCCTCGTCCGAATATTGAGGTTCCTCGTCAGCTTGCACAGTTGCACCGCCATCAAGCTCTTCCAGCTTCGGCAGGTGAACAGCGAATTGGTCCGGTTTCGCCAGGCTCAGAGCGCTTCCTAATTCAGCGAGTGCTTCTTCGGTGAAGTTGATTCGAGCGTAGCCGTACGCTTTTGCCACACCTACAATCAGGAAGGCGATTTCTTCCTGATGTCGAACATTTGCCTCTTCGAGGTCTTTGTTTAGTTTGGCAACCATTTCCGCATCACTGAGATGGTTGACTACTGCCTCTTCGCGGCGTCGATGTTCCTTTTCTGATTCCAGCCGATGCTGTTCTTCCAGCTTGAACGCTTCCTCGCGCGCTTCAATGACCCGATTCTCGCACTCAACCAGCGGCGCGCTGACGGGATCGATGCGATATGCCTGCGTGAGAATGCGAAATGCCTCGTCAAATTGACGATGCTTCGCATGATTCTCCGCTTTATCAATTTCCTTTCGAATCAGCGACTTGAATCCTTCTGCAACTTTTTCGTTACTTTCGAATTTGCCATCCTTCGCCTTTTTCATTCGGCCGAGGATTTGCTGGTGCAAACTTACCACATTCTCATTTGAGGGATCCAGCGCTTGAACGATAGCCAATTGTCCAAGAGCATTCTCATGAAGTCCATTGCGAAGGGATTCCCGAACTTTTTGCAGACTATGTCGGATCTTGTGCTCGCGGGCCTGTCGGGATGCTTCTTCCATTGCCTTTCGTGCAACCGCTTCGCGTTCTGTTGAGTCGACATCGAAGAGCTTGTGCCTGCCGGACTTTTCTTCTTCTTCCTCTCTCACTTTGTTTTCTCGAGATTTGCGCAGCAGTTCGACGCGGGCTCTTATCTTGGCTTCGAGGAGCAGTAATTCTTCGTCTTCAGGGGATTCTTGCAATGCGCGGGCAATCCAATTGAGCGCTTCGGTAGGAGAAGAATCTAGGACTTCGCCGGCTTTTTGTTTCAACACCTCGACATTATTTTCGTCTCTCGTTTGAGAGCCGCCAACTGCATCGTGCCCTGCGAGCGCAATAAAATAACGAAGGCTTGCGATAATAGGGGATAGTGCAACAGTTACCTCGGGGCCCTCCAGATTATCCTTTTCTCGGAAGTCGAACGCGAGTTGCAAACGATGTTGCAGGGCTTTCAACGCGCCCGGTGCGGCATCGTCATCTTCGGCGTCAGCAAGCGCTTTCGCCGCGTTTCCAAAATTGCCTCCCTTTACAAACTCATCTACACGATGGAGCACGCGCAAGAGATCGTGGAGCTTCTTCTTTTCATGTTGGGGAGCCTGATGCATACGGATGACCTAGTTTGAGTTGAGTTTGTCTTTCAACTTTGACTTTGCAAGCAACGCTTGGGCTGCCCGGAGGCGCAAACGCAACGAACTCTCATCCGGCGTGGTCGTAAACGTCGTTGGGGATATTTTCTCTGCTGTTTGACGAACGTTCCGCGTGGGATTCTTTTGATATGCCTTGCTTCGCTCGACGGCCATCTGCAGTGTCTTTTCGATCTGCTGTTCCTGCGCTGGCCGAACGAGGTAACGGAAGACGTTGAGTTCGTTGATCGATCGTATCGCGAGCGTTGCGTCGCGCACTTCCGTCAGAATAACTGTGACTATATTGGGATATTCTCGGCGAATCGTATCCAAAAAGCTGATACCGTCCACCTCACCGAAACTGACATTACTAACGATGACCGATACCGGCTTTTTCGCAAGCTGGGCAAAGGCATCATCGACAGAATTCACCCCCACGACATCATAGGCGTGCTGGAATTTGTCGATCAGGTTATTTGTCTGCTCTTCATTGTAATCGATAAACATCACACGGGAGTTTTCTTCTTCCACTTCAATATGGACACTCCGGCCAGAGGCAGGTTCTCCCTGCGTCGTCACCGCTTCCTTGCTCAGTTCCTGCACCTGGAGGTTCGTTATTTTGTCGAAGATATCGACGCCGAGCTTTACGACATGAAGCATGAAGTCGCTCTGCCACGGCTTGTTGATGAAACGGAAGATTTCGCCCGCATTCACCGAACCGATGATCGCGTCCAGATCAGAATACCCCGTCAGGAGCATGCGTACGGTATTCGGGGAAAGTTCCTTGACCTCGCGCAGCAGTTCATGACCAAGCATGCCGGGCATTCGCTGGTCGCTAATGATGACCTTGATTGGAACAGAACGGATAATGTCGAGAGCAGCGAAACCGTTTTCCGCCATAAATACTTTGTAATGTCGCTTGAATAACATGTTGAGCGACGACAGAATCATCGGCTCGTCATCAACGAACAGGATATTTGAGGTCTGCTCGGTCATTGTTCCTCATTAGTCGAGAATTGGTCGTCTGAAATCATCGTACTACGCTGCTCGAGATTGGCCTGGAGACATTTGTCGTTGCGTGACTGGGATCTTTATCGTGAATTCGGTTCCCTGGCCAACAACGCTGCTGACTGTAAGAGACCCTCCGTGTTTCTCAATGATTTTATAAGCAATCGAGAGGCCAAGTCCTGTTCCCTCTCCCACAGGTTTCGTGGTGAAGAATGGTTCAAAGATCTTGGCAAGGTGATCTTTGGGAATTCCTTTTCCTGTGTCGCTGATGCGGATTACTGCCATGTCTGGATCTCCGGGTTCCTTATACGTCTTAATGGTGATGACGCCTTCGCCTTCGATGGCTTGTGCCGCGTTGACGAGAAGATTCAGAACCACTTGATTGAACTGAGCGGGGTAGCATTCCGCGATCAGGTTCTGTTGATAATCTTTTCGCACAACCGCTTTATTCTTAATGGCACTTCGCCCGATGACCAGCGTTGAATCGATGGCTTTGTTAATATCAATTTTCGCAAAATCCGCTTCGTCAAGTCTTGAGAAGTCCCGAAGGTTTTTGATAAGCTCCTGAATGCGCTCGGTACCGCCCAGTGCTTGCGTCAGCATCATTTCGATATCGCCAAGAACATTGTCTCGCTCGAGGCGCGTTGCGATATCCGCAAGATCTTCGACGGTCTGCTCAAGGCCTTCTTCCTGACCGTTCACCAGCATATCAAGGAGAAGGCGAAACTTCGTGATGGCTTCGTTAATAGAAACCTGATTCGCGATCATCATCTCAATATTATTCTTGACATAACCCAGCGGCGTGTTTACTTCATGAGCGATACCGGCAACCATCTGACCAAGCGAGGCCATCTTTTCACCTTGCACAAGGGCCGACTGCGCCTCACGAAGCTGTTTGTTACTCGCTTCCAGCAACATCTTGCTCTCTTCCAACTGCTTGTTTCGATAGATCAAGCTCACCGCCAGCTGGTTAAACGACTGGCCGAGTTGACCAAGTTCATCCCGCGAAGAAAGCCGGACAGTTTCTGTCATGCTTCCTGAGCTAAGTTGCCTTGCGACGCTCTCAAGAGAATACACCGAGAGACGTACCGAACGATAGAATCCCATCAAGAGATACGCGACAAGGAAAAATACCAGCGGCGTGAAGACCAGGGTTTGGAGCCGCCGTTGCGCATAGGAATCGAGGCGCGTTTGCAGAAGTTGCGCGAGCACCCTTGACTCAGC
Source organism: Bacteroidota bacterium (assembly GCA_036397975.1). Lineage (GTDB taxonomy): Bacteria > Bacteroidota > Ignavibacteria > UBA10030 > UBA6906 > SZUA-287. The sequence goes on from DASWHW010000187.1 coordinate 6,975, forward strand.
GTCATACACCTTAAATGATGCTACCACCGATTTGTCTGCTAACTCAGCATAGTTTGATCGGTTGGCCGGAATCTCGCCGGAGAGGATTTCATTCGTTACTGCATCGACGAATTCGTCGGTCGTTGACCTGAGTTCAATGAATGTCGGATCAATATATGGCGCAATTCCTGAGTTCACGGAGTACACCTTTCTCACACCTTCGCTGATGTCATTCATCAGTGACCGCGTTACGCCGAGCTGCACGGTAAAGTCGATCCGCTGCTGGGGTGTGAGGAGAGACATTGTGGTCATAGACATCAACAGACTGCGAGATTTGTTTATCACCTCTGCCAAGTGAAGCACCTTGGCGGTCGTAAGGTTCATGAGGTAGTACGAATCGATGTCAGGATCCAGGGTCAAATTGGAGTAGTCCGCGACGTGAACGATGAGAGATAAGATGTCCTTGCTGAGAGCCGAATGGAGTTCCTCACTCTTATCCAATCGATTGCTGAAGGCGCGACTTTTCAAACTTCGCCAGCTCATCTTGATATTCTTCCAACTTTCGTGCGTCGAAAACTCATCCCCTGCAAATGAAGTTGCGACATCCCCGCGGGCAATCGCCTGTTCGATCTCAGCCTGTTTCCGCTGCATCTCGATCGCGGCGCTGGTATCGCCGAAGAAGAAAGAGACAGAATATTTGCGATGTTCTTGAAGCGAATTCAAGAACTGACGTAGATGTTCGTTATATTGGATGCCGAGAATCTCTTTGGAGGTAAAGTCAATCTGTTTGTCATGTTCCGCCGTCAACAAATAGAGCAATCCTCCGCACGGAACGGCGAGCAGGCCCAACACCAAAAGGAATTTCTTGAAATAGGTGAGCCTGTTCATTAACGCAATAGCAGGGTAAAAGAGTCTGTCCTTCATGGCCTCTCTGTGCGAATTTGTGGATGCTGATGTAATGACACGCTAAGAAAGGTTACAAGAACTGGGCCAAGCGGGCATATCTTTGTGGGTTGTGAGGGGACACCGTAAACCGCTCTTTTCCTTCAGCAGAACTGCAAACAAGGTAATAATAACGTATCTCGGTGGGATGTCTACAGAAGATTGTAGAATGGTTTCGCAAAGAGGTCAGGTTGCCATTCGACTGAGTTCTCCGTATTTTCATCGCGCCATCGCATTGCTATGAACACACTATCGGTACAATAAATGTCCAGAAAAAGTCTCCTCCTTATGTTCGGTATTGCAATCTTCTTCCAAGCTTGCACAGAACCAAACCCCGATCGTCCTCGCCTGATTATTCTCATTTCTATAGACCAAATGCGTGCCGATTACCTTGATCGGTATCGCGCGGAATACACGGGGGGCTTCAAAGAACTGTCATCCAATGGCGTTGTTTTTTCAAATGCCGACTTGAATTATGCTTCGAGTGAGACCGGTCCTGGCCATGCTACCTTGGGAACTGGCTCGTACCCGAGGAACAGCGGGATACCTGGCAATGAATGGATAGATCCCACGGCGCGAAAGACTGTATACTGCGTTGAAGACAGTTCTGCCCGTCCCGTCAATGCGGAAGGAGGAAGCCTGTCGCCGCGAAATCTTCGCCGGACCGGACTTGGAGATTGGATAAAAGCCGCTGACCCTCGTTCCAAGGTGGTCTCAGTGTCGGCGAAAGATCGAGCGGCAATTCTTCTGGCCGGCAAAAATCCCGACAAGGCATTTTGGTACAGCTCCCGATCTGGGCACATGGTGACATCATCGTACTATATGTCAAGGCTGCCCCGATGGGTGCAAAAGTTCAATGCCAGTGGATGGATTCAGAAGAATGTTCCAGGTGCATGGACGAAACTTTTGCCGTCGTCCCACTATGAAGCCACCGGACCGGATGAACTTATTGGTGAATCGGATCAGGGAGGAAACAGCTCTTTTCCCCATGTCTTTACTGAGGAGGAGAAAGCCTCTCAACTTCTCACTTCTCCATATGGGGACGAACTTGTTCTCGATTTTGCGTTCGCGGCGGTTACAAATGAACAGTTAGGCCGCGGTATTTCTTCCGATCTTCTTTGTATTAGCCTTTCTTGCACCGATTATATTGGCCACTCTTACGGGCCGGACAGCCACGAAATGCATGAAAACCTTGTAAGACTTGATCGAAGTTTGGGTAGGTTCTTCGACCAGGTTCGAAATGCCCTGGGGCATGATCGATATGTGATAGCGTTGAGTGCAGATCATGGAGTTATGCCACTTCCCGAATTCATGAACATCACCAGCTCGCTTGGAAAGAGGATTAATCCCCGGGAAAGTTTACAACCCCTCTTTGACTCACTCAATCAAGTGTTCAGCCGCGGTGCGAGAGAGCAGAAGGTGTTCGTCGATCATTACGGGTTTTTGGATTATCAATCAGCGATGAAAGCTGGACTTGACAGTAATTCTTTCGAACAAGCGATTCGGAAGGGACTAACAAGAGTTGACGAAATTGTTGAGGTCTATCCGCGTCGCATTCTTGTTGTGCAGCCAGACGAAAATGCGGATTACGTAAACAAATTTCGGCGGAGCTATTTCAGTGCGCGAGGAGAAGACGTTCAGGTGCAATTCTGTGAATACTGCCTAGTTACTTCTCATAAGGTGGGAACATCCCATGGATCGGTGTATAGCTATGACACACACATTCCGATCCTGATCATGGGAGCAGGTGTCAATGCCGGAGTATATTCAAGGCGTGTCCATAGCGTGGATGTTGTTCCAACGCTAGCGAGACTTGCGGGGATTCCCTTCCCGGAGGATATTGACGGAGTTCCACTCAAGGAGGTCCTCGAGGAGCCACCGGTCAATTGAATTTTCTTCAGAACATCATACAAAAAATGACCCAGGAGTTGCAGAACCATGTATTCTAGAGTGGTTTCTTCCTTGGCATCAATTTTATGAGGTACTAGGGGTTGATGGAGGGGAGGAACAATATTGACTCAAGAAATGCTTGACCGCACAACCCTTGACGGGCTAAGGGACCTGGTCGGAGATGACGATCCGGATTTTCTAAATTCACTTTTTAGCAATTACCTCACGGAGGGTGCGTTGGCAATTGCCGAGCTTCGAAAACTCACTCTGGCGGGGGACGCAAAGACCTTTACCCGTGTAGCACATACCCTGAAGGGCTCCAGCCTCAATACTGGCGCTGTCCGAGTTGCAGAAATCGCTCGTACGTTGGAAATGAAGGGAAAAGAAGAGTCCCTTTTCGACGTCGATCCTATTATCGAAGAGCTGGAGAGTGTCTTTCAGGAAACGGAAAAAAAAGTCCGCATACTCCTCGCTTGATTTGATTTCAGAGAAACCGCACATTGTACATGTCCCCCTTTTGGCTTTGGGGTTCTCGTAGTTTCCACTCTTCCGTTTTGTCTCTATATCAGCAATAGAAGGCATATTGGTGATCTACCAATAATCTTCAGTCTGTCGTCTTTCTGACGTTCTCAGAGCAGCGAGGTGTTAGATTGAGGATAATTCCGTTTTGGTTCGCAACGTGTTCTCTCCAGTTCAAGGATCATAATGTCAACAAAGGCTGTTTTGCTTGTTGCCGACATCAGTGGTTTTACTAAGTTCATGCGGCAACATGCTGTGGCGACGAGTCATGCGAAGCAGATTATTGTTCGGTTGCTTAAGGCCCTGATGCATGTTGCCGAGGCTCCCTTAAAAATTGCCGAGCTTGAGGGTGATGCGGTTTTCTTTTACGCTGCTTCTGAGGGGGGCGAGGAGGTCGCCGCCACCGCCGCACGGGTCAAGAATCAAGTCATTAATTTTTTTTCTACTTTCAACAAAGAAGTGGAAGAAATCAATCGGTTGCAGACATGTAGTTGCGATGCCTGCGATCAGGTATCTGCCCTCAAGTTAAAACAAGTGCTTCACGTGGGTAATGTAGAGGTTGAACAGATCGAGCGTTTTGAGAAGCTTTTTGGAGTTGATGTTATCCTTGTGCACCGAATGCTTAAGAATACCCTCCCATCGCGTGAATATGTAATGATGAGCGCCCCAATGTACGATGCCTTTGGGGGTTTTTTCGACTTAGAGCCGGAGCGGAGGAAAGAGCGGTTTGAGGGCTT
>DASWHW010000188.1:0-19981 GCA_036397975.1 Bacteroidota bacterium
CTCCACGACGGGAAAGTACACAAACAAAGGAATCATCGTCAGAACCTTGGCGCGCGGATACAGGATGAAATACGCACCGAGCACTCCGGCAATTGCGCCGCTTGCTCCGATGAGAGGAAGCCCGGACTGCTGATGGAAGTAAACCTCCACCAACGCGGCACCGATACCGGATGCGATATAAAAAAAAAGATACATCCCGTGTCCCAATCGGTCCTCCACGTTGTCTCCAAAGATGTAGAGATACAGCATGTTGCCGAGAAGGTGCATCAATCCGCCATGCAAAAACATCGATGAGAACAATGTTGTAAGAGGTTGCAGGGAGAGGTTACCGTGAAAAACGGTCGTGCTCACGTTGGCGGGAATGACGGCGAACGACGCGAACAGCGTATTGATTTGATCACCCAACGACACTTCGTACAAATAGACAACACCGCATACTCCAATCAACAGGTAGTTGACGAAGGGAACTGTCCTGGATTTTACCGTGTCGCGCAGAGGTATCATGAGTCACCATCTTTTCTCATACAACTCCAAGAGTGTATGCAATAGAAGCTGGATTGTCAATCGAGTTTGTTGCATTTCGGAATCGGTATTGGTATCTTTTTTCAGGTTGCAATCGTTTCGAAACTTCTCTCTTCTCATGCCTCTCGTTCCATCATATATTGAAACGCTCGAACCGTATAAGCCGGGAAAAACGATCCGGGAACTTCAGGAAGAACTCGGTCTCACCGATGTTGTAAAGCTTGCCTCAAACGAAAACCCCCTCGGCCCCTCTCCCCTTGCTGTGGATGCCATCCAGAAAAACTGCTCAGAACTGCAGTTGTATCCCAACGGCGGCCTTGATCTTCGACGCGTTCTTGCAAAACGATTTCATCTCAAGATCGGCAATGTCATCACCGGAAGCGGCTCCGAGAGCATTATGTCGAACATTATCAGGACGTTTCTTGCCGACAATGAAGAGGTGTTGACGTCTGAGGGGACGTTTGTGGGACTGTATGTTCTCGCCCGTTCACGAGGGGTGAAAATGGTGACTGTTCCTTTGCGCGACTATCATTTCGATCTGCCGGCGATTGCCGAGGCAATTACCGAGAGAACAAAAATCATCTACCTCGCCAATCCGAATAATCCGACCGGCACGGTGTTTACGAAGAAGGAATTCGATCTCTTCATGAAATCGGTTCCCTCGCATGTTCTCATCATTTTAGATGAAGCATATTTCGAGTACGCCGTCGGCAACCCCGAGTACCCTGACTCAATGGAGTATCGCTACGACAACGTCATCACTCTTCGCACATTTTCAAAAGTCTACGGCCTCGCAGGCATGCGCATTGGATATGGATTTGCTCACGATGAGCTGATTACGAACCTGTTGAAAGTGAAACTTCCTTTCGAGCCGAGTACGCTCGCCCAGGCCGCCGGAATTGCTGCGCTGGATGACGACGAGTTTCTAGCAAAGTCGGTAAATGTCAATCGTGAAGGAAAGGCTTTCGTTGGACAGGCGCTTCAGAAGCTTGGTTTGGAGGCTCTTCCGACGGAGGCAAATTTCTTTCTTGTTCCCCTTGAAGATGAGCAGGAAGGCAAGCAGATTTACGACGCCCTTCTGAAGCGAGGAGTAATCGTTCGCCCTCTTCGCGCCTTTGGCCTGCCCCACTGTCTCAGGATCACTATCGGAACACAAACGCAAAACGAAAGGCTTCTCAAAGAGCTCCGATTTGTTCTCGAACAAATGAAAGTGGAACCATAAGACATATGCAATTCCATACCAAACCAACCAGCATCATTCTTTTTCTCCTCCCAGCTATGTTCATGTCGATTTCCTGTTCGGCACTCCGTGGTGTTGGGGAAGCAATCACGAACCTCTCCCGCTGTTCATTCAAAGTCGAAAGCGTCAGTAACTTTTCGCTTGCAGGAATTTCGCTCGGAAACAAAAGCAGCTACAGCATAGCGGACGGGTTGACACTCGCCGCATCCTTTGCCCGTAATGAGTTTCCCGCTTCGTTTACACTGAACGTCGCGGCTGTCAATCCGAATGACGGCACCGGAGGAACTCCATCCTCGGCTGCAACTCTGACGCGCTTTGCCTGGACATTACTTATCGACAATACAGAAACAATTCGCGGGGATATCGCCGAGCCGTTCACGATCCCGGGCACTGGACAGCAGTCGATCATTCCGCTCACCATGAGTCTTGACTTGTTTCAGGTTTTTCGCAATCGTGGATATGAGAGCATTATCAACCTCGCTCTTGCCCTTGGCGGGGTGAATAGAACCACGAGTTCAATAACACTCCGGGCTCGTCCGACCATCGACACACGATTTGGTCCCATCAATTACCCGGAAGAGATTACAATTGTCGACAGAGAATTCCGGTCGAGGTGACAATTATCCCGACACACGAAGTGTTCAATAGTTAAGAGGAATCGCCATGCAAGTGTTCAAGACAGAAGAGAAGAAAGCATCAGTAGTGGACTTCCTTCCCATTAACGGGACGGATCACGTCGAGTTCTACGTCGGCAACGCAAAACAATCGGCTCATTATTATCGCTCGGCATTCGGCCACAGTCTCGTGGCCTATAGTGGCCCGGAGACCGGACAGCGGGAGAAAGTCTCGTATGTTCTCCAGCAGGAGAAGATTCGGCTCGTCCTTACGACACCCCTTGCGCCCGACGGTCCCATTGCCGATCATATCAAGCTTCATGGCGACGGCGTCAAGATCATTGCTCTCTGGGTGGATGATGCCGAAACGGCCTACCGCGAAACCACGAAGCGCGGTGGGAGGGGTATTATGGAGCCGCGCATCATGAAAGATGACAAGGGAGAAGTGAAACTCTCCGCTATTGCCGCATACGGCGAGACCATTCACACATTTATCGAGCGGAAGAACTACAAAGGCGTCTTCCTGCCGGGATTCGTGGATGTGCCAGGACCCGATACGGTTGCGCGTCCTGCTGGTCTGAAATACATCGATCACATGGTCGGTAATGTCGGCTGGGGTCAGATGAATGTGTGGGTAAAATTTTATCAGGATGTAATGGGCTTCCGACTGTATCAACACTTCGATGACAAAGATATCAGCACCGATTTTTCTGCCCTTATGTCCAAGGTGATGGCCAACGGCAACGACCGCATCAAGTTTCCAATCAACGAACCGGCGGAGGGGAAGAAAAAATCTCAGATCGAAGAGTATCTGGATTTCTATAGGGGCCCTGGGGTTCAACACATCGCGATGCTAACGGATGATATCCTGAAAACCGTCGCCAAGTTGCGTGAGCAGGGAGTAGAGTTTCTCCGCGTTCCGCATACATACTACGAGGAGCTGACCGACCGCGTTGGCAAAATCGATGAGCCCATCGAAGAACTGGACCGGCTCGGAATTCTGGTGGACAGGGACGACGAAGGGTACATGCTCCAGATATTCACAAAACCCGTCGAGGATCGCCCAACGCTCTTTTATGAAATCATCCAACGCAAAGGCAGCAAGAGTTTCGGCAAGGGAAACTTTAAGGCATTGTTTGAGGCCATTGAGCGGGAACAAGAACTGCGAGGAAACCTCTAATTTGCTCCACCCGCGGTTGATGTTTGATCCGCGTGATTGTATATTTGATTTCAGATATTTCACCTAACCGGCCATGGCAGGAGTTTGTATGTATCCACTGAAGAAAGGCAAGGTCACGAGTCAGGCACACGTGGGACTTCCGAAAGGAACTTTCGAAGAGGAACATGGCCGGAAGGGCTTTTTCGGAAAATCTGCTCACCTGTACCACGCCAACGCTCCCACCGGATGGATCCGTTTTGAAGGAAAGCTCCGCCCCCATTGCATTGACTGTAACAAGCTGCAACCGACCGATCAGAAGGATCCAAAGGGCGCGCCCGTCGCCTTCCTTGGCAATAACGATCTCAAGCTATTTGTCTCAAGACGAACGGAGCCAATGCCCTTCTACTACCGGAATGCAGATGGCGACGAGTTGTATTTTGTTCATCGCGGAGAAGGGACAATCGAAACGGATTTTGGGCCGTTGACTTTTGAAAAAGGGGACTACATCATTATTCCTCGAGCGGTAACGTATCGGATTATCCCGAAGACGAAGGATAATTTCTTCTTGCTTATCGAATCGAAGACGGAGTTCGAACAACCCGAGAAAGGACTGATCGGACAACATGCGCTGTACGATCCCGGTGTTATTGTCACTCCAGATCCGCAACCGAACCTTGATGACAAAAAAGAGTGGGAAGTGAAGATCAAGGTCGAAGATGAATTTTCATCGCTTTGGTATCCGTTTAACCCAATGGATGTTGTCGGCTGGAAGGGAGACCTAACCGTCTGGAAGCTTAACATGCGCGATATCCGACCCATTATGAGCCATCGTGCACACCTGCCGCCAAGCGCTCACTCGACGTTTGTAACAGAAGGTGCCATCGTCTGCAGCTTTCTTCCCCGTCCGCTGGAAGAAGACCCTGAGGCACTCAAGGTTCCCTTCTTCCACCGCAACACGGACTACGATGAATTCATTTTCTACCACGACGGAAACTTCTTCAGCAAGGACAACATCGAACCTGGCATGGCAACGCTGCATCCTCGTGGAATCCATCACGGGCCTCATCCAAAGGCTTTGGCGAACCAGGCAAAGAAGACCCACACGGATGAATATGCAGTAATGCTGGACGGCCTGAACCCAATGCATGTCTTACCTGCTGGTGATGCTGCCGAGTGGAAAGAATACTGGATGAGCTGGATGGAAAAGAAGTAAGAATTCACCACGTGGCATGTTCGCTTGTTCACTCCGATGATATCCACGCTCATGTCCCCACCTTCCCCGGACACCGAGAAACCTCTTGCATTTCTCACCAATGATGGCTGCCGCATCCGCCTCCTTTCAAGCACCGGGAGAATGCATGACTGACCTCCCGCCCGGACTTCTCCAGAAGATTCTACAGGGGCAAACGGTTGACGGAGTTCCGCCATCCGACCCGATTGTTTCCTACGCCAATATCGGAAGTCTTCTCGAGACACAGGTTGAACGGTATGAAGACAAGATTTTTCTCATTTTTTATGACGATGGCGGTCACCGCAAGGAATTCTCCTACCGTGAGTTGTACGAGGAGGTCTGCAAAACAGCAAACTTCCTGAAAGGGAAAGGTATTGGGCCCGGCGATCGGATTGCCACGGTTTCACAAAACCACTCCGATGTTGTCATTCAGTATTTTGCTGCTTTTCTTCTGGGTGCCGTGGTCGTGCCGATCAATACTGGAGAAGACGATAAACGGATAACCTACATTCTCTCCAACTCCAACACCCAATTGGCTTTCGTTCGGGACGAATACGTTGAGCGAATTGTTGCGTTGCAAGGCGAAGTGCCGTCGCTCAAGGTCATCGTCCAGTGTGGAAGCCGCAAGCTGACGGACATTCCATTCCACGCAGCAGAGATTGCTCAGCTGCCAACACGCTTCTCCCCCCCGCAGAAAATCACTCACGACGATGAAGCGCTGATCGTGTACACGTCCGGAACAACCGGCCTTCCTAAGGGTGTTGTGCTCAATCAATACAACCTACTAGTTGATGCACATGCGATTACGGATTGGCACCGGCTCTCCGACGATCAGCGCATGATGTGTGTCCTTCCGATTCATCATGTCAACGGAACGGTTGTCACTCTCATGACGCCACTGTACTTCGGGGGAAGCGTTGTGCTCAATCAGCGATTTCGTTCGGAGAAGTTTTTTGAACGAATCAGTATTGAAAAGGTACATGTAGTCAGCGTCGTCCCCACGCTGTTGCAGTTTCTGCTTCATGCGAAGATCGAGCTTGGATCGTACATACTTGGACAGTTCCGCCACATCATCTGCGGCGCGGGTCCGCTGACCGTAGACCTGGCGACAAAGTTCGAAGAACGTTTCAACCTCCCTATCGTCCACGGCTACGGTCTGTCCGAAACGACTTGCTATTCCTGCTTCCTCCCCATTGATCTGACCAAACCAGAACACAAACAGTGGTTATCGAAGTATGGCTTTCCTTCCATTGGCGTTCCGATGCCGGTCAATGAAATGACGATACATGACGAGAATGGCAATGAAATGAACGAGGGAGAACGTGGAGAGATTGTCATCCGCGGGCATAACGTAATGAAGGGATACTTCCAGAATCCCGAGGCAAACGAAAAGACATTTGCCCATGGATGGTTCCGGAGCGGTGACGAAGGGTTCTATCAGATGGATGATCAGGGAAGGAAGTTCTTCTTCATCACGGGACGTCTTAAAGAATTGATAATTCGCGGCGGCGTAAACATATCTCCTTTTGAGATCGACGAAGTCCTTATGAACATCCCGGGTGTTGCAGCAGGAATTGCGGTGGGATTCGAGAATGAATGGTACGGCGAAGAGGTGGGTGCCTACGTGAAGCCCAAAGATGGACTTACACTTTCAGAAAAGGACATCATCGGTATATGTCGAAAGCAACTCCCCTTCGCAAAGTCACCCAAGGTCGTTGTTTTCGGGGACCATCTTCCAGTAACTTCGACCGGCAAATACCAACGGAATAAGTGCAAGCACTTGTTTGCAGAATGGAAGTCCGTGCAGTTCAATGAGAAGAAAGGCAACTAGAAAGCCGAATAAGGCAAGGTGAGTACGGCATGTTCACACCAGCACACAACGTCGCATGCAATACTGTCATTGCTTGGGCGATATTCTTCTCAGGATGCGGTCTCAGCAAAGGGGCTGTTGAGGCACGAAGTTACCTCGACACAAACAGCAGTCGCCGGACCTACCTAGTCTCTGACTCAAGCTCAGGGACGGAAGACACCATTTCAATTCAAATCTTGGGAACAACTTCTGATCGGGGAGGACGGCGGGAACAAGAGGTTCTTACGATCTACGGAGGCCAGAGGATTTTTGGTCGAGCGATTACGTCCGGAGATAGGATCGAGATTGTCGCCGGCCAAAGTTCACTCCTCACCTACTCTGTTCGTTTTCCTTTGGAAGTTGGGATTCAATGGGAGGATTGTGCAATCGAGGCAGTAGATACAATCGTCACCCTTGAGGCTCGAGAACGCCGTGCATTCAGGATCCAGATGACTTCACTGAGTCCGAAGGATTTTTCACACAAGACGTATTGGATTGACCCGATGGTAGGACTAATTCGCATGATTGACGTTCAAGTCCAACCCTATTCATATGCTCGAAAGGTTGTCCGGTGGGAATTGCTTTCGTATAACATCGAACTATGAGAACCTAGAACGTCCCGATCATCACACCCAGATTCACCGTTACGCCTTTGCCGTTGATATTGTCCGGCACACCGACGAGATCATATTTTCCATCGACTTCCCATGAAGGGGCGGACATCCCCAGATAACTCACACCAATGCGACCGGCAAGCCAGCCCATGAATGCGTATTCGATATTCACACCCGGCCGCCAGATGAGAAAAGAACCGGAGAGAGTCCGGGTAATATTCATGATCTGATTTCCGGTAGTCGCTTGATAGTTTCCCGAGCCGAAGTTCGTCCACTCCTGTCCCCAGGTAAGGGTGGAGCCGTTGTCTTCGCGCAGTTGAAGATCAAGCCCTCCCCAGCCAATCGCGCCGCCAATGGAGATGTCCAAATGCTCCACAATCGGAATGACATACTCCACCGTAATCGCGCCAAACCCGACTGTTGCCTCAACATCCCGTCGCACGGTATTGAGACCCGATGGCGTCGGTTGAATACTCGTACTGCGGATGGAGCCGCTCGTGCCCATTCCTCCGATGCGAAGGTTCGGCACAAGGATGATGTATGCTGCACCTCCCCCACCGTACATAAAAATGCCGTTGTCCTTTAACGGGGCCGCTCCTGCCCCGATGAGAAACTGGTTAATCGGATTCACATCAATCTTCACCCATGAAGGAGCGAAATACCCGAAGCCACCGATCTTTGCCATTTGTGAACGTTTCGGGGGAATTGGAATGTCATCGTCTCCCTGAGCGAATCCAATCGCCGAGAACGTGGTCACCAGTAGCAACAACATGGTCATCTTCTTCATGGGTTGTGTCCTTCACTTGTGTTCGGGAGGTTTCAAAAAATGTGGTTCCAATGTAACCAAATGACCCTAGAGATTCAATCACGGTTGGTTGATTCTCCCGGTGAACTTGGATATATTGAGCGGCCTTTTGAATCTACCTTCACGTGATTATATAGATATTATTTTGAAGATGATCATTCGCTTTGTTCTCCTCATCTCCTCCCTGCTGAGCATGTCTCTTTGTGGTCGTGCCCAAACGATATTTCTTATGGATCGTACTCTCCTCCCCCCTTTGACTGCGAATGTACAAGAACCCCGAACAGGGCTGCGAAAGGAAATCGGAAGCTCCCGGCTGAAGATCGATATCGGATCCACCATCGATGTAGTTCGCTTTCAAATGTCTCCTGAACAATCGCTCAGCCTCGGCATAGACTTTTTTGTTTACGCTCTTTCAACAGGCAATGAGGGCCTACGACTTCAGATCGATGCCGCGGATGGCTTTTTTGGCGGTCACGTAGGATATCGGTCGACAGGCACGAGTGTGGACCATTTCTTCCGGTTCCGTTTTCTTCACCTCAGTGCTCATTTCCTCGACGGACACTTCGATCCGTTTACAGGTGATTGGAAAGGGGGCCGACCTCCCATAGCCTTCACTCGAGACTTTGCAGAACTGGTCGGCGGGATAAACCTGTCGCCGGGAAATGCTCATCTGATGTTGTATGCTGGATTCAGCTACGGGGTGCTCGTTCGACCTGCCACAATTGATAAGGTCGAGTATCTTTTCGGAGGAGAACTGCGTTGGAGTGAGGCATTGGGATCATTGTTCGCAAAGCCATGGAACATTTACATCGCCGATCATGCAGCCGTGATCGGGATCCCGGAGAGTGTCACATCGAACACGGTTGAAGCCGGAGTGAAATTCGGTTCATGGGAAGGACGGGGACTCCGCCTCTACGCCAGCTTCGCCGTTGGATTGGATGTGTTTCATCAGTACTACGACGTGTATCGCCAATCCTGGGGATTCGGTTTCTCCTACGATATCCTCTGAACTCAACGGGAAGCGCGCTCGATTGACCAATGGCGGTCGCTCGCCAGCGAAATGCTCACGTGGTGAATCCCCGCAGCCTCAACTAGTTCTTTCACCTCCGGAATCGATAACGCTGCACAAAGGGAATCGCGAAACAGTTTCTGCTGATAGACATTGTCGTCTCCTGCATACATTCGGACGAGTCTTTCGACCTGATCCATGCTCTCAGGACGAAGCAAGTCCATAATGAAAATACCTCCCCCTTTCTTCACGACCCTCCTCACCTCTTTGAAAAAGCCAAGTGGCTCAGGAATGTGGTGGACGATGCTGTTTGATATCACCATGTCATAGGATTCCTCATCGAACGGAAGCTCCTTCGCATCCAGAAGGTGAACAACTACACGGCTTGAGAGTCCAGCAGCATCAATGTTCTTGCGCGCGAGCTTGAGCATTTCTGCCGACAAATCTACGGCGTGAACGCCAAGCTCCTTCTTTCCCGCTTTTTGCAGCATCAGGATTGGAATGCGCGCTGTGCCTGTCCCAAGATCAAGAAGAACACCTGTCTTCGGCGCGAGAGCAACGGCTTTTTCTGCGAAGCCGCTGTTCACTTCAGTGAAATCCATGCTGTCATATTCCACTGCATCCTGCTCGGTATCCATCACTTCAGGTTCAAGTACTCTCGGAATGCTCATGATCGTAGCCCGAGTTCTGAGGAGACAGGTTTCAACGCCTCAATAAGAAAAGTAATATGCTCATCAAGCGGGACTCCCAATTCTTCAACCCCCTGATAGATGTCTTCCCGGCTCACACCCCTGGCAAATGCTTTGTCCTTCATTTTCTTCTTCACCGATGATACGCCCAGATCGGCGATTCCGTTCGGTCGCACCATACCACAGGCGACGATAAATCCGGCGAGTTCGTCGCTGGCGAAAAGTGCTTTTGCCATCGTTGTCTCGCGGGAAACGTTGATTGGAGGAACATGACCGAGAATTGCCTGACGGATATCATCCGGATAACCCTGCTCTTTTAGAATCTCAGAACCCTTCATCGGGTGATCGGGAACGTTCGGATACATCTCATAATCGAAGTCATGGAGCAGACCAACTACTCCCCATTTCTCACGATCTTCCCCGAACTTGCCCGCGTACGCTCTCATTGCCGCTTCGACTGCGAGCGCATGCTTACGCAAGCTGTCGCTCTTTGTGTACTCATGGAGAAGTGATAGGGCTTCTTCTCGGGTTTTCATTCTCCCTCAAACGATGTTGACATTAATGGATGAGTCTGTGTATCATGAGTCAAATGATTGTTCATCCTGAGGCCTTGTGCTATGACTGTTACCGTTCTCGCTGTTCTGTTTCTCGCGTTGGTCCTTGCGGTCGCCCTTTTCGGATTCCGGGCTGTTATCACCCGTGGCAAGTCCCCGGACGACCTTCAGAATGAGCGATGTTCAATCTGTCGACAGAGCATCAATAAGACGAGCATGATTGAACGGGAAATCGGCGACTACAAAGTTCTTTACTTCTGCTCGTCATGCATTGCCGCGCTCCAACGCGATCTCACGATGAAGAACTGACTTACCCGAAGCTATGCGCCGATGGGCAAAGATCAGCGACAGCGCAGCCGCTGCAAAGAGGTTTTCGAGCGTTGCACGTCTTCCTTCCATGCAGAATCAAAACGGTTCCTACATCAATCCAATCTTCCTTCTGAAAAACGGTCATAAGATCTTCCTCGACCTTTTCCGCCGTCTTCTCGTTAGAGAATCCCAACCGTTGTGACAGGCGATGAACATGAGTATCCACAACCACACCGACGCTGATGTTAAATGCCTGTCCCAGCACCACATTGGCTGTCTTCCTTCCAACACCCGGAAGGAGAACAAGTTCTTCCATTGTGGAAGGGACGATTCCACCATGACGTTCTATGAGCGCACGACTGCATCCTATAATGCTCTTTGACTTCATACGAAAGAAGCCTGTTGACCGGATATCCTCTTCCAACTCTTCTTGTACGACATTCGCGAAATGCGCAGGCGTCGGATATTTTTGGAAGAGGCCGGGCGTCACCATATTCACCCGTTCGTCCGTGCACTGGGCAGAAAGAATCGTAGCGATGAGGAGTTGAAATGGCGACTCATGATGGAGTGCCGTGTGGGCGCGCGGAAATTCCTTTCGAAGTCTTCCCAGGATCTCTGATGCACGGAGCTTCAAGGACTCAGGAGATTCTTTCTTTGTCTTTTTGAGGGGAATGGATTTCTTCCTGCCCATAGGGTGTTCTACCGATAGTCCGGGATTATTTATTGAGAAGATCCGCCGGGGGAATATTGAGCTTTGCAAATTGCAGCGCGGACGGCTTGTACCGGGAATCCTTGATCAAGAGTCGTTGCACCACTTCTCCGTGGATGATTGTACGGTCAACGATTTCCGGGATGTCTTCCTTCTTCACGCCGCCGTACCAAACTCCTTCGGGATAGATCACCATGCTTACTCCATATTCACACGCATCCAGGCATCCTGACTTATTCCCGCGAACAATTCCGGCAAGCCCTTTTTTCTTCAATTCCGCGTTCAACGTAGCGCGAACTTCTTCCGAGCCTTTGCGCAGGCAGCACCCTTTGGGGTGCCCCTCAGGGCGCTCATTGAGACAAACGAAGACGTGGCGTTTGAACCGGGTCATGACTTACTCCTTGCTCGTTCAAAATACTTCCGCCGTTCCTCGTATTCTGTTTTGACTCGTTCGGCGCCGTAAATGCGTTCAAGTCGGCGGATGATAAAATGCCCGCGTGCCATTTGCTGAAAGTGTTCCATGAAAAGAACATTAATCGTTGCTCCACCGAGAGCACCAATTGCAGGAACAGCCTGGGCAACGATCTTCTCAGAGACCGTCGCACTGAATCGCGACGCTATGAGTGCAACAATTCGGACAATGACTGGAGCGCCTTCCTGCGCGAGTCCCCGATGTGCGATGAACTGTGCAGCTTCCGCGAGTGCCCGGGCCAACGTCGCACGAACTGCATAATATCCGGTGTCCACCGCATCATCCGACGATCGATTCCCGCCAAGAGCGAATACCTCGATACACGCGAGCTTTGTCTCAATGGCTGAGAGTTCTTCACCTTCGCTTTGTGCAATATCTGCGATCGAACGAAGCATGATTGTTGTGGAAACCGGAAGCTCCACTGCAAGAGCTGGCAATCCAAACATTCCTCCGGCGAAGCCGCTTGTCCCCACAAGTGCTTTGTGAAATCGATTTGCAGAGCTCGCCCCTCGCTTTTCCTTGAGCGTTCGTAATGCGAGTCCAAGAGCCTTTTCAATAGCACCTCTAGCAGCATTAGTGATGAGATCGCCAGCCCTTTCGGGAAGTCCTTTGATTGCTTTTTCGAGAGGCATGCCGAGGAAGTTCGTCAATCTGGCAATGAAGCCGGGGTTTTCCAGGGCATTGATTGCTCTGTCCAACTCGTCTCTATGGTGCTGCGCAATCTCCGTCATTTTCGATCGAACAGGGCAGTGACCTCTTGTGCCGAACGCGTGTTCAACACATTCTTTGCCTCCAGCCATCCTTTGCGGGCAATTCCCACACCGAAGAACACGTCACTGAGAGATGACGCGCTGTGTGCATCGGGATTGATGGCCAGCATCACTTCCTTTTCTCGCGCATATTTACAGAGCCGCCAGTCAAGATCAAACCTCGAAGGGTGAGAATTGATCTCGATGATCTTTCCATAATCAGAGGCAGCGTCGATTACCTTTATCATGTCGACCGGATAACCGTCGCGGGATAATAGCAAGCGTCCAGTCGGATGACCAAGCATCGTCGTTCGTTTATGCTTGAGTGCTTTAATGACGCGTTTCGTCATTTCTGCCTCAGTCATTTTGAAACTGCTATGAACAGATATAACAACGTACTCAAATAGAGAGAGCGTCTTCTCGGACCAATCGAGATCGCCATTGGGAAGAATATCACATTCCGTCCCTTTGAAGAGACGGAAATTCTTTAGCCTCGCGTTGAGGGCATCGATCTCTTTGACCTGTTCCTTCACGCGCGCATCAGAAAGCCCACGTGCATAGGCAGCAGCCTTGCTGTGGTCCGCGACCCCAAAGTACTCCCAACCGAGCGCCTGCGCCGCCTTTGCCATCTCTTCTATGGAATTAGCGCCGTCGCTATAGGTGGTGTGACAATGAAATGTGCCGCGAATATCCTTTTCCTCAATGAGCCTCGGGAGTTTCCCGTTTTCTGCAGCCTCAATCTCCCCCAAGTTTTCCCGGAGTTCAGGCTCAACGTATCGTAGGCCAAGGGCTTTGTAGAGATCAGACTCCGTTTTACATTGTACCACCTGCTTTGCCTTTCCGCGCGTTTCCTCTGCATCAAGATTAGAAAAGCCATATTCGTTCAAGCTCCAGCCGATTTTTCGTGCACGCGATCTCATCTCCACGTTATGTTCCTTACTTCCCGTAAAGTAATTGAGGGCAAAGGCAAATTCTTTATCCTCGACTATGCGAAGATCACAGTTGATGCCCCCTTCAAGGACAACGCTCGACTTCGTTTCTCCCTGCGCAACAATCGATGTCACATCCGGATGTTTTACAAAGACATCCATCAGGCGCTTGCAGTCTTTCGCTTTCGCACTGACAACGATATCAATATCGCCAATGACCTCTTTCCTTCGGCGCAAACTCCCGGCAACCTCTGCCCGGATGACTCCTCGTTCCTTCCTTAAGTCATCGAAAATACGGTCCGCGGATGTTCGCGCCTTCGGGTAAAGTACCCTGTCGCTCCGAGTTCGAAGCGCCTGCAAACCTCTGAGGATATTGTCCTGAGTTTTCTTCCCAAATCCATCAAGCTCCGCAACTCGATCCTCTCGAATCGCTTTCTCGAGGTCTTCGAGGCTTGAGATCTTCAACTTCTCGTAAATCGCCTTGACTTTCTTCGGGCCAAGTCCGGGAATGGAAAGCATCTGCACAACTCCATCGGGAAACGATCTACGTAATTCCCGGTATTCGGCAGAGGCGCCTGTCGCATGCAGGTCTTTGATTATGACAGAGATGGCTTTGCCGACGCCACGTACCTCAAGCAGTTCTCCCGACGCGATAAGCTCGCCAAGATCGGACGTAATACCTTCTACTGCCCGGGCAGCATTTTGAAAAGCACGTGACTTAAATGGATTCGCTCCCTGCAGTTCGAGCAGAGTGCCCATTTCATCAAGAATGCGGACGATACCAGCTTTATCCATGGATCAAGGAGTGTGAAAAAAAAAGTACAGAATAGACCTCTGAGAAGCAACCAGGCCCTCTACGCAGAAGGAATTGCGATCGTGATTCCTAGAACACGAGTCCGATGGAAACCAAGAGCATCGATGTCGGAATGTGAAGTTTCGTTGCAGTTGAGACTGTCCCCCGAGTTATCGTGATCTCGTAATCGGGTGAACCGCGGAGATAGCGGGTAGAAAGAGCGATCGTTCGATTGAAGAGAATTCCAACACCCGCGCCGTAAGAAACCGATGACGCAGATGAGGAAGCGGTCACAGTCTTTCGCGCAGGCTCATCAATGATTGTTTCCGGGGAAATACCATAGAGCGCACCCAGGTGGAGTGAGTACGACACTTCGATCTCGCTCGACACTTGCTGGAGCACTGTGATGCCTGTGGTGGGCCAAAGGTTAAACCAATGACCCGGAGTTACGGCAAATCCGGATCGGTTTTCTACATCGGAAAGATTAATGTTGTTGAATGATGCGAGTGCGCTCAAATGCCACGCAAGCATTTCGGAAACCGGAACGGTGAGATCGCCGCCAAAGAAAAAGCCGAGCTTTGCGAGTCCTGCTCCTGCACCGGAAGCGGAACCGAACTCACCCACCGGCACGGAGGGACCGATATGAAAGGTGAACAGATTGTTTCCGCCGGAACGTTTCGCAGAACGCTCCATCCAGTCCCGGGCGGCGGGTTCCATATCTTCCTCGTCCGGCCCTAGAGCAGCAGCAGGGTCTGAAGACTCCTGTGCGAGGAGGACGCGAAGAACAATAGACTTCTGACTATTCGAAATCCTGAAAAGCTCATAGGTTTCGACGCTGGACGATTCTCCCACCAGCGAGCCAACAATGCCTCCCAGTGCAACACCCACAAGCGGTCCGACAAGCGAACGAGACTCCTCTTCCGTTGAACTGGTTCTCTTCCGCAGGAGTTCACTGGTGATGAATCCGGCAGCGCCTCCGAATGTTACACCCGAAAGCAGGCCAACACTCACCTTCCCCTCTCCCACTCTTCGGTAGATCACACTAATGTCTCCAACGGTAATCGGACGTTCAACAAGATGATGCCGAACGAACAATGTATCCAACGACATTCTCAACATTTCGGCGTCAGAAAGTGTTTCGCCACCCACAAGGGAGAAACTCCATCCGCCGTCTTGAGCATTGGCGAATGAAGCCATCATTGCTAAAAGAAAAGGAAATACCGCCACGCGTGTCATCGCATGTTCCGTATTATTGAAACCAGTGGGGGATTAGGTTTGCGTCGCGCAATTACGCGGCGACGTGTTCAGCCTCATTTATCGAAGCAGCATGGCTGCCAGGGCTGTAGAGCAATAAGAATTTTGTCAGATGATCAAGAATCGGTTGCGCTTCCGTAAACTGCATGAGCTCCATCCGAATTTTCGACACATGCGGAAGTCCTCGTAGAAATCCGGAATAATGTTTGCGCAACTCGATCACGCCGGCTCGTTCACCCTTGAAGTCAACCGACAGGCGCAGATGCTCGCGCAAAAGAGCAACGCGTTCTTCGATGGTTGGCTCGGGTAACAACTCCCCGGTTGCAAAGAAATGTTTTGTCTGTCGGAAAATCCATGGATTTATTACCGCACCCCTTCCGATCATTATTCCGTCGGCACCCGTTTCATCAAAAACTCTCTTCACATCCTGCGGTGTAACGATATCGCCATTGACAATCACTGGAATCGAGACGGCCTCCTTAATCCGGGGAATCCAGCTGTAATCCACAGACCCTTTGTGGCCCTGGTCGC
Organism: Bacteroidota bacterium; assembly: GCA_036397975.1. Classification (GTDB taxonomy): domain Bacteria; phylum Bacteroidota; class Ignavibacteria; order UBA10030; family UBA6906; genus SZUA-287. The sequence continues at coordinate 16,033 of DASWHW010000188.1, forward strand.
GCGTCCGGCAATGCACCGTGAGGGCCTTGATGCCAGCCTGCTCGCACATGCGGGCAACATCAACAATCCGGATTGATGCGGGGTCCCAGCCGAGTCGGGTTTTCAACGTCACTGGCAAGCGAACGGAATTCACAACTGTCGAAGCAATCTTTTCCATTTTTGGAAGGTCGCGAAGAAGACCTGCTCCCGCCCCCCGCATGGCAACATCCTTCACCCAACATCCGCAATTGATGTCGATGAGATCCGGATTGAAGCTCTCTGCAAGCTGAGCGGCACCCTCCATCGAAGAAATCTCGCCGCCGTAAATCTGGATTCCGAGAGGACGCTCTTCTTCCCAGAAAGACATTTTGTGCTTTGTCTTTTTAGAACCACGGACTAGCCCATCGGAATTGACGAATTCCGTGTAGACAATATCCGCTCCCATGCGTTTGCAAATGACCCGGAAAGGAAGATCGGTGACGTCCTCCATTGGAGCCAGCAAAATGGCTTTTTCTATGTCGATGCTTCCAATTTTCACGGCATCAAGATATAGAAATCGTCGAGGAGAATCAACCAAAGTCGATTGAAGGAAGGATACGTGTCCTCACATCCCACCACGTGAGGGCACGGACATACTACCTGAGAAGAACCATCCGTTTTGTATCGACGGAGTGGTTCGTGCGGAGCTGGTAGAAATACACTCCGCCGGAGAGATGAGCAGCGCCGGAGAGCCACCATCGGTGAATATTGGATTTGTTGGATCGGTGATACGGACAAAGACCTGGGAGGAAGAATGACTGGAGAATATTACAATCAACGTTATCATCAGGACAAAATTGTAGAGTTTGTTCATATACACTCCAAGGGGTGGTGAGGGTTTCAGTTGGCTGCTTTGTTGTAGTGAATCTGCCATAACAGTTTCCACGTTTTCCCGACATCATCGGATCGTTCCCAGTTCCAGTCAAGAGAATTCTGCTTGATGTTATGCCAGACCATTCGTTGCATGATCGTTTTGCTGTCCCTGTTCATCGATCTGCTGAGGATCATCCGCCCATCTTTGAATCCACCGACGAAATCCAGATAGCCTCCCTTGTTATCAACCCAGGTCTGCCGCCATTGTTCTGTTTTCGTATCGTAGACGGAAACACTCATCCCCCGAAATCCACCAGTCGGATCCTGGAACTCTTCCTTAATAACGCACTGGTCATAGAGCGCCGTAATTGTATTCTTTCCGTGCACATCTCCCTTTTCTCCCTGCCAGGTCAGATCCCACGCTCCAACCCAAAAATCAAATTGTCTTGCTTCCGGCTGAGTACATGGAGTTTCTACCGAATCGGTTGCAATGGCAGTGAGAATTGTGAAAGAAAGTGCAAAAACAGAGAGCATGGCTAGTCCTTTTAAATATGGATGGTTGTAAGAAGTGGAACGACGGGGAATATGAGTCTACGCGAGAGATTCAACCTACCACAATCTCGAAGGAGCGTTTGAAGATCCGGCTAACACCATAATGCTCGAACCAAAGGGGTAGGTGTAAAAACGCCAGAAACAAATTGCCCCATCAAGCTGAGTCACAACATCGTTTACGGGGACGGTGGGCGAAAAGATTCATTACTGAGTGAAAGGGTGGCTTCTAAAACACCGATCCATTTCTCCAACGTTCTACTGCACGTTGCCAACCCCGATCGTAGTACGATTGCCGATCCAGGGTCGGGTTTTCGATTGTGGATTCGTTATCGTTCGGCCGGACTTTGGTGAAGTAGTAGGTATTGATGGGATCAGGGTCGGTTGAAGAATAAAACCAAATCTCCTTCTGCAATCGCACTCCACTGCTAACGGGTGGACCGAGCACAATATAGAGCATTCCTCTATCGGTTTTCCATCCCTCCTTCTGCGTCGTGAAATATTTATTGGCCTCTTCCACCCTGGTGTAGTAGAGCTTTATTGCATGAGCGGCAGCAGCTTTGTTGTCTGCAAAAGAAAGCCACAGCGCGTCGAAGCGTCTTTTCTTCTCCTCCGTCGTCGGCGCTAACCGCAGCGAGTCCATTTGCTCTTCCTTCGCAATATACACCAGGGGTTCAATCAACGCGTCTATCGTTTGCGGACGTGGATAACCCGCGCCGAGGACAACAATCTCGGCTTGATCGTTCATAACTGAAAGGGGTTCTCTGTTTGCATCTGACAGCGCAGTGATGGAAAGGTAGATCCTGTAAAATGATTTGTCGGGGAGATCAACGGGTATTGAAAAGTCTATTTGTCTTCCTCTCACGGAAATTAGTGAGCGCGCCAGCCCAATGGTATCGGGAGTTGAGTAATTGACCCCATGACGGGAAAATGTTCCTGCGACCGGTGAAAAAAGGAACGGTGGTGCCGCAACGGAAGTGTCGCTCGGGAATTTTACTACGAGCAAGGAAACGTCCAGCGACGCGGCCTTCAGCGGGGCATTGACAACCCCAAAGACCCGCACACTATCATGTCCCTCAATCACTCTAAAGGGCAGCACGTTTTGGTAGCTTCCGTCGGGCTGTCGTTCCTCCAGTCCCAGCGAGGCAAAGGAGAGTTCCATGCTCTCCACTGGAGTGAGTTTAACATTGAGACGTCGCGAGCCAAGCTTCGCCGAGTTTTCATCACGAAGAGAAACAATGACAGTGTACTCTCCTTGGGACAACTCAAGGAAGTAGGAGGATCTCTTCGCCTGTTTCAGTTGGGTCGATTCGTAGTCTGGCACGTTGGTCGTCTCGACCCAGGCCTTTTCGAGGAGGAGCGTTTCTTGTTCCTTTTCGTATATCTGGACAGAAATCTCATACGTTGCGATATAAGAATCCTTGTCACGGACGAACACGAGTGATGTGTTCGAAACAGACACCGTGATTCCCAAGCCTCGTTCTTCGAAGTGCCAGGTCGGTGCGGCAGTCATCTCAAACGAAGGAATTCCTGGGGAAAAGATATACGGAGTCCCCGTCCTTGAAGTCTGGGTGTCGGAACCTCCGGAGCATCCAATGCCAAACGCCAGTAATAAACTTATGGTCAGTATTGCAACAAATATTTTCATGGTGCGACCATTATCGCCGAACTTCTTTAAGATAGTGGACGAAACCCTTGATATTGTATTTGAACAAAAGGAACAACCGATAGGGCAACAACATTCCGATTGATTTGTGAGATATTTGTCCGTCCACAATAAGTTCCGAGCAATCGATGTAATCTGCCTTGGCACAGAGGATGAGACTTTGGGACGTAATGGCGTGTGCCGCAATTTCACCTTCGACATACGCCACACTGAAACCGACACCTCGAAGAAGGGAAAGGAGGTCCCGACCATAATTACGGTACGTCAACGTATGCCCTCCCCCACCGTGGTATTCGGGCTCAAGAATGTGAACGTCCTCTCCCCCGCTCGTGTCAACGCGCTTCACTGTCTCGGCCTGTTGATGGTTGTACGGAACCGTAAGAATAAAAGATCCCCCCTGCTTGAGGACACGAAAAATCTCACGATACCCTTTCTCATCATGCCGAACGTGTTCAAACACATCGGATGCGATTACCACATCGAACTTATCACTGTCGTAGTGGAGCTTTTGGAAATCCGCACAGTGCCGTGGATCTTCGCCAGCGGTAATTTTAGCGGGATCATATTCGGTGTTGTAATAATCGAATTTATCCTCGAGCATGGGCGGATATGATCCTCTGGCGCTGGACTCGAGGACATGGAGATCTTTATCGTTGGGCCACTGATAGACGGGGAGGTTTCGGTAACGTAGAATGTTAGACAGCGCGTACATCACCATTCGGTGTCTGCTCGATGAGCTGCAATTGCCGCAGAGCGTCCCTTCCCGCAAGAGCTCCGGTTGAAGGAACTCACCCCGCCAACCGCAAATGTTGCACTGACCGGTCATAAACAAAGATTTCAACGTGAAGGAAGTATACTCTGACTACCTGGATGATGGAAGTGTTCGGCGCAACGCAGGCAATG
>DASWHW010000189.1:0-4187 GCA_036397975.1 Bacteroidota bacterium
GAGGACATGATCGTAGCCAGCATCCCAATCACAAACATCGCCTTCCATCCGCTTGGCAATGTTATCTCCGCAAGCATTGGATATGCCATCATCGGCTGCTCAAGGTGGGGCAACGCCGCTCGAGCATACAGCCCCGCTGTCGCAGTCATTGCATCAAAGGTAAACCAAAACGCAACGGAGAGAAGAATGCCGTTGCGCGCGACTTCCGGAGAGCGGGCAGCATAACATCGCTGGTGAAACGATGGATCAACGAGTGTCCATAATGCAATGAAAAACCAGACGAGGATAAACTGAACTGAATTCCCCCCATTCCACGTCAGGTGAAGAGGAGGAAGGTTGGACGCGAGGAAATCAAATCCCCCGAACTTCATAAATGCGAACGGAAGCAGAACGGCAAACCCCGCAAACATGAGCACGAACTCGACAACATCCGTGTAGACGTCAGACCGGAACCCGCCGAACCAGAGATATGCCGTTGATGCAAAAATACCAAGAAGAATACAAACAAGAAGGCTCCAGCCGGTAATAAGCTGCAGGAGCACGGCGAGCATAAGGATATACGGTGCAGGGGAGGTCAAGATGAATGTGAAGGCGGCTCCTGCTAAAGCCGCAGGTCGGCCATAAGACTGCTGGAGCTTGTCGGGAATTGTGATCAGGTTGGAGGCTCGAATTCTCTTTGCGAGGAGGAGAGCAAAGACAATCGCGAATACATAGTAAGGCAATCCCTGCACTACCCAGTTTGAAATTCCATACAAGTAGGAAAATTCTCCCACCCCCAGTATTCCGCCATACCATGTCGAAACCAGTGTCATGACGAAGAGCGGCAAAGTCAACGTTCTCCCTCCAAGAAGAAAATCGGCCGCCGCGCTCGACTTTCGCCTGGCGGCAAGAAATCCGACAAGGAGTATTGCTCCAAAATATCCGGCAATGAGAACGTAGTCAAGAGGGGTGAGAGTGAGCATTACGAGTCGCGGGCCACGATCAAAAGCATCTTCCCCCGCTTAACGGAAATATTGAACGGAGATTTCTTCACCACATTACTCACTCCGATATCCCCGACACGCATGGAGGCGTTGGTGAGAGGATAGCGCAACCCGCGCAGTGTGATGCCACCGCAATGACCGAACGGCAGAAGACTTATGGTGGTTCCACGTTTGGCCTTCATGGAGAGTCGTCCGTCGATTGGTACTGCAAGGAAAGAATCTCCATGAAACGCGATATTCATCCGTAGTGTGTACTTCCAGACGATCGAGAGATTTCCAAGTGTAAAGTCCAGACGTTTGCCGATGGCTGCAAGTATATCCACATCCATTATTTTTCTTTTCGACAATTCATCCAGAACTTTTTCCAGATCGGTATTGTCCTGTCGGCGTACACGAATGACCTCTGCTTTCCTGAAGTAGCGAAGAGTTGACGGCTTAACGGAGTCGAGATCGCCGAGGATGATATTCGGTGTCAAACCAAGCGCTTTGCACGTATTTGCACCTCCATCAGCAGCAACTACAAGCGATGCGTGGCTGGCCAGAGATCTCGCCAGTTTCTTCGTTGGTGGTTCTCCATTACAAACGACTAACGCTTGAGAGTTCATACTAGAATTCCAGCGCGACATTGAAGAAAACATTTCGCTCTGCCCCCACGAAGAAACTTTCTCCTTCTCCATATGCAGCATAAAGAGCATCGAAGATGTTGTTTGCTTGGAGTTTGAATTCAAGAGAGGTGTTTCTGACAAGATTTCTGAAGGTATAAGCAATCCAGGCATCGCTCACAAAAGATGGATCGACGGTGTTCTGCTCGTTCTTGAAATTATCGGTGTATTGCTTTCCTACAAATCTTCCACTCAAAGAAACCCCAAAGTCGTTAAGCCGATAGGTAATGCGGCCGTTGGCCAGCAGGTCAGGAAAACCTGCAATGGGATTCTTATTCAGAACAAGAGGAGCGTCGGAGGAATAATCTGTATGGCGGATGAATCTGTTTCGGCTGACGGTCGCGTTCATCATCCACTCGAGCTCGGGAATGATCTTACCACCAAGGCTTAGCTCAATTCCGACGTGGCGAGTGCGATCCGCGTTGCCGGTTATTGGCTGTCCAAAGCGGTCTACCTGGCCGCTCTTTACAATTTCATCGGAGAACTCCATCCAAAAGAGATTGAGTGTTGCAGTGCACGCATCGCCCCGGACACTGCCACCAAGTTCAACATCAAACAGAGACTCAGGCTTGACGAGGGGCTTCGAAAAATCAAAATTTCCTGATCCATCCTGTGCGAACTGAGGGACAACCGCACCCCAGGAGACAGGTGTGCTTGCTTCTGCGGCGTCATAGAGGTTTTTCAGACGTGGCTCCCGTAAAGTGTAAGCCATGGTTGCATATGCATTCCAGCGATCGTCAAAGTTATGATTGAGCCCGATGCGAGGATTCAGGAAATGATAAGGTCGAATGAAGTCCGTCCCAACAAACGCCTCGTCATACAAACGGTACCTGTTGTAAGCATACTGAAGGTCGAGCATCAGATTTGTTTGCGGCGAGAGATGATACATTTCATGAACGAACAGAGACGCGATATCCTTCGCTCCTTTGTATGAATAATACCGATAGTCACGTGGAACGCCAGCCGGAATTTGCTGTGCCCATTGTATTTCGCCGTAATGGTCTGAACGGTGTATTCGCAATTCAGCTCCGACGATAAGCTCGCCGCTCGAATGTTTAACCTTCACTCTCGGCAGCCACCCGTATTGCTTATTGGACACCGTGGCACGGATCAACGTTCCCGGTAGGAACAGCGTATCGGGGTCGCCTACAACGGGAAAGCCGTTCTGGGATGTGAGCCGAAAATAGGAGTATGGCGCCCAAGAGCCATCGTAATCAAAGAAACCTTCTCCCAAAACGACAAAGAACGAATTATTGAGCGTCACAGATTCGGTCAGTTGCCACTCATGCAGCAGTTCATAATGAGGTTGCGAAAAGTTTTCGATCTCCTCGTTACGCTCGATGGGGTTGGCCTTCCTTTTCTGCCTATCCTTGATATCGCTCTTCGGTATTCCGTAGTACGCCAGGTGATCTGCGATCGGCCCGCCGTAGAAATTCACCTGCGTCGTCATGTTCTCATCGTATCGTACCGCACCAAGAAAATAGCTCTTGAAGTCCACCCAGGAGCGATGCCGATAACCATCGCTCTGAATCGTCGTGAGCCTGCCGTTCATAGCATAGGTGTTGTTAATCAGTCCGGAGGTGAACGATGCCGAGTATTTCCGCGTGTTGTAGGAACCATAACCGGCCTGAACCTTCAGAGAGAGATCATGGGCGAAATTCTGCGTGACAAGATTTATCGAGCCGCCGATTGCAGGGGGACCATAGAAAGCGCTTCCGGCACCGCGCTGTACCTGAATATCTTCGAGGCTTGCCGCAAGGTCGGGGAAATCAAGCCAGTACACGTTATGATCTTCCGGATCATTTTGCGGAATGCCGTTGACCATCACGGCAATGCGCCGCTGATCGAATCCGCGGAGATTCAAATAGGTATAGCCAATTCCATTCCCTGATTCAGAGTAGAAGGTCGACGATGGAAGCTCGGAGAGAAGAACCGGGATATCCTGCGTGAAATATCTCTCCTTGATATCCGTTCTCTCCAGGTTTTGAAATGCCGCAGGCGTTGAACGATCTTCTCCTCGTGTCGCACTGACAGTGATGGGTATTCCGGGTAGCACAGACTGCTCAAGGACAATGGAGATATCGACATCGTTGCCATGTTCAAGCGTAATCTGAATTGTGCTGCTTCTGTACCCGACGTATGACGCGGTAAGCTCATAGCTTCCATCGGCGAGATTTCGAATCTGAAACCAACCATCAGATCCGGTGGACACAATAAGATTAGTTTCCTGAACCGTGACATGGGCGCCAACGAGTGGTGCGCCGGAGGATTGGTCGGTCACCCTACCCGTGACGATGCCGTTTGTCTGAGCAAAAAGGTTGAGCGTGGAAAGGAAAAGTATCGTGGTTAATAGCTGGATTTTCATGAGCTTCCCCGTAAAATCAAAAACCGATTCTCTTATCTGATGCGAAGAGAAACGGTTTGAAGAAAGCTACATGAGCCCGGCCGACCGGTGACTCCGTTTCCCTACGCTGGTATCATCCAGATCAGGTTGAAAGGGTGTAATCTCAGTCCCGTATTTTTGCGGGACACCCCTAACGGT
>DASWHW010000190.1:0-24095 GCA_036397975.1 Bacteroidota bacterium
ATGTTTTCCGGCTTGATATCCCGATGCACAATGCCCTTCTCATGCGCTGCCGCCAATCCATCAGCGATCTGAACACCGATGTCAATTGCTGATTTCGGATTGACGATGTGGGATTTGGTTCTATCACGAAGGGTCTGTCCATCAACAAACTCCATCACGATGAACATCTGACCTTCGTGTTCCTGAATGTCATGGATCGTGCAGACGTTTGGGTGGTTCAGTGCAGAGGCCGCCTTTGCTTCCTGGATGAAGCGCGCTTTGTCCTGTTCAGAGGCATTGAGATGGGACGGTAGGAATTTGAGGGCGACCGTGCGGTCGAGCTTCGTATCCTCGGCTTTGTAGACTATTCCCATCCCCCCTTCCCCCAATTTTTCCAGGATCCGGTAATGCGAAACAGTCTTATTAATCATAAGATGGATCTTCTCAGATATGTTTGTAATTCAGGAAATGATAATGAACGCAAGAAGGGTTGACGATGACTGGGAAGAACATTCCACGTTAATTTCGTAAGAGAAAAAAGAGGAGACCTAATCATGTACCAGAGAACATCCTTTTGAGGACCTGTAAACCTGCGTTTGCTTTCGAAAAATCAAGCGCTGGCATTTCGGAGCAAGTGAGGGCGGGACAACAAACCCGAGGGACCCGATTAGTTCATGATATGGACCGGGACAAAGATGATGCGCTGGACAGCGCTGGTAATCACCCTGTTGCCGAATTCAATGCTGAGGCCGATAGCAGCAATAACATCCACTTTAATAGCACTCCCGCCCCAAGTACAACCGGCGATGGTCGTTTGCATAGGAGCAACGCCCTTGCGATCGAACCACCCCCCTGAGACTGCAAAACATCCGTCGCGTAGAGCGTGAATCGTGTACTTCGAGTTGGACGTTTTCACAACGATAATATCGCCAGGGCGCAGCAATGATTTCTGAATCGTCTGCAGGTGCGATGCGTGTTCCGTCAGCCTCTGGAGAGTGAATCCGCCTGCTTTGTTCATACCGGTTTTCATGCGAAACTCTTTCCAGCAAGAACATCATAGCTTTCCACGACGGGATCTTCGCTCGTTGCGGTGGGGCCTTCCTCCCGGTTCTGGAGACGCCACTGAAACAGTCCGGCAAGAGTATGTTTTGTGGAGTTCAACAGTTCGGGGAACATCTTTCCCCGTTCGTATGTTTCCGCATCCTGTTTGCTATCCCACACCGTCACGGAGATAACGTCGTTTTTTCGTCCGGCATTCTGCGTCAAAAATACATAGCGACAGCCCCGGAGTGAGCGTAATGTTGGGAGTACCGTGTTCCGATAAATGCTCTTAAACTCGTCGAGCTTGCCGTCCGCAATTTTGAGCGCAACGATGCGGAGCCATAGACCTTGGGGTACTTTGTCCTTAAACGTTGGGGTCTCGGTAGATTCTTCAACCGAATAATGTTCCACCACCGGGTCTTCCGGGACGGAGACATATTCAAGGGTTAGGTCCTCCGACAATTGCAAACGCGATTCAGATGATTCCGACAAAAAGGGGCGCAGCTCACTCAGCAACACCTGAAACAGCCCTCCTCCTTCAAACGAGAGACCGTCCAACTCGGTCGACCAAAGCGTCATCGAGATGCATTGGGGCTGGTGATTGCTGCTGTGCATCAGACCGGCATACAGACAACCATCAACTTTTGACAAGGCTGGAATCACCCGTTGAGAATAGTGACGTTGCAGATGTTCAAGCTTCCCTTCCCTGACCTTCATGTGTACCATTCGCATATACATGGAGTCCTCCTCAGAAAAGAATTGGAATCGTGATCACGACCGCGATCCTTACGCGGTCCGTTTGACAACAACAAGTGTCATATCATCCATTTGCGGAGCAGTGTTCACATGGGACCGAACGTCCCCAACGATTTTCTCAATAATCTCAGTTGCGCTCGCATGAATGTTCGCAGTGATAATCTTCTCCAGTCTCTCCTCGCCGTACTGCTGATGCTGTATGTCCATTGCCTCTCCAATACCATCGGAACAGATCACCAGCACATCACCTGTTTGGAGAGCAATCGTCTCTTCTTCGAAGGGAAAATCTTCGAGCATCCCAACTGCGAGACCGCCGGTCTTGAGTCTCATTGCCGGCTCGTGTTCTCGAATCAGGAATGGAAAATCGTGACCTGCATTTGTAAAGGTAAGCGAGTGGTCATTGAGATCAAGAAGGCAGTAAAACAAAGTTGCAAATTTTTCAGGACCGGTGCTCTGGAAGAGAAGTTTGTTTGAAATTCGAACACATTTTTGTGGGGATGGATTGGAAAAAATTTGACTCCGGAGCGTGGCCTGCAAGTTTGCCATTAGCAAGGACGCAGGAAGACCTTTCCCCGAGACGTCGCCTAGACAGATCGCAATGCGGTTGTTTTCCTCCGGGATAAAATCAAAGTGGTCGCCGCCAACGATTTGCGCAGGGATGTTCTTCCCGGCGATTTCGTATCCGGGGATGATTGGCGATGTCTGTGGGAGAAGGCCGCTCTGAATACGCGCAGCAAGACTCACTTCTTCCTGCATTTTCAGAAACTGTTTCTCTCTTTCATTGAGCCGGGCATTCTCCACAATCTGCGCAGACTGCGCGGCAATGATGGCAAGAAGCCTCTGGTCGTCGTCGGTGAATTCTCTCCCATCCTTCCGATTATAGATCGTGAGCACGCCCCGCAGCTCCGATTTCAACATGAGCGGTACGCAGAGAAGAGAACTGATCGACTCATCCCACTTGACGCCGCGGAACCGTTCGTCGGAGCGGGGAGTATTGACCGTCAGGGGCTTCTTGTTCAAATGCATCCATCCGATCAGCGCTTGATTGAGATGGAATTGTTCATGTTCACTCGATGACGTGTTTGCGCGGACAAGCGTCTTCATCGGATCGACCGCGCTCTGCTCCACCAACGTGATAACGCCCTGCTCCCCGTGAACTGCCCGGAGGGAACGACGGATAATTGTCCCCATAATCTCTTCAGGATCCATGGATGCGCTGATCGCTCGAGCAAGATCATTGATCACGGTCAACTCTTCCACTGCCCGGCGAAGACGTTGATTCTCCTCTTTCAGCGAAGCGACATCGAGAGAAAGTGTGTCAGACACTGCCATGTGATTCCGGATTAGGATCGTTCGGTTTCGGCTGGTGAATTTCCGTCAAAGCAGCCCTTTGCCTTGATAGAGGGGGTTAAGCGCTTCCATAGTATAGCAAATTGGCCGTCATAATTCAAAGCATATTCACCGTATTGTGACTATTACGCCCTCAAGTGAAGGGTATTTAAAAACTCGCAAATGTTTTCACTCAGGTATTATTTCACCTTCAAGTCGCGAGCCTGGATTTCTTGTGACCAGAGTACCTTTCCCTTCTTGTCATAACATTCCATCACCAAACGCCTGTCGGTTCGTGGACCATCAAACTTCAGCAATGCAAAGTTATGTTCAAATACCGATTTCGTCTCGTCGTAAAAGGAAGGTGGGGTGCCTTCGATCCTGTAAATGCCGGCGGTCAGCGACGAGCTCGTTAGATCATACAGAGGGTAGAACAAAGAGTCTCGCAGGGTGGTGAGTTGGGTGGAATGGATGTCTCCCGAAATGCAGACGATACCCTCGATCTTTTGGTCTTTGATCCAACGGATGAGTCCATGATACTCACCCGGATAATTGCACAAAGCCTCGTGTTTGCTTGCCGGCGCAAGTATCTGGTTGCCGTTAACAATAATTTTGAACGGTGCTTTGCTCTGTGAGAGCGACTCCTTGAGCCATGCAAATTGATCATTGCCAAACATTGCTTTCGAATCATCCTTTGGCATTTCGTTCGGAGATCGGTGATAACGATCGTCGAGAAGAAAGAACTCAACGTCCGCCCACAAAAACCGACCGAAGATTCCGGAGATCTCCGCAGTCCCATAAGTATGATTTGCCCAAAAGATCTTGAAAATATCAAGAGCGTCCTCTCTCAGGGAGAACGTTCTGTCGGAGTTATCGGGGCCAAAGTCGTGATCGTCCCAAATCGCATAGTTATGGGCTGCACCCAGGAGCGGTTGCATTTCCGGAAGTGCCCGCGTATGGCCGTTCCGATACTTCATGCGATCCACAGACGTATAGTCAATCTCTCTATAGTAAGTGTTATCCCCGAGCCAGAGCATGAGGTCTGGCGACTTCTCAGCAATTGCAGTGAAGATTTCATAATCCGACCCGTAAGGAGTGCCGGGTCGATCATCAGGAGGGTCGTTGATGTATGCGCATGATCCAAGCGCAACGCTGAATGAGGGGGGATCTTTTCTCCACTGCCAGAGCTGTTGTGTCTGAAATCGTAGCGGATACGGTCGGGCAACAACGCGTCCATCCAGCATGAGCTCATACTCAAAGTGCTGACCTTCTTTCAACCCACTAATACGTGTATGAGCAATGAAATCTGAGTTTCTGGTGACCCGCTGTGACTCTGTTGTCCGAGCACTTTGTGGATTCCCCGCTTCCCAAAACCGATATTGCAATTCTGCGGGCCCCGTCATTTGAACCCATAGCATCACTTCCGTCATTTCAGAGTATCCGACCATAGGCCCCGATCGTAACGTCCCTTTTTCCTCACCAAGACTCGAAAGGTTTAAGAGAAAACAAAGAAGCGTGATGTAGAGGATGCATAAGTAGAGGTGGTTCGTCATCAGGTCTCCTTATTGTCGCCGATGTTCAAATTCGGACTGAAAACAAAATAGCAAAACTCAAGTTACCTGACAAGAGGCATAAGTTGGGAAAAACGTTCCATCTGGGAAAAACCACCACGCTGTGCCAATGGTCAAACCGGACGCAGAAGCAGTCTTGACTTATCTCAAGATCATGCGTACATTTAGTCAGCATATCAATGGGGGTGTCCTCTTAAGCCTTTCCTACAAGCACCCCGGGATTACACACACATTATTAGCCTTCAGGAATGCGTCTGAAGAGTGCAGAGATATTCACAAGCTGTACGACAGCATCACCTAGATAGGGACTCGGATGTCAACCGGTCAAACAATACTGGTGATTTTTGCCGGAATCTTGCTCACAACGATTCTGGTAAATTTCTACAGACTCCTTGCCAATAACAATGACGATCTCTCTCTCAGTGAGGAGAGGATTGTTGCGACAACCATTGGATCTTCTTTCATCGAGTTCGCAAACGGACTGGATTTTGATCAGGCCACCGTCAATTCAGCAAGCGCCATTCACAATGTTTCGGCTTTAACGGACCCCTCGTCATTGGGAATGGATACTGTCTCCACCATGTCGGGCTTCGACGATATTGACGACTTCAACGGATATGAAGTCGAACGCGATGGTGGTGGCAGCAACGGACGCTACAAGTCTCGTTTCAAGGTCTACTACGTCGATCCAGAAAACATTGGAATCCCCGCGGGAGGAAAGACATTTCTGAAACGGATGGATATTTCTATCTGGCGAATTGACAATTACGTACCAGGTAATCGGGTGGACACACTTCGTTTGTTTACCACTCTTGGATACTTTCGATTTAATTAGTCGTTGAGAAGGGTAGTTCTGTATGGCCACATTTATGGACATTATTCTTTCCTCTTTTATAGGGGCAACGCTGCTCATCATTATGCTTACCACCAACGACATCGCTATGGAGAACTCAGCTTTGGCGAATGGCGAACAGCAGGTGCAGGAGGCATTGATCTCCACGACACAGTATCTTGAGGGAGAACTCCGCAACATGGGATTCGGAGTACCGGATACACAACGGGTGGTAACTCTCGCTGACTCATCTACAGTCCGGTACCGTGTTGATCTTCCGCCTCTGGGAGTCATTGATACCGTCGGCTTCTATATCGGAAACACGAATGAACTCATTGATACTCCAAATGAGCAAGATCGCTTCCTGTATCGTCAGGTAAATGGTGGTCAGCCCTTTATTATGGGAGTGGTAACCCAGTTTCACCTGCGGTATTTTGATCGTGCCGGAGCACTTCTTTCAATGCCCGTACTGGGGACCGATCTGAAGAAGATCTATGAAATAGAATCGACGGTGGAAGTTCAGAATTCATACGCTCTTTATCGCAAACAGGACCAAGTCCTCTCGGGAGAACGAGACGCCCTCTATTCATCAGTCCTTTGGAAACAGACACGGCTTGCGTCGCAAAACTTGCGAAGGTAAAGCGATTCCACATTTAATGGTGATTCAACTATGACAGGAAAGTCAGCGCTCATACTCGTCGCAGGATTCGGATTTATCCTGTCCTATATCTCGATGAATATCAGCAAGATAGGAAAGATGTCGAATCATAGCAGCTCGCTCTATTACGAGTCGGAGGTTGCTCACAATCTCGCCATTGCCGGGGCACAGGTTGGACTGTCGAAAGTATTTCAGGATACCGCATGGTACGGTCCCGCAATTCATGTGGACATGAGACCATTTAATATCCCGGGTGAATATACCGTGGAGCGCGATGGGCCACTCATCAGAAGCACATCCAAATATCAGTCGTTTGATGAAGAATTGCAGTACTCGGTCACCGTCTATCTCGCACATAATGCGAATCAGAGTTTTTCGTTGTTTGCCTGGATGACCAATAGTGAGAACGGGGTGCAATGGATAACCGGCGATACTGTGTGGGGCCGGGTGCACACAAATGATCTGATCAACGTCAACGGCTCTCCTACCTTCATGCGAAAGGTGACAACCGTTCATGGTTTCAACGCGAACCCCGGCACGAGTCCCAACGACGGAAATTACGCGGAGAATTGGGAGACGGGAGTTGACAGTGTAATCTTTCCTGCGAATCTCTCTGAACTTCTCGGTGCAGCGAATGACTCAAGCGCTGGCGGTCGACATTATACGACAGACATTTGGGTGACATTGAGCCCGGGAAATATCTCGATCAGCGGTGACGGAAGAGTTTATGTGCGCGAAACACAGGCAGGCCTACCAATTGATTCGATTCTGCTTGATCCTGGCACGTTCAATGGCGTTATCCTTGGTGATCACCATGTCAATGTTCTTGGTACCCTTGACGGTCGACTGACCATTGCTTCGAATGACGAGATATTCATACAGGATAATATCCTTTACCAGGACGATCCTCGCGTTCTCTCTTCTTCGGACGATATGCTTGGCCTCGTTGCCGAAGGTTCTATCATAGTAGCAGATAATACGGAGAACCAAACTGACTGCGTGATTCAGGCGAGCATTTTCTCACGGACCGATTCCTTTAAGGCGGAGGATTATAATAACGGCGTCCAGAGAGGAACCTTAACGATCCTTGGCTCTATTGTTCAGAACCGTCTCGGGCCTGTTGGAACACATAGTGCTGGCGTTCTCACGAGCGGCTACCTGAAGCGTTATAGCTACGATGACCGATTGGCAAATCCGAATGTTCGCCCTCCATTCTATCCGAGCTTCTGGTCACGCACATTCCCTGTAACCGGTTGGTGGGAGACGTATCATCTGCCGAATTATGGAAAGTTCGATTTGTAAGATTTTTTTTGTGTTCCATGTTTTGAAACCCCTGGACTTCGTTCCGGGGTTTTTCTTTTCTATCTCTCCGTTACACTCCTACCATACACAGGTATTTTCTCTCCCGATTCTACAATGATACAAGTGTCGCGGTCAATTTTGACCGATGACGTTTCCTCTCTAGTGAAAAAAAATAAGAACAAGCAAATCATTCACCAGGTGTTCAATGGCATTCATATTGCAGTTTCATAGAGTGCCCCAGCCCTGACAAGGGTCAGTAGATACATGATTCCACATTGGAGTTAGAATGACAACAGGACAAACAATGCTCACGATCTTCGCAATGATGATGGTGACGACGATCCTCATGAATTACTATCGATTAATGGCGGCAACCGGGGATGACATCGCAAGCGCGCAAGACGGAATTCTCGCAACCACAATTGCCACATCTTATATGGAGTTGGCAAACGGGCTCGCTTTCGATGCCTATACCGATACTGGACACGTCGGTTCATCGCAGAAGAGTTTGCTAACCCTGGCCACTAATCTCGGAAGAGAGTCCTCATATGAGGATAGCGTTCACAAGTTTGACGACTATGATGATTTCAACGGGTTCTCTATCGAACGTGAGGCTGGCGGAACCGGTCGACGATTCCGCACTCTATTTACCGTGTTCTATGTGCAGCCGAATAACGTCTCTGCCTACTCTGGCAATCGTGAATTCGTGAAGCGTATGGATCTCAAGATCTGGAGAACTTTTCCACGACCAGAAGCAAATTCGCGCTTGGACACACTAAAAGTTTCACAGGTTCGTGGCTATTACCACTTCGACTAGAGGAGATGCAGCATGGCAGCAATGATGGATGTTATGATTTCGATGATCTTCGGGGGAATTCTCCTGTTCATCGTTGTCTCCGCAAATGATATTGCGGTGGAAAACCAGGCGGTCTACAACGGAGATATGCTCGTTCAGGAGATGCTTACTGCTACCGTGCAATTGCTTGAGGGTGAGTTGCGGAATATGGGCTTCGGAGTTCCTGAAAACGTCCCTACCATTCTTACTGCAGATACATCAACAATCGTGTTTCTTACGGTTCTCAACCGGACCGCCACCGTGCCGGACACCGTGAGGTATTTCATCGGTGATACGACAGACCTGAGCGGCACGCAGAACGAACGAGATCGATTGTTATATCGCAGGGTCAATTCTGAAAAGGTCCTTTCTGTAGGCACAGTCACGGTGTTTCATCTTGATTATATAACAAAATCAGGCGAAGACCTTGCTACTCCTGTCGATCCAGGTCGTTTGGCCGAGATTCATGTTGTTGATGTAACAATCGAAGTACAAAATCCCCATGCTCCGTATAGAGACGCAAATACTGTAAAAGCCGGCCAGCGAAATGCTCTCTATTCAAGTTCTATGTGGCAACAGACTCGGCTGGCTTCACAAAATTCTCAACGATAAGGTCATCAAAGGAGGCAACACATGGGTGGTAAAGCAGGTATCATCTTGGTCATAGGCTTTGCCTTTATTCTGGGATACATGTCCTTGAATCTAAGCACTTCCGCGACTAGTACGGTTCAAAACATGGCCCGGTACAACCAAACAACAGTTTCCCATAACATCGCTGTAGCTGGGGCGAATGTAGGTCTTGCACTATTGTACGCTGATACATCGTGGCGCGGGCCCATTTCTCAATCCGCTGGCGGCGCATTTCCGGGGGACTATACCGTCCAAGCTTCCAATTTTGCCGGCGATCAACTTCTTGTGCAAAGCATTTCTCGCTACCAGATTCCGGGTTATAGAACTTTTAGGGACACCGTAGAGGTTTACCTCAGTAGAAATAAGAAAAACAGTTTTACTCTCTATGCCTGGATGACAAACTTCGAGGGCAATGTTTTTTGGATCACTAAAGATACGGTTTGGGGAAGAGTTCATTCAAATGGAAATTTACACGTGAATGGTAAGCCTGTTTTCATGGAAAAGGTGACGACGGCCAAGGGTTTTGATCCAAAACCGGGAAAGGGTGGGAACAACGCGATCTTCAAACAGGGGTATGAAACAGGCGTGGCAACGATTGATTTCCCTTCGGATCTCAGTGAAATCATTACTGCTGCCGCGGCGGGTGGACGAAGTTACCTGTTACCAGATGTGTGGGTTACATTGAGTCCTGGCACGTCGGCAAACAACGATGGCAAGGCATATGTGCGAGCAAGCAAAGCTGGCCCGATTATAGACTCAATTGCTCTCAATAATCCTCTGTTCAATGGGGTAATACTTGGTTCCGGGAACGTTCACGTCGAGGGAACAGTTGATGGAAAGCTCACCGTTACTTCGCTAAGTCAAGTGACAATCGAGAACGACGTTCTTTATGAGAATGACCCCCGGTATACATCGAGTGATGACGTGCTAGGGCTTGTTTGTGAAACCAACGTCGTTGTCGCGGATAATGCCGAGAATAATTCTAATTGTGTTGTGCAGGCTAGTGTGTTCACGAGAACAGGATCCTTTGGTGCGGAAAATTATAACACCAGGCCAGTTTCTGGAGAACTTCACCTGCTGGGATCGATGGTTCAGGAACAGAGGGGCGCAGTGGGAACGTTTGCCGGATCTACGATCAAAAGTGGATTCTCGAAGAGATACAGATACGACACCCGGCTTTCTGACCCGAATTTTCGACCGCCGTTTTATCCGGGATTCTATACTAAGACACTCGCAATCAAGAACTGGTGGGAGAGTTATCGGATAGAGGGATTGGGAAATTATTAGTTGCGGTGTCTGTTTCTCTTGAAAGCTCCGGGCAAAACCTGGAGCTTTTTTTTATAGACCATGTACCTATCTCCGATCATGGTCATGGTCACCGAGTTCACTCCAAGCATCGTGATTCATCGCACTGCAATTCCTACTCGATAGGACTATCTTCTTTGTAGAATTTCTATCGCTCCACAATATTTTTTTCTCGAACAAACCCCCCGCTGTTTCCCCCCAACAGTGTTGTGTCAAGAAAAGTCCTGCACAGTCAGTGCGGGTCGTGCTGAGGATTTCAAACACAATACACCTTACTCCCTAACTAGATAAAGGGTTCACTATGAATCTTGGACAAATGATGCTTGTGTTGCTCGCGCTGATTCTGCTGGGCAACCTGGTATTGAACTCGAATGGGACGATTATCGAGACCACCGATGTAATCAACACAAGTGAGATCGATATTGCTGCCGTCTCAATAGCAACATCGCTCGTCGAAGAAGCAACCGGAAAGCTTTTTGATGAAGCAATCACCCTTCCGGCATATACGGCACTCACGGATGTGACCCAACTGTCAACCACGCTTGCCAAAGACGGTGGTGAGAAATATCGTGATACCACTGCAGCATTCGAGGATTTTGATGACGTTGATGACTTTAACGGATTGTTTATCGTCTATAAAAGCGATCTTCCAAGTGACTCGGTGGCAACACCGGGAGCCGATTGGGAATTCAAAGTCAAGGATATTCGGGCCAAGTACTTTGTCCGTACAAAGGTTGTCTATGTCGAAGCGACAAATCTCGATGGTGTTTCTAGTGTTCGCACATGGCACAAGAAACTCACGGTGACGGTGACAAGCCCAACATCAAAAGATACGCTCAATTTCCCCGCAATTATGAGTTATTGGAACTAGAATCCGAAGGATAGAAGGAGTACAGATATGTCAGTAATGCTTGATCTCATCGGTTCCACCATCATCGGCGCGTATGTTATCCTGATGGGCATTCAGTTGAATACAAACATCATCGCCCACACAGATTCATCGAATGCCAACCTCAATGTTCAAGAGTCTCTGGTCAACGTCGTGAGAACCATCGAGTACGATTTCAGAAAAATTGGTTACGGAGTCGTGGATCCGAAGATGTCAATTGAAATTTCCAGTCCCACCGCGATTCGATTTCAGGGGGATATCGATCGGGATGGTACGATTGATAAGATTGCGTGGTTTATTGCCCCTTACAAGAACGGAACAGATACGGTGTTTGCACTTTTCCGTAGGGTGAACACGCAAACGCCGCTTGTCATGAGTATCGGGGTCAAGGATTTTAATCTCCGCTATCTGCGAGAGAACGGTACGCCAGCAGATACGACGGCGAAGAGTCAAATATGGATTATCGAAACGACTCTCAATGTTGAAAGTCCTTACGAAGTTGCCGATGATATTCTCGGTTACGACAAGATGAGTACAATCAAAGGATTCTGGCGGCAGACCCGCCTTGCTTCACGAAACATCAAACGGCACGGATAACAATTTTCGTTTTAATGGAGGCTTTCAATGGGTAAAGCAAGTATCATTTATGTAATCGGACTGGGGCTTCTCGTCGGTTATGCCCTTCTCAACATAAATTTTCGGGCGACAGAGACGGTGAGTAATTCGATGGACTATTACGGAAGATCGATGGCACACAACGTCGCCGTTGCAGGAGCAAACGTCGGAACGCATTACGTGTTGAGCGCCACGGCACCGTCTAATACCTTTACCGGCAATTTCTACGGCGGCACCTATAGTGTTACGATCGATAGCGTTAACCCCGCAGGCGATAAGAAAGTCATGGCAGTCTCCGAGGTGAGAGCTTTCACCAAAGATGGGCGCGGGCTCGTGCGAGATACCGTTATTGCGTCCTTGCGCTACACACCGTTTGCAAAATACGGGTATTTCTCCGGATCCGAGACAAACGGCTACATGAGTCCGACGAGCAACTCTACTTCGGGTGGCAATATGTGGAAGGTCACCGGCGACTCCATGTTTGGGTACGCACATACGAACGGAAGATGGAATCTCGGCGGACGCCCGTACTTCCATGATAAAATTACTGGTTTCAATCCACCAAATTCGATGGTGTACGGAGGAGTGTACGATCCTATTTTCAATGCTGGAAGTGAATGGGGGATTACAGTCAATCGCCCCGCCGCAAATATGACAAACTTGGAGGGCCTCGCCGCTTCAAGCGCGCCGAATGCATTATTTGACGGTGAGGATGTCTCGCTCGAATTTCTTTCAAGTGGCAATGTAAAAATCAAGATCCCGGCCCTTACCGGTACCACGCGGAACGAAACAGTCACACTTAGCTCCCTCACTTCCAACGGAGTGATTGCAGTGAAGAACGCCGATGTTCGTGTGAAGGGAACATACAAAGGGAAGGCAACTATCGTCGCTCTCAAGGGAACTGCGGGGGGGGGAACAAAAGGAAATATCTGGATTGACGACAATCTAATGGCTGCATCAAATCCAAACGGGAACCAGTCCTCGCCCGATATGCTTGGCCTCGTTTCGGAACGCATGACGTATGTTACGACGAAAGACCCCTCCACCGGCATATGGCTTCCGAGAACGTCGGCATCGTCGGTGAGCATTCAGGCAGCAGTTTATTGCCACGATGGAGTCTTTGCTGTACAGGAGTATGACAACGTTCCAGTGAGCGGTCGGCTTAATCTCTTCGGTGCATTGACAATGGCTGCTTCAACATCAACGGGGAAGATTAGCGGAGGATTGCTCGTGAATGGATTTCTCAAGAGTATCCGCCACGATCCGCGCTTCCTGACGAGTGCACCGCCGAGCTTTCCTGTCTCTGACAAATACGAACTCGTTTCTTGGTGGGAAAACTAGCAATCAAATTTTAGCTGTGTGCAAAGGCCGGCTCATTGCCGGTCTTTTGTTTTCGATTGGTTGAGCCTACATCCATTCATTGATTTTCCTGCCGAATTTCGCTTACTTTCCCAGCACGAATTAGAAATCACCTGTTATCACACTCTCCCAATGTCTACTCCCCTGATGACTCAATATGGTCAGATTAAGGCTCAGTATCCCGACACGATACTCCTTTTTCGCATGGGTGATTTCTACGAGACCTTTCAAGAAGACGCCCTCGTAACCTCAAAGGTCCTGGGCATTACCCTGACGAAGCGGGGAAACGGAGCCGCCGGGAACGTCCCGCTCGCGGGCTTCCCACATCACGCGCTTGATACGTACCTTCCGAAGCTTCTGAAAGCAGGCCATCGCGTTGCGGTTTGCGAACAACTCGAAGATCCCAAGCTCGCCAAGGGAATTGTTAAGCGCGACGTGATCGAGGTAGTGACTCCCGGTGTCGCATATTCCGACCGCGTTCTTGAAAACAAGCAAAACAATTTCCTCGCAGCAATTGCCTTGCCCTCACCCAATCCCGCCGGGACGGAGAGCATTGGACTCTCGTTCGTTGATGTCTCCACGGCGGAGTTTTCTTTTGCCGAATTCTCCTACGCACAGCTCGCTGAGCAGATTGCATCCCTTAGTCCCGCAGAAATACTCATCCAAAAACGTGATGCAAACATTATCCAAGACCGTCTTAGCGCTTCTTTTTCAGGACTCTTCACAAAAATGGAGGACTGGCTTTTCAATCATGATTATGCCTATGAACTTCTCACTGCGCATTTCAAGACACGCTCACTGAAGGGGTTTGGTGCGGAGGAGTCTAGAATCGGGATCGCTGCCGCCGGCGCTGTACTGACTTATCTTCAAGAGACACAGAAGAATAATATCGAACATATTCGAAAATTGACTCCCCATGACGTCAGTGGCCACATGGTTCTTGACCATTCGACGAAGAGGAACCTCGAGATTACTTCCTCCCTTTCGAACCTCGAAGAAGGTACTCTCTTTTCCGTTCTCGATAAAACGGAGACACCGATGGGGGGACGCCTTCTGAAGAGATGGATCCATCAACCCCTGACAAACGTCGGACCGATCGTGGAACGCCTGGACGCTGTAGAAGAACTCCTCAAAGAGGGAAAGCTTCAATTAGCAGTCAAGAACAAACTTGCAGCGATTGGCGACCTGGAACGGCTGAATACGAAAATCTGCACCGGGCGGGCAACACCGCGGGATCTCATTGCCTTGAAAGAGATTCTCCGTTGCTGCGCTGAAACCGCAGAGATCATTCGCGATGTGCAAGCTCCGGGACTAATGGAGATCCGTTCGGGCCTCCAGCCTCTTCCGGAAGCAATCACGCTCATCGAATCTTCCATAGAATCTGATCCCCCTCCCGCACTGGCGGATGGAAACACCATCAAAAGAGGATACAACACGGAACTCGATGAGCTTCGGACAATCGCCCATAGCGGGAAGGAGTGGATAGCTTCACTTCAGCAGGAGGAAAAAGCGCGGACCGGCATTAACTCTTTGAAGGTCGGCTTTAACAATGTCTTTGGATATTATCTTGAAATAACAAATACCCACAAGGACAAGGTGCCGTCAGACTATATCCGCAAGCAAACGATGACGAATGCGGAACGGTATATCACCCCCGCCCTCAAAGAATACGAGGAGAAAATTCTCGGTGCCGAAGAAAAAATCCTGACGCTGGAATCCCGCCTCTTCAATGAGATCCGCATCGCGGTTATGGCGCATGCAGAAACAATACAGAATAATGCCCGCCTCATCGCGACACTCGACTGCTTTCTCTCTTTGAGTGTCGATGCCGGAGAGTATGGCTATACCCGACCGGAAGTCAATGAGTCCACACGCCTGGAGATCAGACAGGGACGCCACCCGGTGATAGAGAGGCTACTTCCGCCGGGTGAGAAGTATACCGCCAACGATGTTGCGATGAGTACTGACGCTCAGCAGATTCTCATTATTACCGGTCCCAACATGAGCGGCAAGTCGAGCTACCTTCGACAGGTGGGGCTTATCGCGTTACTCGCGCAGATCGGGAGCTTCGTCCCGGCAAAGAGTGCGACAATCGGTTTGGTGGACCGGATATACACGCGGGTTGGCGCGAGCGACAACATCGCCTCAGGGGAAAGCACCTTCCTTGTGGAAATGCACGAGGCGGCAAACATTGTCAATACTGCCACCCCACGCAGTCTCATCCTTCTTGATGAGGTGGGTCGTGGCACCAGCACCTTCGACGGCATCAGTATCGCGTGGGCACTCACAGAGTATGTGCACGAACGTGTGGGCGCCCGCACGTTGTTCGCAACCCACTATCACGAACTCAATGAGCTGGCCGATCTTTTTTCCCGCATCCGAAACTACAAGGTGGATGTGCGCGAGTACGGCGACAAGGTCGTTTTTCTTCACAAGGTAACGCCTGGCTTTGCAGATCATTCGTACGGCATTCAGGTCGCCCAGATGGCAGGAATGCCGGAGGAAGTTACGAACAAAGCGAAAGTCATTCTTCAGAGTCTCGAACAGTTTGACCTCGGCTTAGAGGAGAATGATCGTAGCAATGGTAAGCGTTCCGGCCGGGCAAAAGGGAGAATGAAAACGTCGGAGATCCAGATGGGCCTCTTTGAGTTGAAGGACGATTCATTGCGTGACGAGCTTCGCGCAATCGATATCAACAGTATCACTCCGATGGAAGCAATGCAGAAACTTGCGGAGTTGAAGAACCGGGTAGATCAGCAATGAACATCCTTTTTCCACACTGAACTATTGATGCTCATTCCCCTCGTTATCGGCCTGGCAACAGGATTCATTCTGGCTCTTCCCCCCGGACCGCTCGCGGTTGCGGTGATGAGAAAGGGATTGGAAGGTCGTTTTCGTGCCGGACTGCAAGTAGCGCTTGGTGCAGTTGTGATGGATTGCCTCTACGCACTGATCGCGACGTTTGCTTCCTCACGCATCGTTGTTTGGATAACAGGATTGGTTGCCGCCAGCGCCTGGTTTTTGCTCTCATTTCAAATCGTTTGTATTGTTATTCTTATTGTTCTCGGCGTTCGGTATGTCAAACATCGCCACACAACGACAGAACCATTTGAAGAGCGGGAAAAAGCCCAGGAAGTACGGGCGGAACAAATGGGATATTCCTCACCGTTTCTCCTCGGGATCATTATTGCGTTGACCAATCTTGCTATTCCCACACTCATTCCCTCACTCGTTGGCGTCGTGGGTTTTCTTCACTCCAACAAGTTGCTGACACCAAAGGCCACAAGCCACATCTTCTTCTCTCTCGGCTTCGGCTTTGGCACTGGAGTCTGGTTCACCATTCTCCTCCAGATTATTCACCGCCACCATCAGAAAATCAATCATAATGTCATGAACGGAATCTTTCGGTTCGCCGGCGGGACATTTCTATTGTTTGCCGCTGTCATGACGGTTATGGTATTTACCAAAACCGAATGGAGCGCACTTTTCTAACAACCAAGGATTCGTATGACGTTGCAGGAAATAAAGACTCTTCACGCTTACAACTCATGGGCGACAAACAGAATTTTTAATTCGCTATCAACACTCCCCAGCGAACAATACAAGAAGGAAATGCAAACGAGCCACGGATCCGTTCACGCAACCTTAACACATATGGTAGGAGCGGAGAAGGTCTGGCTCGAACGATGGCTTGGCTCCCCACAACCGTTTTTGAAGGCGGCGGAGATTGATTCACTTGAATCACTCAGAGGCATTTGGGAAACGACCGGGTACGACATCGCAAAATGGCTGGGGGCGATGACCGACAAGAAATTACAAAACACGTTTGAAGCAAAGACATCCAAAGGAGATATTTTCGTCAACACGTTTCAAGAGGCTTTTCAGCATGTCGTGAATCATTCCAGCTACCATCGCGGACAGATTGTCGGCATGATGAGGCAACTGGGGGCTCAGCCGATCGGGACGGACATGATCTTATTCTTCCGCGAAACCGCAAAGCTCCGTTGACTTGGTGGCAGCACTATTGCAATCCCCGGCTCGTATTTTCAAACTGCTTGGCTATGCATACGTCTTCTATTTGATTGTCTTTTTGTGGGGTTATGATCCAACAGACCGGACAGTGTCACCGCCTTTCGTTCTTTTTGTCCTTGACACGGTCAACCTTTTTATCCACGAGGCGGGCCATTTCTTTTTCGGGCTCTTTCCAAAATGGTTGTACATCTTTGGCGGTTCCTTTCTGCAATGTTTTCTTCCTCTCTTGCTGTTGATTCTCACGTGGCTGAAAAACCCTTCTCAGATCTCCCTCCCGGGCTTCTGGCTGGGCGAGAACATCATCAATGTCAGCTTTTACGTACGCGATGCTCCTGTCATGAGGTTGCGGCTCATCGCTCGAGGAGTAATTCATGACTGGAATTGGCTTCTCAGCGACAACCTTGACGCTGCCGAACCGCTTGCCGACATTTTGTTTATCGCGGGTGTATTAATATGTGGAACTGCGGTCATATGGGGAGTTGCTACCATCTTTGCTCGTCAGGCAAAGCCACTTATTCCGGATTTGTGATACTTTCGCAATACATATTTTTTATCCTTTTCAATCACAATCTTCCGAAATCATGCCTATCCGCCTATACATTGTAGCCGTTATTCTATTGTTCGCGCTCCAGACCGATTCTTTTGGTGGAGCCTGGACTCGCAAAACCGGTTCGTTTTATGCAAAACTCTCATATAGTTTGCTGGCAACGAACGAGTTTTACACTCGTGACGGTGTGAAAATAATGACGGCAGATTTCAATACTCAATCCATGTCATTTTATGGTGAGTACGGTTTGTGGGAGGGATTTACCGGTTCGCTACAGTTTCCCTTTGTCCGCACTGCGACGTTTGAAACCACGGAATCTCAGGTCGGGATTGGGGATGCAAGTTTTGGGTTGAAGTATGGGATCGTGCGAGCGGGAAGTACTCCCTTCGCTGTCAGCGCTACGATTGGAATCCCGACCGGTGACAAGACCGGTACAACTCTATTGAAGGATGGTTCTGGTGGCTCCGTGTATCTCCCGACGGGAGACGGCGAGTTTAACATATGGTTGCAACTCCACCTCTCGCACTCTCTCTACCCCGTGCCGGCATACATATCTCTCGACGGCGGTATCAACCTTCGGACAAGGGGACTTACCAACGAGTATCAGTTTGGTGTTCAGGCGGGATATACGATTGGCCGGTTTTGGATTCAGGGATCATTGCGAACGTTCGGCCCTGTGGACACTCCGAAGCCTGACCTGATTCTTGGTGGAGTGCAGGTAGGAATCGGTGAAGGTGTACAATATTCGACCTATGGCCTGAGTACAGCGTATGAAATCGCCCAGGGGCTGCGACTCTCCGCAGAAGCGTTTAGTGCTTTCGGGAGGATTACCAATATCTATTCGGGTGTTAACATAATGATCGGAGTTTCGCTCGAACGATAATTTGGTTGGAGGATAAATGAAGACTCTTGCTTTCATCACCTTGTTCATTGGTGGAGTTTTTCTTCTCGGCTGCAAGGAAAACGCACCGACAGCACAGAACAGCCAGACACCGCCCCCACCAGGACCCGGGACAGTTGTTTTGCGGACAGGAACATTCTCGGGACAGAATTCTTATACCTGCGTTGGGATGGTCAACATTCTTCGGGATACCACTTCAGGGACTGAGACAGTTCGCACAACTCAGGATTTTCGCGTGAGTGGTGGAGCGGGAACGATAACCGTTTGGCTTACCAACGCAGCCGGCGCAGTAAATCTAAACTCTACTACAACGAAAGTCCAACTTGGTGCGATCACGTCTGGTTTTGCTGGTGTCTATTCATTCGCAGTCCCAGGAAATAACTCCTCGTCGTACACACACGTTGTCGCATTCTGTCAGGCCGCACAGATCAATTTCGGACAAGCACTGCTTGGCCCCCCCTAGCAGGAAACGTGACTCACCGCGCGTGGAAAACTTGTAACTGCTGAAGTCATTCAGTATACCGTGTTTGTCAATCG
Organism: Bacteroidota bacterium; assembly: GCA_036397975.1. Lineage (GTDB taxonomy): Bacteria > Bacteroidota > Ignavibacteria > UBA10030 > UBA6906 > SZUA-287. The sequence continues at coordinate 19,119 of DASWHW010000190.1, forward strand.
CTGTCTCCTCATCTGTCTTGCACCTCAATGGGCATCTATCCACAACCAAAACCAAATAAATGGCAGTGCGGTCCCGTTTGCCCTTAAACACGCTTTGATCATGCTGGGGAGGATCGTGAGTGAAGATAAACTCTCTCGCATTGCCGGTGCAAATTGGTGGACAGGGTCCGACGACATCAAGCTCGGGAGAGCGGCAAAGGCTTACGACTGCGAACTGAGGATGATCCGTAGAAAAAAAGCGCTGCGTGCCCATTATGCACTACTCCTCTCTTTGCGCCGAGGCTACCCAGCGCTCCTCTGTGTTGACGATTGGAATCATTGGATTACCGTCGTTGGGGCTGAGAAGGATAAGATCATTTATATTGACAGTCGTAAAGCACCAGTCGTCAATATCAGCAGTTGGAAGCAACTCAAGGATCGATGGATCTACGTCGATAGCGATCAAGAAAAACCACAGAAGGTCGAAGTTATGTTCGACCTCCATCCGGTTATTCCGAAGTTTAGAGTCGATCGAAAGCGCGATTCTCCCTGGTGCGAGCACGGTATCTCCGCCGTGCCTCGAACAGCGGGTTTGCTTCACACTGGGACGAATACTTTGATGACCTTTCGACCATCTGCTCACCGCGTACGCCACACAGCCCCAGCGGGTTTCCACTGGGAGAGTTCTTGCGTAGACATGGCGCGATGATACAGGAACAAATCAGTTACTGGCATGGGAAGGTAACGCCACAGCAAGTCAATAGGATTCTCCGGAATTACCAATTCGTTGCCGATACTTACGACTTGGTGGTGCGAAAGGAACACGAGAAAAAGGCGATTGTGGCCATTGCGACCAACCTGACTCTCTGGGCGGTCAGCAGGTTTGGCATCGATCCGGTCTTCGGCGACTACTAGGATTGCCAAAGAGATCAAAAAATAGTATTATGGCGCGAGGCATCAGGACCTAATCCAACTCACACCAATAAATAAGGAGGAACAATGAAAAAACAATTGTCAAAAACCAATGCCATTAATACTATCCTTTTGTTTTCATTGACGATTGCAATGATGGGATGTGAACTTTTCTACTGCAATTGAAATTGTATAAATGTGTCGAGGTGATAATTTAAGAGTAAGTCTGAACCCGCGTTGAACATACTCATTTCTGACTCCACGGATATCTATGGCGGGGGTGAGGACTATGTCCTTACCCTCGCGTTGTTATTGCGGGAACGGGGTCATCATCTGTGTGTATCAACGCTGCCGGGTCACCTGTTGTCGACAAAATGTTCCACGGCAGGAATTGAGACGACCCCGCTCTCATACATCGGAATGGGAAGGGTGTTCAGTGTTGCTTTGCAGTTGCGGAAAATAATGGTTGATCGCGGAATCAATATTGTGCACAGCAACGCGAACTATGACAGGACATGTGCTGGTATTGCCGCCTTCTCTTTGTCAGTAGCCCATGTTGCCACCGTGCACAGTGCACACTCCATCCAACACAATATTACGCACTGGGCCCGCAATAAATTTGCAACCGATCATTTTATCGCAGTCGCCCCACCGGTTCATGAAATCCTCGTTCACCATGACCGCATCCCGCCGGAGAAGGTTACCTTCATTCCAAACGGGGTACCTGACAACTCTGATAATTCCGAAAAGATGAGAAGGCAGGTTCGTGCCGAACTGGAAATCGCTGACGGAACGGTGGTTATCGGAAACGTTGCACGATTGGTCCCGTTCAAGGGACACAGGTATCTTCTTCGCACCGTCGAGACGGTCCTGCAGAACGATTCAAACACTCTTTTTCTCATACTGGGTGACGGCGAACTAAGGAGCGAACTCGAGGCGACCGCAAGAAAGATGAACATTGAAAACCATATCCGCTTCCTCGGTTTTCGGACAGAAGTACGTCGGTACTATCATGCCTTCGATATTTATTGCCATTCATCGGTTGAGCTTGCCGAAGAGGCGTTTCCGCTGGCCATTCTCGACGCACTGGCAACAAGGATTCCTGTGGCGTCCACACAGGTCGGAGGAATCGGTATGATGGTAAAGGATGGAATCACCGGGTTTCTCACCGCACCGGAACAACCAGAAGCACTCGCAAATGCATTGCGAGAACTCATTCGCTCGGAAGAGAAGCGGCAGGCAATGGGGAGCGAGGGTTACAAATTGTTCCGGGAACACTATCATGCATCAAGCATGGCTGACAAAGTAGAGGATGTTTATGCGAAAGTTGCTCGTCCCTAGAACCGTGCACACGCGTTTGTGGGGCGGAGTCTCCGTAGCCTGTGTTGCTATTCTCCTGTGTTCGTGCCGATCAACAAACAAGATTCAACCACTCTCCCCTGCTGACAGCATGAAGATTGTCGACGAGAACGTCCTGCACAGGGCTGAGATGGACAAGTTTTTCTCTGAAGATGAGACAAGCCCATTTCATCGTGATTCGAACATCGCATATAGTGGATTACATTGGTATCCTATCGATCCTCATTTTGCAGTCCATTCTGTTCTCCACCGATACGACAACCCTGAAACAGTCATTGTCCTGGGGACGAAGGGGGAAGAGCGAAGACAGTTGAAGTACGGCTATTTCGCTTTTGAGCTTCCAACAGCAGAAGGAACCCTTCGCGATATTCGATTGAATGTGTACAAGTTTACACCCTATGATCAGCAGCGATATGCATTGTACAAGAACCATCTAAGCCTCTGGTTCACTGACCTCACAACGGGGAAAGAAACGTACGACGTTGGCCGCTACATCGAGCTTGGTGAGGAAGAAGCCGATCCGGATTTTCTCTATTCTATCGACTTCAACAAGGCGTTCAACCCCTACTGCGCCTACAGCGCTGTCTATTCCTGTGCGATCCCACGAAAAGAAGATCACCTGGACATCCCAATCACCGCCGGCGAAATGAAGTATCATTAGCCTGCTGTTTCATTTGTGATTCGTTCTCATTCCCTGTACATTGGTGCGCCTGAGAGTCACAACTCCATCATTATTCAAATTTCGAACATGAACCAACATCGATTATACAGAACTATCAAACTCCTGAGTGAGGTAAAGCGCCGTACCGATGAGCAGCTCCTCAGTCACATTCTCGACAATATCATTCAGAATGAGGAAATCCCCATTAGCGGGGGCCGCATTTGGAAACTTGATGCCGTCTTAGGGACGTACCGCATCATCAAGCAATTTGGCCAGATTGAGCCGATCAAGAGCAATTTCCGCCTCCGTGCACTTGACTATCCTCCGTTCCTCAAACTTGCACGAAAAGGGACTATCGTTGAAGCAGAAACAAATAAATACTTACGACAGAAGGGGATAAAGCTCTACTCCGCGACCGGCGTTGGTGAAAAGGTGCACTGGAAAGGATACGACCTTTTCCCGTATATCATCGCTATCAGTGGGCGCTTCATGAAGCAGGATCTCACCTATGCCCTCAACATTATTGGGCATGCCGTGACGACAGCGCTGAAGAACAGAAGAATCGAATCGGACGCGAAACAACTGGAGCGTGATCTCGACAAAGCACGGGACATTCAGCGAAGTATTCTTCCCGAACATGAGTTGAAATTTCGGAATTATGAATTGTACGGCGTCTCTATTGCGGATAGGATTGTCGGGGGGGATTTTTTCGACTACCTGACTGCTGCCGAGGATACGGAAAGGGTTGGAGTCGTGATCGGCGATGCTGCAAGCAAGGGATTCTCCGCGGCCGCACAAGCGTTATACGTTTCCGGCGCACTCCGGATGGGAATCGAATATCAGACAAAGACGAGTACTTTCATGGCCAGGATCAACAAGTTGGTCAGCCGCACCTTTACGCCTGAACACTTCATCTCCATGGTATATGTCGAACTGACCAATTCAAAAGACGGACTGTTTTTTTATTCCAACGCAGGCCATAACAATCCAATGCTCCTTCACACAGCATCCGACGAAGTTGAATATCTCAGTGCAACCGGTCAGATCATGGGTCCCTTTCCCAATGAAAGGTATCGAACAGAATATGCTCTCATGCAGAAGGGTGATATCCTGTTATTGTATACCGACGGAATCACTGAAGCGCAGGATGAAAAGCAACGCCTCTACGGCGAAGAAAGGCTACTTAAAAAGTTGAAGGAGGTCAAAGGAGAGAGTCCAAAAACGATTTGCACTCTCATTGTTGAAGACGTGCAGAAATATAACAGGATGAAGGAATACTCTGACGATAAGACGGTGGTCGTTATCAAGAGAATGAAATAAGGAGGGGATCTTATCGAGCGATGACCATTTTTCTGGTCTCAACAAAGTCCGGAGCCTGTATCCGGTAGAAGTAAATGCCGCTGGGAAGATCGATGTTCTTGAACTCTACTTCATGCGTTCCCGCCGGCTGAACGCCGTCTAACACTACCGCAACTTCTTGCCCCAGCATATTAAAGACTCCCAGGTGAACATGTCCTTGCTTGGGGAGAATATACTTGATGCTCGTTGTTGGATTAAATGGGTTGGGGAAGTTTTGCTCCAGTGTCGGTTCCTCATCCTTTGATTTTTCCTCAGCCACTTTCCGTGAGGGCTGGATGTATTGAATATTGATTCGACGAGATTCTCCTGTGCCCAAAAGCTGACCGTCGGATGGAATGACCTTCCAGTAATACAAGCGCGACACCGGTGGGAATGCAAGAATAGTCGATGTTCCTGCAAGCACCTTCCGTTGAACCAGAGGTTTTCCGAACGTTTCCATCGTATCCACTTGCACCGAATATTGCACCGAGTCCCCGTCCGGATCCTGGGTTTCACTCCAGAAGAGAGTCACGAAGGGGGTCTCGCCTTTGAAGGCAAAGGTTGTATCATTTGACGGAGCAACCGCACGCACCGCTTGTGGAGCATCATTGACATTTGCGACGCTCACATTAATAACCTGGTCAACCAACCCTGCACCATTCTCCGCCTGGAGTATAATTATCTGTTGTCCGCGAAGTGCCTCGGCGTTGGTCGGTGTCCAATGGAGA
>DASWHW010000191.1:0-4763 GCA_036397975.1 Bacteroidota bacterium
ACCCTTGACCACTCCAAAACCCCCCAGGCCACCATAATATGAGGCAGCAAAAAACAGAACATATGTCACAATAATCCCCGGAATGACCGGATAGGTCACAATCCAATAATAGAAGTGCCGCCGTTTCAGAATATCCATTTGTCGGCGGAAGTAGATTGCGATCACGGACAAAATGGTGATTATGAAGAATGGTTCGACATAGCGATCAACCATACGGGCATATTCCATACCCTCAACGGATTCAAGACTCCGGAGAAGTTCAAACGCTTGCTGGTTCCCTGGATCAATAGCAAAGATCTGCTGAATCGCACCTTCGGCCTCGCTCCCCATACAAGCCTCGATGGCAACACGGCCAAGCGACACGAGATGATGGATATTTGATGGCTCAATAGCAGCAGCACTACGAAACGCCTCCACCGCCTTTGCAAATTTTCCCTGCCAGGCGTTCAGATCTCCGAGAGCGTGATAGACATCTGCGCGATGAGTTGTCTTTTGGAGCAACCCTTGATACTCTTCTTCTGCTTCCTTGTAGCGATTACTCCACGCGAGAATATCAGCTCGCGTTTTCAGTATCTCCGTATTTTTCGGAGAGACGCGTAATGCGCGGTCTACCAGACCGAGAGCCTTATTCAGATTCTTTTGCTGGGCATACGTCAGGGCCAGGCCCATGAGAGCTTCAGGGTCATCTTGCTCGAGTGCGAGAACATTGGCGTAGGCGCGTTCGGACTCTGTGTATCGTGTTGCCCATCGTAGAACTCTGGCCAGACCCTTTAGTGCGCCGATGTTCAACGTGTCCATCAACATCACATCTCTATATTCCACAATAGATCGGTCGTATTCGCGTTGCCAGGAATACAGTTCGGCGAGTGTCAGACGTGCATCAAGATCGCATTCGTTTTCTGATGTGATTCCTTCATAAATCCGGATCGCGCCCTCAATTCTGTTTTGTTGAATCCGGATCTTGCCGATCTCTTTTCGGGCTGAAAGGAAGTCGGGCTTCTTCGCAAGCACTTCGTTGAACCGTTGTTCCGCCTCAACCAGCTTTCCTTCATGCGCCAATCGCTGTCCTTCCTGGAATCGTTCGAGGAACGGAAATTGCAGGAACAGGAGTACACCGAGCAGACAATGGTGGAGCATAGTAATTCCTCTTACACTCCCGTCTTGAGTCGGAGTGAAACAAAAGGGGAGACAATCGTTGTACCGCGGACAAGCATCTTCATCCCAACTTTCAACTCAAGAAGGTCAGCGGGTTGTACGGTAGTGGTCAGCATGTGCACCTGCGATGCCGACAACGCCTTGACCGAGGTGGAAGAGTATGTATCGTACAGAAAATCATACTGTACACTGAGTCCATTTGCATTCACTCGCAGTGTACTGAACACGGACCAATCCAAGGAGCGATCAAGATCTCGATCAGGAACATATTTTACCTCGGCAGAGACTCTCTCATTATCAAAACCGAGAGCGCCACCTATCAGGGTCAGGTCTTCGTAGCCAAATCCCGTGATGGTATTTGTGACTTGGTCAAACGACAGCGATGTTGGATCCGGGTCATGAAGTGTTGCCGCGAAGATTTTTGCATACACCGGTTTGACGATCCAGTTGCGCACCGTTCCACCAATCTTGTAGTTCTTTGCTTGAAGGCTATTGTTCCAATAGAAATGTGGTGCGTAATACTCGGTTTCGAGGGATACATAGTTCTCTCCAACATAGTAGTACCCAACCTCAAACTGATAGTCAGGAACTCGTGTGTAGGCATTGTCGTCGGGAGGAAAATCCCGTGAATGGGGGTAGGTATATCGTTTCTCCCGCAAGCCAAAGCGAAAATACAGTCTGTACGACGGAAAGAGATACGCATCGACCGAGGCTTCTGACCTGTCATATCCCGGCTTGCTGCTTTGCGAAAACCCAGCATGAAGATCCAGCCAATCAACACCTCCATAGAAGGCGCCGAGGCGATAGAACCGTGTCGTGTAATCAATCTCCCCTTCACCATAACTTCCAAACAACTGAAGCCCGCGGCGGTTCTGCAACTGACGCAAAGCGATGTCTGCTTCCTCATCGGACGGATTGCGTTCGAGGACATTGCCTAGCAATTCCTTCGCAGTGGCGTAGTCTCGCATCCATTGATGCAAGGCTGCCATGCGCTTCAGAAGCTGGGCATCATCGCCGCCCCCCACTTCATATGCTTTCTCATAAAATTCGATGGCACCGGAGAAGTCCCCCAAGCTCAACGCATCATCTCCCTGATGTCGAAAGACCTCCTTGTAGTTCACCGTTCCAGAGCTCTGTCCCGCCGCAATCCGTGCAATCAAAAGAGCCACCAAGAGTGGTATCGTTTTCATGCGAACACTCCTTCCTCGGCAGTAATGAGTAGCGATTCCAGGATTTCTGACGCTGCTAATACATTCGCTCCAAGCCTTGCATTGATTTCGAGCAGTTTCGGAACTCCATTGCGATCTCTTCGGATATCCATATCGATTGGCCCTTCGAGTCCAAGGATCTTTGCAACTCGATAGCCAAGCTCCGCAACATCACTGCAATCGACGCGTTGAACACTTAGCGCATTTCCGACTATCCCTTGCTTCATGAGCGTCTTTTGCAAAACGACGAGCGATCTTACTTGCCCAACTGGATAAGCAAAGAGGTTCAGGTCGTATTCCTCACCAGGCATGAACTCCTGCCACACAACATCTGTACGCCGCTCCTGGGTTACCTCAGACTCCTCTTGATACAACAAAACACCACGCCCTCCCCGGCTCACACGAGGCTTGACAAGAAGGGGATACCCCAGCTTCTTTCCCGCTGTCTTTGCATCGACTCCAGAGGCTGTCTGCGGAATGGGTATTCCGCACCTCCCTAATTCGGTCATAGTGATTAGCTTGTCATTCGCAATATCCACGGCGACAGGATCTGAAATAAAGACTCGTGCTCCGACATTCAGTATCCTGTTGCGGATTCTCGAAGTAGGTGGAAGTTCTTCCGATACGGTCGGAATCACGAGAAAGGGTCGCGTGTGACGAAGTAATTCAATCATTGCGGTACCAAATTGGGGATCATCCCCTCGTGGCACCAGGTGGAATTCGCCAGCGTGATCATTAATATCGTGGATGTCTGTACCAATGACCTTCAATCCTCGCCCCCGGAGGAATGCTGTTGCAGCTTTGCCGGCCGGGCCACCGATACCAGTGACAAGGATTGAATTATTCGTTGTTCCGTTGCTTTCTTGAACTTGAAAAGGTGGTCTTGTAGAGATCATTACTTCTTCCAGGATGTCTAGGGTTGTTTCATTTTCGGTCGTCGGCTCTCACTCAGAGAGCTTATCTCTCACGCGGAATACCAACCGTTTTAGAAGAAACGTACTACTGAACAATGACTGTTCCTACCATTCCCATCGCGCGATGATAAGTGCAATGATACTTGAACGTCCCTTGCGTATTAAAGACGGCTGTTTTGCTCGCCCCGGGTTGGATATCTCCCGTATCCCAACCTGTGCTGTCGCTTGTTGACGTGTGAACGATATTATCGAAGTTCTGCCATGTTATGGTTGTCCCCGCTGTAACAGTTATAGTTGCAGGACTGAATACACTGGCACTCATGGCTATGGTATTGGGTGGCAGATTGGATTGCCCGGAAGTCCCAGGATTTTCCGAGTCGCTCGTGCATCCAAACATCCCAAGAATCACGATGCCGATCACCGTTCTGGCCAGTACCATCAGATTTCCTTTCATAGTGACTCACCTGTTATTATTGAATTGATTGTATTCATTTGCTCGGGCAGCAAACAACGAAGGAATGACCGCATATCATTCAAAACAACTTCCACGCCAGAGACAAAACGTGGGGAATGAATGATTCTACGCAGTTTAGTATCGTTTGTGTCCCACAGGAACCACAGGACAGCAGATATTCGTGGAGAAAACAGTGGCACGCGTGCCACATGTAGTGGGTTCTTTTAGTGTGACACAAATTAGAAATCGTTGGTTGGCGGTAGAGAGGTTCTTTCTGCTTGGTTAGGAGATTGTGAAGATGCGAAAGATAGAAAGATGCGGCCGGGGATGTCAGGGCGGCGTCAACAAAACACAAAACCCCTTCGTGATCCGGGGATGCCCACTCTTACCAATATTCGATATTAAAAAGAGAAGGTGCCTCAACCTCTGTCAAAGATTGGTAGTAGCTCTCACCGATACCATCTTTGTGTTCGAACCACCTGCACTCAACGTCAGTGAACAAAACGTTATGAGATCCTGCGCCACTTGCCGCAACGGTGATCGATCCTGTCGTGCCTTGCCATGCTGTGGCAGGATCATAGTATTCGATGAAGTACACGCCGCTCGCCAGCCCATTTGCATCGAGAGTTTTTTCGTAGGTCCCCGGTTTTAGACTCTCATTCACAAGTTCCACTACGTCACGTCCCAGAACGTCGAATACTTTGAGTGACACAAGCCCCGATCTGCCAAGCTCGAATCTGATCCTTGTACTTGGGTTAGAGGTTGTTTGAAGCGTGTTACGGGGGAACAGAGGCAAGTACCCTACATATCGATATAGGAAGAAAAAAGGGGAGTCAAAGACTCCCCCAAACAAGAAACTGGTAAACGTTCACTTCTCCTCTCCAACTTGCCAGGAAAATGAGTTTGCTGCTTCTCACTGGCAGATCGGACAATCGAGCCACTGGTCTGCAACTTCAATGGAACCCTGGGTTATTTGGAACTGGAGGTACAAAACAAATCTACTCCCCTCGACCACATGAGATGTCGTCAAAA
>DASWHW010000192.1:0-11508 GCA_036397975.1 Bacteroidota bacterium
CCGGGAGGTGGAGGGAAGATTCCTTTGCTGCCGCAGTATGTTCTTGGCCGTAACGGGAATCAGATCATCCTCCGGAACTACAAGTATGATATTCACACATACCCCGATGTTGAGGAAGATCCGAAGCCGGCCAACACTCAAACAGTAGAGAAGAAATACACTCGCAAAAAATCCCGGCCCAAGAAGAAATACGTGCCCGACAAGGAACAGGTGTAGGTTCGCTCACCACACCGATACTTCAGATGCCTGCCGAAAAGCGGGCATCTCTGTTTGAAGATGTTCAATCATATCTCGGAAATTGTTACTGCTGCATACAATGGCTGAGGGTAGATCGGGCTCTTTGAGAGTACCTGTCTGTGGCATAAGAACTGTGGATAGTTGTGGAAAGATGAGATCTTACATTAGTCCAGCAGGCAACAAAAGGTCAGCATTTTGAGAATACTTTTCTTCGTAATGATGCTTCTGTTTTGTCTCAGAACTGCATCTGAGGCGCAGTGGATAGAAATGAACGGTCCTTATGGAGGGTATGTTACATCGGTTCTTGCAAAAGGTAACGAGATATTCGTCGGCACTTATGGATCTGGAGTCTTTCGATCCACGAACGATGGAAACACTTGGATCCGGATCAACGCGGGCCTCCATAATCGCATCGTTCGCTCGCTTGCGACAGACGGAAGTAACATTTTCGCCGGCACTCATGAGGGAGGAGTCTTTCTTTCAAGTAATTCCGGAGGGAGTTGGGTTGATGTCAGTTTGCGGATATCGGATCTTTCGGTCATTAGCTTGGCGATTGTTGGCCAAACGCTTATTGCGGGAACGATTGGCGGGGCATTTAGATCGACAGATCACGGCACATCCTGGACTTCAATTGACGTAGGGCCAGGCCAATACGAGGTGGCAGCAATCGCATCACGCGATTCATTGGTGATCCTTGCTTCATGGAATTTATTCCGCTCGTCGGACTACGGAGTCACATGGTCGGTAATCACAAGTGTACAGCAACATCAAATTCAGTCACTCGCGATATCGGAAAAGAAAATCTTTGCGGGTACTGCCTATGGCGCGATTCTGAGGTCAACTGACAGAGGGATGACGTGGCTTGATTTGACAGTACCTCCGAGTGCTCAGTCAATCGAAGCCATCATCATAACGACCGGACAGGTTATTGCAGGCACAGGAGATGGCAAGATATTCCGTTCTACGGATGATGGCGACACATGGATCGATGATGGCTTTGTGTCACAGGCAGTGTTGTCTCTGGCCTCAAGAGAGAACATACTGTTTTGTGGAGGAGATGGAATTCTCCGTTCAAGGGACAATGGTGTGAATTGGCAATCGGCGGATAACGGAGTCACAGCAGTCTATGTCAAAAGCATCTGGACTCTTGACTCGAATGTTTTTGTGGAAACATATGGTTCTGGCGTCTTTCGGTCATCAGACGATGGAGAACACTGGATACCCGCCAATACTGGTCTGAATAATCCTCATAGCCCATTGCTTGCCATCCGCGATAGCGATGTTTATGCTGCGTCAAAAGACACCCTATACTATTCATCAGACTTTGGAGGGACGTGGGCAGCTATCAACCGCTTACCCATCTCAAATGTCGCGGATATTGAGGCAACGCCTTCCTCGATCTTTATTGCCGGTGGTGGGATATATAGTTCTACAAACAATGGAAACAATTGGTCAGGCACACTGCAATACGATTTTATTCGTGGAATGGGTGTGAGTGGACAGGAAGTGTTTGCGTCCAGCAACTATGGATGGACTCTCCACTCAACAGACCTGGGATTGACTTGGACTGGAGTTCCCACAGGTGTCATCGGGGAGGAGTTTTTGATTACTGAATCTTTGGTTTACACGGTCGGTTGGCAAGGCGTTTTCCGCTCTGCAAATCGCGGGGATAGTTGGACCGCTGTTAATAACGGGTTCGCGCAGATCGACGCTAATGGGATTACCGAGAGTCACGCAAGTCTGTTTGTGGCAAATGGTTCGTCTGGTGTTTACAGATCGAATGATGAAGGTGGTTCATGGTCGGCAATCAATGAAGGAATCAACGACATGTATGTCTTATCTGTCAGATCGAATAACAACTACCTTTTTGCTGGCGGGCTTGGGGGTGGCGTCCGGAGGCGTCCGCTCACTGAAATAGTTACTGATATTGATCAAGTTCGTTCCGCGCCGATGCCGCGTAGCTTTTCTCTGGAGCAGAACTATCCCAACCCGTTTAATCCGGAAACTCATATTGAGTTTTCACTAAACCAATCCGGACATACGACTCTAAAGGTCTTTAATATTCTCGGGCAAGAGGTGGAAATTCTGGCTGATGAATTCATGACGGCTGGGAGGCACCATTCCATATGGAAACCAACAAACCAACCCAACGGTGTTTATGTTTATAGACTGTCCTCGGGCGGTCAGACGCTGACCAAGAAGCTCGTTCTACTAAGATAATCTTCATCGTTCTTCTAGTTTGCCCTACCCCTATACAGGTTCTTGACATCCCGCCCCAGAATCTCGATATTGCTATGGGGATATCCTACCGCTCTTGATATCGATCTTCCAACTTACCTTCTGGGAGGTTTTATGAAACAAGTTCTCTCGTTCCTTTTTATTTTCCTGTTGGTTTCTCCCGTACTTGCACAAGGCCCGCCGGTACCTGATAATCTGCAGGTTCAGCAAATCAATAGCGCCGCTCATCCGACAGTCAAGTTGACGTGGCACGTTCCGCCCGGTCCGTGGGGTTTCAAGATCTATCGGTCTGCAAACGACACCTCTTCGTTTTCTTCACTCGGTTTGGCAAATGCAACGCAGTTCTATGACCACAATGTTGATGTGGCAACGACGTACTTCTATTATGTGACCTCCGTGAGGTTTTCCAACGGAACACTGGAAGAAAGCGCGCCGAGCAATATTGCCGAGATAACGATTGTGGGAGTGACGTCAGCGCATGGCGTAATATCCGGAACCGTCATGGACGACTCAACGGGCGACCCCCTTTCGAACATTCTGATAAAATTCTTTGCCCAGTCGGGTGGCATGAATTGGATGCCATACACCTTTACGGATTCGCTCGGCCACTATTCAAAAGAACTTGAGTCGGGAACGTATCTCATTTTGGCCGCGCCTCTGTGGCATTGGCCGAATTTCTTATCCTATATCCCCGAGTGGTTCGATAATGCACCTTCGCCGATGACTGCAACTCCCGTTGAAGTAACAGACAGTTCTTCGTTTGTTGCCGACTTCGGTTTGAGCCGTCGCGTGCCTCCAACATTTGCATTTGTCAGCGGCACGGTTACCGACACGGCCGGCAACCCACTTCGGCGCGCCCGGGTCGCGATCATCAGAACGATGCAAGAAATGACCTCCATGTTCGCGACAACGGGCATGACACCGGGAATGGGTGAGGAAGCAGTGAATATCGAAGGGGTTGGCCACACACGTGGCGTGGTGTGGCATGGCTACACGGACTCACTCGGGAACTACACTGCTCGCGTGATTTCTGGAAAGAACTATATCGTCATGGCTTCGAAGGCAGGATTCATCCCGGAGTACTTTGACAACAAGACGAATCCGGCAGAGGCTGATATCATCTCCGTCTCCGGCGACACCAGCGGCATTGACTTTTCGCTTGCTGTTCGCCCGGTGCCGCAAAACAGCATTAGCGGGATGGTTCAGGACTCGACCGGCGTGGGTGTGGTCTCCCGTATCGTACTTATTCCGGTTCGGCACAACGTCTGGCCGCACCGTGCGCGATTCGGACATACGGATTCACTCGGCGCCTACACCATCACCGAAGTGCATGAAGGCGACTACTACGTGCTTGCCCTTCCTTTCAGCGGGTACGCTCCGTCGTTCTACAAAGCCGGCGTGTGCGGCATGATTCGGTGGCACGATGCGGACACCGTCCACGTGGCCGGGAACGTTACAGGGATCGATGTTTGCGTTGCTCCGATTAACAATGGCGGCGTTGCACACATAGGCGGACGCATTACAGCACAAGGTGCGGGGAATATCGAAGGCGTCCATGCTATTGCGTTACGATCTGACGGGATGGTTGTTGGTTACGGGCTGACCGATGCAAGCGGACGCTACGTTATTGACGCTGTCTCTCCCGGAAACATCACCATCGTCGCGGATAGGGACGGCTATGTTGGCAATGCAACATCAGTCGCTATTTCACCAAGCACATTTAACATCGAAAATGTAAACCTGACGCTCACTCCGGTCAGTCCAACATCCGTTGGCGCAGGCAACGTGCCGACCCGGTACAGTTTGGAGCAGAACTATCCCAATCCGTTCAACCCAAGCACCACCATCGAGTTCAGCATCCCTGCAGCACAGTTGGTGACGCTGAAGGTGTACAATCTGCTTGGACAAGAAGTGGCAACGCTGGTCAACGGCCAGCAGACCGCCGGGGCGCATAGCGTTCATTGGAATGCAAGCTCGCTTTCCACCGGGTTCTACTTCTACAAAATGGAAACCGGTAACTTCTCGCAAACCCGGAAGTTGATGTTGATGAAATAGACAAAAAAAACAATCTTCTGTGAAAGGAGCCGAGAGATCGGCTCCTTTTTTTGTGGGAGTTGGCCGTAGTCTTGATTCTCACCGAGCCGCTTGGTAACTTGCGCTTGACAATGGGGAGGAGTTTATGAGATTCAAGACTTTTCTTGCAATTGCTCTCGCAGCAGTTTTCTTTCCGTTGCACCTCACCGCGCAACCAGGTCAGTCACCGTCCGACTGTTCCGACACCACTGTGGGACTCACTCCACTGACGGAATTTGGCGCAAACCTCTACCAAGGATTTCCCGGCGGACTGTATCCCGGCGGAAATAATACACGACCACAAGCCCATGATTCTGCAGGACTCCAGCTTGTTGTACAAGTTCTCCCGCGTGACGCGGCCGGCAATATTGATCCGGTGAACGGTAAGGTCGTTCTGCTCTCCATCGGTATGTCGAACACCACTCAGGAGTTCTCCGTCTTCAAGAGTCTTGCGGATGCGGACCCAGAAAAAAATCCGAAGCTGGTTATCGTCGATGGCGCGCAAGGGGGACAAACCGCCGCAACAATCTCTGACTCAAACGCAGCTTTCTGGAGTGTCATCGATCAGCGATTGAACACCGGGGGTGTTACGAGAAGTCAGGTACAGGCGGCATGGATCAAAGAAGCGAGCGCGAATCCAAACCAGGCATTCCCGGTTCATGCACAGATTTTGGAGGATCAGTTTGTGACAATCGCCGGAATTCTGAGAGGCCGATATCCGAACCTCGTCGTCTCGTACTGGTCCAGCCGGATCTACGCAGGGTACGCAAACACGACGCTCAATCCGGAACCATATGCATACGAGTCGGGATTCTCGATTCGTTGGATGATCGAGAGGCAGATCAATGGAGATCCAGCCCTTGCATACGACGGCGTCAATCCACGCGTTCCGTGGATTTCATGGGGACCGTATCTTTGGGCCGACGGCCTGAACCCTCGCGCCGACGGTCTCATATGGGAGTGCGCCAACTTTCAATCGGACGGAACTCATCCATCGCCATCGGGCAGAATGAAGGTAGCAAACATGCTGGTGGACTTTTTCAAGAGCGATTCAACTACTCGACCGTGGTTCGTGGATGCATCGACTACTTCGGTCCACTTAGGCACAGTACCACCGGCAACAGCGACTCTCGAACAGAACTACCCCAATCCTTTCAACCCAGGCACTACGATCGAGTTCAGCATTCCATCGGCGCAGTTCGTGATGCTGAAGGTGTACAATCTTCTCGGCCAAGAAGTTGTGACATTGGTGAATGGGTTGCAAACAGCGGGAGTGCATAGCGTTCAATGGAACGCAAGTTCGCTTTCCACCGGGTTTTACTTCTATAAAATGGAAACCGGTAAGTTCTCGCAAACACGGAAGTTGATGTTGATGAAGTAATTAGATCGTGATTTTCAAGTGCTGGAGGGGGCTCAATGAGCCCCTTTTGTTTTTTGAGCAAAACATTGTTCATTGAGATCGACGGCTATGCTTGTGTTCTTTCATGATTCCACAAACGCGCGGGATGAATAGTAAGATTATTCGTGTTGGCACATTGGCACTATTCCTCTTCGGGTTGGGCTGGTCCAATCTAGTCGCCGGGAGACTTCCCATCCGCACTTACACCGCTGCCGATGGTCTAGGAAGCGGTCGCATCAACAACATCTCTTTCGATTCTCGAGGCTTCCTTTGGGCTGGCACACGTGAAGGGCTGTCGCGGTTTGACGGCAACGAGTTTACGACGTATGGTGTTGAACACGGCCTTCCGGATAACACAGTCCGCCCCCTGATCCAAACCGCAAGAGGTACTTACCTGGTAATGACGAATGACGCTCTCGTCAGCTGGTGCGATCCGCCAGCGGATTCCCTTCACGCCGCATCGTCGAAGAACGAGTCCCGAGGTCTCACTTTCCAGGTGTGCGATGGCATCGCAGCAACATCGTTGCTCGCTCTCGATAGAAAAGGGCGGGCATGGGGATGTGAAAGTGGGGCGATGGTATTGTTCGATGAAGCAACCAAGCAGTTTGCCCAATTACCAGATTCTCGATTTTCCGACAGTCTTATGATCGGTTATGCTTTGGCCGATGACGGCTCAGCGATATGGATTGGGACCCAGGCAGGTGTCATACGATGGCTTCCTAATGGGAGAAAAATCTACTATGCGCTGCCCGAAGACAAAGAGGATTTCGGTCGTGTAGAGGCCCTAATGTTCGATCGTGACGGCAGGTTATGGATCGGCAATCACAACGCGGGACTCCATGTCTTCATGCCAGATCCAATAGGTCGATTTGAGGATTCGGCGAGGTCACTTGTCAAGCTACGGCAAATGAGTCCCAAGGACTTGTTACCAGGAGTTCCGGGGACGGTAGCGCTTGGGGTTGCCAAAGGGTTGACAGGTCCGTTGATAATATCCCTTCGTCAATCGTCTGACGGACATATGTGGATCGGGACCGGTGCGGGACTTGTCCAATTCGATGGAAAGCAATTTCGAAAATTCACGACGGAAAACGGCCTCAGCAATAACCGGATCCACACTATCGCGGAGGATTCTTATGGCAACATTTGGCTGGGAAGTGACGATGGCTTGATGAAACTCGGCCGTCCAGGGTTTACTTCTTTCCGCAATATCGATGGCATTCAGGATAGGGCGCTTTCTGTTTATGAAGATACAGAAGGTTATCCTGTTGTGGTCAGCGGCTCTCTCTCCCTCAGCAGGTTCGATGGCACGAAGTTCACAACGGTCAAAGCGATCCTTCCAATGCTTGGTTCAATTTCCTGGAGTGTCCCCGGCGCCTTTCTTGACAGCAGGAATCGATGGTGGCTCCTTACAACCAAAGGACTCGGGCTGTTGCCGGCAAAATTCACATGGAAGGAGGATCAGGTCGTGGTTCCTGAACGAACCTTTACACAGAGAGACGGTCTGCCGGACGACGCGATCTTCAGACTCTTTGAGGACCGTCGGCAGAACTTATGGGTGAGTTTTACGAATTCTGGCACACCAGTTCGAATCGACAAAGAAACGAATGAGATTCACCAGATTTCGGAATTTCCAGTTGACGGGAATTTTTCTTCCTTTTGTGAAGATAACTCCGGAACGAAGTGGTTTGGACTTTACCGTGGGGGACTCGCGCGATTTCGGGCCGGAGAGTGGACTGTTTTCGGAGAAGCGGACAGCCTTCCACAAACGATGATTACTGCGCTTCACCAGGACCAAGCATATAGGCTTTGGATTGCTACAAACAAAGAGGGCTTGAGTGAGATTGTTGAAGACAGCTCAGGAAGAATT
Source organism: Bacteroidota bacterium (assembly GCA_036397975.1). Taxonomy (GTDB): domain Bacteria; phylum Bacteroidota; class Ignavibacteria; order UBA10030; family UBA6906; genus SZUA-287. The sequence continues at coordinate 7,815 of DASWHW010000192.1, forward strand.
AATTTTATTCGATACAACGATCAGAAGCTTTCGAGCAACAATATCAGGTGCATCACAGAGGATGCGCAGGGGAGGCTCTATCTGGGCCATACGCGCGGCGTTGACATGCTGGATATTTCGAATCGGCAAGTGAAGCAGTTCTCGACTGCTGATGGTCTTGCTGGTGACTTTGTGGTTGCCGGTTTGAAGGATCGGCATGGGCGGCTCTGGTTCGCGTCATCGTCGGGAGTCTCGGTTCTTGATCCGGCTGAAGGAAGAAAGGGAGACAATTACGTTCCTGTTTATATTTATCGCCTCACTGTTGGGGGTAACTCGGTTCCGATCCCCGATATGGGAACCAGGACAGTGCACATTGAAGAGCTTAATCCGGATCAGAACCAGATTCGCGTTGAGTATGGAGCGCCGGATTTTGAGAGCGGGAAGATAGTCACGTATCAACACGTCCTTGAAGGAGCCGAACGATCGTGGAGCGAGCCAACAAAGGAGCGAACCGTGCACCTCGCTGGACTTGCTCCAGGTTCGTACCGGTTGCTGCTGCGGTCGTTTCGCGACGGCGGCCTAAATCCCGCCTCGATTAGCTTTACAATTCTCCCACCATTCTATTTGCGCTGGTGGTTTGTTACGCTATCGTTGTTCTTCGTCGTCGGCATTGCATACGTTGCTGAACGCCTTCGTGTCCGGAAACTGTTGGAAATCGAACGCATTCGCGCCAGGATCGCATCCGATTTGCATGATGACATCGGATCTAGCCTGACGAGCATCGTTATGACGGCGGAACTCCCAGGTCGGGAATCCGGGAAAGGTAGTGATGCAACTGCACGGCTCAATTCTATTGCGGCAAGCGCACGTGAAACACTGGATGGGATTGCAGCCATCGTTTGGGCTATTAATCCGCAGAATGATGAGCTCGAAAATCTGGTGGGTTACATCCGCGGTTATGTTGCGACGTCTCTTGAACAAACGGATATCGACGTCGGGTTTGACTTCCCCGCCGATGTCACTGCGGTCAAAGTGACGGCGGAATTCAGGCGGAATGTCTTCCTCCTCTTCAAGGAGGCAATTCACAATGTCATAAAGCATGCTCGACCCGCCCATGTGTGGCTTTCGTTATCGATAGAGGACTCCCTCCTGAAGGGCTCCATCAAAGATGATGGTGCTGGATTTGCGACATCCGATGTATCGAGGTTTCGCAATGGTCTTCGGAATATGAAGAAAAGGATGGAGGATATTGGGGGGGAGTGCAGTATTGAGTCTGAATTGGGAAAAGGTACCGTGGTTTCTTTCCGGGTTAGAATTGATCATGTTCGATGAGGATACTCGGAGAATACAACTTTCCTCGTATTGATATTCCTTCCCTCTATCGTATTTTGGTAGTGGAGACAACTCAATGATTTCAGTTGCTATAGTGGAAGACACACACAAGATCAGGGAGGGTTTGACAGCTCTTCTGGATGGATCGCCCGGTTTTGAGTGTGTGGGCGCATATGCTTCTGCGGAGGAGGCAATTGAAAGTATTCCCCTCAAAGAACCGGATGTCGTGTTAATGGACATTAATCTTCCGGGGATATCCGGTATTGAATGCACACGGGAGCTAAAGAGAATTAATCCTGAAACCCTGATTATGATCTTGACCGTGTTTGATACGGATGACAAGGTCTTTGAATCTCTCAAAGCTGGCGCAAACGGATACGTGCTTAAGAGAACTCCACCTGCAGAACTCCTCGCGGCCATTCAAAATCTCAGTGCAGGAGGCGCACCAATGTCCGGTGAAATAGCACGGAAGGTTGTAGGTGCGTTTCACGAAAAAGGAAGCTCCTCCGATGCCGCCGCTGCTCTTTCTCCGCGTGAGTACGAAATTCTCACTTACCTTGCCAAGGGATATCGGTACAAGGAGATTGCAGAAGAATTGCACATCAGTGTTGAGACAGTCCGGACTCACCTGCATAACGTATACGAGAAACTTCATGTCCGCTCCAGGACTGAAGCTGTTCTCAAGATCTTCCCCAAGTAGAGTAACTCGTCGTCTGCTCCACTTTCGCTTCCCGCTAAGCTGATCTCTCTTCCACCATGTCCCGTCTATACGACTTTAGTTGTAGTGCATCCGTCCAGGCAGGGCCAAATTACAACTTTCCTGCGATTGTCCCAAGACATCAAACCCCATAGTTTTCAGAAGGATGCCCCCTGGTACCGTACCTTTTCGATTCAAGGGGGAACGAAGCCAATCTTAACACCATGAGGAAACTATGATTAGGGACTCATCACTCTCTCTTGCACTACTTCTCCTTTTTGCCACGAATGCAAATGCTCAATCGCCAAAACAGTTTGGCGAGAGCCCAGCCCTGAAAGGGGGACATAAGGGAGGCGGATCGGTGCCAAATGCCATTCTGGAGAGGTTCTTTACCGGAGCAGCGGCTGGTGACGTTTTTGGGTTTTCCGTCGCTAGTGCAGGAGATGTAAACGGCGATGGATATTCGGATATCATAATAGGCGCGTACCTGAATGATGCTGGAGGAACGGATGCAGGCCGTGCTTATATCTATTTCGGGGGCGCAATCATTAATAATGTTGCCGACGTAATCCTTACTGGTCACGCTGCTACGGACGTCTTCGGCTACTCCGTCGCTGGTGCAGGTGATGTCAATGGTGACGGCTACTCCGATGTGATTGTTGGTGCATATGGAAGTGACTCCGGGGCCTTCAATGCGGGTAGGGCATATCTTTTTTTAGGTGGTTCAAGTATGAACAATGTGGCCGATGTGACTTTTACCGGTGTAGCGGCAAATGATAATCTTGGTTTCTCTGTTGCAGGTGCCGGTGATGTGAATGGCGATGGCTACTCGGACGTCATTGTGGCTGCTCACCGAAACGATGCAGGCGGGGTTGATGCCGGGAGAGCGTACGTTTACTTTGGCGGTTCAAGCATGGACAACACGGTTGATGTGACGCTCACCGGTGCCGCAGCAGGAGACCAATTTGGGGTTTCGGTTGCAAGCGCTGGAGATGTGAACGGCGATGGCTTTGCCGATGTCATCGTGGGTGGATTCTTGAACGATACCGGTGGCGCTGATGCGGGGAGGGCCTACATTTTTCATGGCGGTGGCAGTATGGATAACATCGCAGATGTAACCCTCACCGGTGCAGCGGCGGGCGATTTCTTCGGCTTCTCCGTTGCGAGTGCAAGAGATGTCAATGGCGATGGATACTCTGACGTGATTGTAGGGGCATACTTGAACGATGCTGGCGGTGCTGATGCAGGGCAAGCGTATCTTTACTTGGGTGGTCCAAGTATGGATAATACTGCTGACGCCACTTTCACCGGTGCAGCTGCCGGAGACTTCTTTGGAGTCTCAGTGGCAAGTGCGGGCGACGTGAACGGAGACGGTTATCCTGATATAATTGTCGGGGCGCAATGGAATGATGCTGGCGGAGCCGATGCAGGTCGGGCGTACATGTATCTCGGCGGTCCACAGTTGGACAACATTGTCGACGCGATTTTCACGGGAACAGGAATCTCGAATCGCTTCGGCCGTTCGGTTGCAAGCGCCGGAGATGTGAACAACGATGGTTACGGCGATATCATTGTTGGTGCATACCTCAACGATGATGGAGGCGCGGACGCAGGCAAAGCCTATCTGTACCTTAACTCACTGACAGGCGCTGATATTCCAGATGAGTTCTTCACAGGGGTAGCAGC
>DASWHW010000193.1:0-16400 GCA_036397975.1 Bacteroidota bacterium
GGGCGCGATTACTAGATTAGCTCGAGTCCCTTCAACGGCATCCAGCCGACTTTTCCGTCGGCAAGTCGAATCTGCACCCATTCGCCTACTTGTTCTGTTATTTTCACTTTTACGCCGCTGTGAAGGACAAACGCATCGGTACTGTTTTGATCGGGTGAGTTCTTTATCGAGACCACACTCGACATGATGATCGCTTCGTCATAAGTAGTCGCGTCGGAGAGTTTTACGAAGAAGAGCAGAAGAAGAACAAGAAATAGCCCAGCGCTGCCGAATGTCCCGTAGAGTCCCAACCGCCGAAGTTTGTAGCTCCGTCCGGCGAAAAAAAGACTCAAGAAGACGAACGAAAGGAGATAAGCAAGATATGTCATCCAGGTAATTCCGGGAAACGAAAAGCTATTCTTGATGCCGTCCCACCAATCCCAAATGAACAGATGTGGGGTTGCATCGATGCGGTCTGCAATCGAAAGGTTTGCAAGCTTCAAATTGTGAGCAAGGTCCTCGTCCGAAGGATCAAGTTTCCTCGCTCGTTCATAGCTGACAATTGCGTCCGGGATGCGCCCCAGTTTATAATACGCATTGCCGAGATTAAAATAGAGCGCCTCGCTCACCAGGCCGTTTTGGAGAATGGACTCGTACCCTGCAGCCGCATCAGCATATTGTCCTTCCTGATATCGCTTGTTCGCCTTATCGAACATCTCATCGGGAGATTGTGCATTTGCATGCGGGAGTGAAAGGATCAGGAGAAAGAACACTGTGGCTAATTTCATCGTACGCGCAGATTCCGTTCCAGTTCGACAATGATCCGTTTTGCTTCATCGTACGTACGATGCATCGCGGTTTGCTCGATACCCGTTGGTGCAAACCTGGCCATCTCACATGATTCCAGAAGAGACTTCAACGAGGAGGAAAGTCCCCCGTTCACGGAACGCTTCGCAAGTTCCTCCAGGGTTCCATCAATTGATAGATCCGCGATGGAAATGTTGAGCTTGTCTCCGAGGTATTTCCACAGGGCCGTGGAGATCTCCGAGTAGAACTTCACCTTCTGCTCGCTCGACATCACCACTTTCTGATTCAGAATGGCATCCGCCTGTTTCAAGCCCTTGTTCGCAATTTTGATCGCCCGACGATTGCGGTAGCCCGCTTCGTCCGCAAGCTCAGTTTTGCGCTGCCGCGCGAACATCACCACGCCACCAAACGCAAGCAAGGGAAGCAGGAGAAGCACAATGAACCCTCCACTCGTGTGCACAAATTGATTCCTTCGTGCAAGGCCGCCATCGGTGACTTTGATAAATCGGATATCCTGCGTGAGCAATTCAACATCGGACCGAGGGACCAGCGATGTTGCAGGGCCGGTTGTTACGGCACCCTGCTCAACATCTAGAACGTACTCTTCCGAGTTGAGCGTCACGTACTTTCTTTTTGCAAGGTCGAAGTACACAAACCGGACAGGCTTGATATGTTTCTGCCCCGGATAGCGGGGGATCAGGAGATGTTCAAATGTCTTCGAACCGCTGATTTTCTTCAGCATCTGGCGGGAAATATTCTCCGAAACCTTCGGACTGTATTGCTCAAAATCGGGAGGAATCTCCACTTGCGGTGATTCCAGCAATTTGATATTCCCGGTCCCTCCCACCGTGATCTTCAGACTGACAGGCTCATTCGTAACCGTCTTCGTCTTGTCCAGTGTTGTGTTCATCGTAAACGAACCAACCGCTCCCTTGAACCCTGACGGTGCATCCGCAGGGAGAGGATCAACGCGCACCTTGACCGGCGCACTCTTCATCACATAGCGAACCTGCTGTCCGAATGGATTCTGAAAAAAGGCTTCGAAGGGATCCGAGGAGCGTGAACGAACTTGCACCGCTGCTTCGATTTCCATCGGGCCTACTTCGAGAGGCCCAGTTTGCGTCGGGAACAGAGCCATGCTATAGTTGATCAACTCAACATTGTATTGCTTGCCGTTGATCGTTTCCTTCGTCGGGGGAATCGGATTCTGCTCTTCGATCACTTCTCCCCAAAAACCTGTTATGGGGGGAGCCTTGACAAGTTTGTAGTTCCCGGCATTCACGCGAGAATAGATCTTGAACGTGAGCGTCACCTGTTCACCCTGCACAACGTTTGCCTTGTCAACAAACGCCTTCAGAAAGAGGTTTTCGGCAATCTGCGACTCTGCTTCCACCGCCGCGTCGGCAGTTTGTCCTCGCGGTTGTTGCTGTGGTTTTGGCTTTGGACTTCCCCTCACCACTTCGATGGTAATGGAATTCGTTGAATACGTTTTTCCACCGATCTCAATAGAAGCAGGTCCTACAGTGTACTTTCCTCTTCCACGTGGTTGCAATACGAAACTGTACGTGACAGAAGATGACATTGCGCCGTTGATAAACTGCATACTGCTGGATTGGTTTGGTCCGCCAAGGATGTAAAACTTTGTCAAGTCCGGGAACTTGGGCAAGCCGGTACGACCGCCGTTCTCCAGTGTGAATGAGAGTGTGAATCTCTCGTTTTGGCCTACCGGGTTCTTGTCGACACTCGATTGGAAAGCGATGTCTTGTCCAAAGGCGGAGTGAGCCAAGGATAAGAGAATCAAGAAGTGCGCTGTCCGCATTGTCATGTTATAAGTTGCTCTTCGGGCCACCGCGATCACCAATCCTTCTCCGTTCGTGGACGTCCTGCCTTCTTCGCCCGAATCTTTCTCTGGACATCTTTTTCTGCATTTTTCAGGACTTCCAGAATCCGTTCAGCGTCTGCTTTTGCCATGCGCTCCTGCTGAGGTTTTTGCTGCTGCTGGTTTTGCTCCTGGTTGTTGGGTTTGTCTTGCTGTTGATCCTGCTTTTGCTTCTCATCCTGCTTCTGCTGTTGTTCTTGTTTATCCTTGTTCTGCTGATCCTTCTTTTCTTTATCTTTGTCCTGATCCTTCTTCTTGTCCTTTTCTTTGTCGTCTTTGTTCTGCTCTTGTTGTTGCTTCTGCTCCTGAAGTTTCTGCAGCGCGTAGGAAAGATTATACTTTGCGTCATGATCCTGCGGATGAAGCTTCAGGGACTGACTGTACGCTTGCACGGCCTCCTGATACTGCTGCTTCTTCATGAACGAGTTTCCCATATTATAATAGGATGATGATTTGGACTCGTTTGTTTCGGCCTTCGAAAGAACGTTTTCGAATTCCTTCATTGAATCGTCATAGCGTTGCTGTTTGTAGAGCGCATCGCCAAGGTTGAAGTGTCCTTCCAGCGGCTTTTCTTCCGCCTGGAGCGCTTTGCGGTAGTTTACCTCCGCTTCGTCATACTTGCTCTTTTCGTAAAGATCGTTCCCGGAGTTAATCAGGGAACGCGTTGATTGTGCAAAGCTTGTGAGCCCAAGGGCAGCAACGCTCATGATGACAAGAAAGTGCTTCATATTTTCACCTCTTCTTTTTCTCTCAACGGATTCCACCGGGCAATCCACCTGCTCTTTTTCTCCGAAATCAAAATCTCCATCAGGAGGAGGAGGATACCCGCCGCAACAAAATACTGAAACCGGTTCTCATAATCGGTGAACTGCTTGACGCCAAACTCCCGCTTTTGCAACGAGTTGATGTTCTTGTAGATTTCCTGAAGCTCGTCCTGACTATTCGTCCCACGGAAATATACTCCTTTTCCGACCAGGGCAAGACGCTCGAGTGATGTCTCATCCAGTTTTGTCACAACAACGCTCCCATCCTTGTCGCGCTTGAAATCCACCTGCACGCCCGAAGCATTGTACATCGGAATCGGCGTTCCAGTCGGAGATCCAAAGCCAATGGTGTAGATGAGGATTCCCTTTTCCACCGCATCCTTGGCGGCCTCAAATGCGTCTCCTTCCGTCGTTTCACCATCAGTCATTATAACAAGAACCTTCGTTGACGGTTCCTTGAAGTCGAATGATTGCAATGAACGCTTAATCGCTGCACCAATTGACGTCCCCGGTGTTGGGACGACGTCGGTGTCAACGGCATCGAGGAACAAACCCGCTGCTCCGTAATCGGTGGTGAGGGGAAATTGCGTAAACGCATCTCCGGCAAAGACAATAAGACCGACGCGGTCGCCGGCCAGGCGGGAGATCAGGCTGCGAATTTCCAGCTTCGCTTTTTCCAATCGATTCGGTTTGATGTCTTCCGCCTTCATGCTGAAGGAAACATCCAGCGCAATGAAAATGTCAACACCTTCTTGTTTCACTTCCTGGAGCCTCGTTCCGATTTGTGGGTTTGACCATCCGACGATCAGGAAAGCGATCGCCCCAAGGAGAACTCCAAAGCGCAGCACGCGTTTGGCCATGCTTGTCGATTCTGAGAGGCGTAGAAGAATCGCCAGTTCACCCATCTTCTTCAGTGCCGTCTTCCGGTATCGCAAGAGAAACCAGAAAAGAACGGCAAGCAGGGGAATTGCACCCAGTGCGTAAAGATATTCAGCATGTGCCAGTCTGATCATCAGGGAAGTTTCCTTACAAGATAATACGACAGCATCATTTCGAGAAGAAGAAGCCCGAGCCCCCATCCAACCCAATCATAGAAGAGTTCCGTGTATGATCGGTAGGCTCTCACCTCGATGCGCGTTTTTTCGAGCTTGTCGATCTCTGCGTAGATTTGTTTCAAGGTCTTGTTATTCGTTGCACGAAAGAACTTTCCCTCCGTGATGTCAGCAATACTCTGCAACGTCTTCTCATCCACGATCACCGGTACGGTTTGATATCTGACACCGAACGGCGTTGGCACGGGGAGAGGAGCGACCCCGATCGTGCCGACACCAATCGCATAAATTCGTACCCCAAACGATTTCGCAATTTGCGCCGCGGTAACCGGATCAATTTCCCCTCGATTGTTTTCCCCGTCGGTCAACAGGATCATCACCTTGCTTTTTGCTTTGCTGTCTCTTAAACGGTTCACGCCCTGCGCTATCCCCATACCGATGGCGGTTCCATCTTCAACGACACCGGTTTGTACCTCGCTCATCAGATTTTTTAAGACACGGTAGTCCAGGGTCATCGGGCATTGGGTGAATCCCTGTCCTGCAAAGACCACCAAGCCGATGCGATCGTGGACCCGATCGGAGACGAAATCAGCAGCGACCTGCTTTGCCGCTTCGAGCCGATTCGGAGTAAAGTCCTCGGCGAGCATGCTACGGGAAATATCCAGCACCAAGACGATGTCGATCCCCTCTGTGTAGATGTTCTCTCCCTGCGATGTTGTTTGGGGACGTGCCAACGCAACGAACAGGAGACCAAGGATCATGAGTCGAAGAATGAATGGTGCGTGCCGCATTCGTTCCCGAATGGTCGGCTTGATCTGTGCAAACGGGAGAAGGGATGAATACCGGAGTTCACTCGTCTGCCGTTCGTGCCGGAAGTAGTACCACACTGCGAGAAGCGGCAGGAGAATCAAGAGGTAGAAGAACTCCGGATTGGCAAAAGTAATATCAGCCGGCCACATGTGCACCTGCCCGTCGCTGAGTCTGACTTCCCGTCCGTGCGGGAGCCGACTTGGTTTTCTGCACAAAGGAGTACGCGTGTGCCATAAGCTCCTCGTGTTCAGGAACCGAAGGCTGGAATTTAGCAAACTTCACCATGTCCGCATTTCTCAACATCAATTCCAGTGATGGCGTTGCCTCATCCGGCAAATTGTATACGCTTATCGCATCCAGAATCTCATCGGTCGTCTGCTCCAGTGCCCGGACCTTGAAGCGTTTTTCAATATACTCGCGAACGATGTCTGTGGTTTCGGAATAGTATTCTTTGATAAGACCCTGCTGCCAGAGTTTTTTCTCTTTTAAGCGTCCAAGCTTTTCAAGAGCGATGACATGTGCAGCTTTTGGCGGAGGGACATACACCGGAGGGAGGGGCTTTTTCTCATTTCTCTTTTTCCAATATCGATACGCCAGGTATGCAGCAGCCAATAGGGCCAGAATAATAGTCACATACAGGGCAAGCTCGGCCAGGGTCAGGCTGATGGAAACGGGGGGTTTGATGTCCTTGAATTCTTTCGAGGTATCTACGGCAACTGTGCTGACAGTGAAGTACAGAGGGTTGGTCTCGACAACTCTGCTTGCCGTATCTCCTGTCGAAGCATACAAGAACTGCATCGGGGGAAGCATAACGTTGCCGGAATCATAATACGAGACCACGAAAGTGGTGCGCGTTTCTGTCTCGGAAAAACGCTCCAGCGGCTGGCGCTCCACGACAGAAAACTCACCAAGCGTATCCCCTACAATCGGCTGAAAAGTTGTGCCGACGGGATGTGTAAGGTCGATATGCACATGAATCCAGTCACCAACAAGATAGCGGGTCGAATCAACTCTGGCCCACGCTTTGATCTCCTGTGCATTCACCGGCACAAACCAGAGAAGGAGGAGTATGATGCCTGCCTTCCTCACAGCCGTCTCTCCCGCAGTTTGAAGAAGTCCACGATGGGTTTGATGTAGGGACGGTCGACACGAATTGGAATCGCATCCACCTTGCTGCGGATAAAAAGATTCTTTCGATCGAGCTTTCTCTTTTGCCAGTGTTGCTTGAAGGCGTTTCGGAGGTGACGATCACTTGTATCCACCCACCGTTGGTTCCCCGTTTCGGCATCCTGGAACTTCACCAGGCCTGCAGCCGGCAATTCTGTTTCCAGGGGATCCTCGATCTCCACCGCGATCAAGTCATGCTTTCTGCTGACGATGCGGAGGATTTTGTCGAACCCGCCGTCGATGAAATCAGAAATCAGAAACGCGATCGTCCGCTTCTTGTTGACGTGATTGAAATATTCCAGTGCTTCGCGAATGTTGGTCCCTTTTCCTGTCGGTTCGAATGAAATCAACTCGCGAATGATGCGAAGGATATGGGCGCGGCCTTTCTTGGGGGGAACAAACTTTTCGATCCGGTCGGTAAATAAAATCAACCCAACCTTATCGTTATTCTTGATGGCGGAAAGAGCGAGGACCGCACAAATTTCCGTACTGATTTCGTTCTTCATTTGCTGGGCAGTGCCGAAGTTGCCGGACCGGCTCAGGTCTACCAGCAGCATTACCGTCAGCTCGCGTTCCTCCTCGAAGATCTTTATGAAGGGATGATTGAACCGTGCGGAGACATTCCAATCGATTGTCCGAATATCATCGCCGAACTGGTACTCCCGTACTTCGGAGAATTCCATCCCGCGGCCCTTGAACACGCTATGGTATTCACCGGAGAAAACCTGGTTCACCATCCCGCGTGTTTTTATCTCGACCTGCCGGACCTTCTTCAGAAGTTCACGTGTTTCCATCTCCGGTTCTACGGTACCTCGATTTTATTCAGCACTTCTTGAACGATTTGTTCGGAGGTGACCTCTTCCGCCTCAGCCTCGTACGTGACAGCGACACGGTGTCGCAACACATCAAGGGAGATGGCTCTGACGTCTTCAGGAATCACGTAGCCACGACGCTTGAGAAACGCGTATGCCTTGGCGCCGAGGGCAAGATTGATGGTAGCGCGGGGGGATGCGCCATAGCTGATCAACTGCGTGAGGTTGTTGAGTTTGTATTCTTTAGGTGAGCGGGTTGCAAAAACAATATCGAGGATGTACTTCTCAATTTTTTCGTCCATATAAATTTCATGAACTACCTGACGCGCACGGATCAGGTCTCCCGGAGAAATCACGGCGTTCGCCGTCGCCGCAGTTTGCGCAACGTTCGCCCGCATGATCGTTCGTTCCTCCTCTTTGCTGGGATAACCGATCTTCACTTTCAGCATGAACCGATCCACTTGCGCTTCCGGCAATGGGTACGTTCCCTCCTGCTCGATTGGGTTTTGCGTGGCAAGGACGAGAAACGGATCCGGGAGAGGAAATGTCTGCTCACCAATCGTTATCTGACGCTCCTGCATCGCTTCCAGCAAAGCACTTTGCACTTTCGCGGGGGAGCGATTGATTTCATCCGCCAGAATGAAGTTGGCAAAGATCGGACCTTTCTTTGTTTGAAACGAACCGTCTTTTTGATTGTAGATCATGGTCCCAATCAGGTCAGCGGGGAGAAGATCCGGGGTGAATTGAATCCGCTGGAACTTTGCCTTGATCGCCGATGCGAGAGTTTTAACACTCAGCGTTTTCGCCAAACCCGGGACACCCTCGAGCAAGATGTGTCCATTGGCGAGCAGACCCACCAGGAGTCTCTCAACCATATACTTCTGACCGATGATGACCTTGCCCATTTCAAGGAGCAAGACGTCAACGAACGCACTTTCTTTTTGGATCTTCTCGTTGATCGCCTTGATATCGAGCGCCATGCAACCTCCGGAGTTACGTAAGTTATTAATATATCACAGGATAGAACGGCATCAAATATATAAAGACTTCAGCGTAAAATCAATGAATTGTACGCAAGAGAGAGTGAAGTTGTTCGGTTGGAATCCAACATTCCTTGGTGCAGCGCAATCCTGAACGCTCAGGATCGGGCATCGGCTAGAATCGGTGGAGGCGGGGCATGTGCTACTTTCCGTTCGAGTGCAAAGTCCACAATCTTTTTCAACGTCTGTGAAAACGTCATTCCGGCATGTTCGGCGGACTCCATGTAGGACACTCCCTCAGTCAGATCGGGATTCGGATTGACTTCGAGGACATAGACCTGATTGCGCGCACCGAGGCGAAGATCAAGTCTCGCGTAATCCCTGCATCCCAACTCACGGTAGGCGGAAAGAGAGACTTCTTCAACTTTCTTTCGTTGAGACTTGGTTAGCTTTGCGGGACAAATGGAATGGACCCGATGAAATGCCTCATCGAGAGGATTCCATTTTGCGTCGTAGGTGATAATCGATGGGTAATCTTCCGGAAGCTCGGAGAAATCAAACTCAATGACCGGAAGTACCTGCGGTGGATCATTCCCCAGGATGGAGACATGCAATTCGCGTCCCTCAATAAACTCCTCCACAAGAATCGGTGGAGCAAACTCCTTGAAGACTTTTTCGAGGCGCTGCATGAGCCCCCGGTATTCATAGACCACCGAATCCTTGTCAACACCGGAGCTGGCATCCTCACGAGCTGGCTTTACAATCAGCGGATAGCGGAGCCGATGTCGTTTGGGGATTTTTGCCTCCCTGAGAAGATGGTACTTCGGCGTAGGCACTCCACGCGCAAGCAAGACGTGTTTTGCGAGACCCTTCCGCTGACAGAGACCGAGCGCAAAATGAGGAGAACCGGTATAGGAGACTTTGTGGAGATCATACAAACCGGCCACGGCCGCTTCCAGCCAGGAGGAATCATGGAAGAATTCCACAAGGTTAAAAATGACATCCGGCGGGTGATTGCGGAGTAGATTGCTGAGCTTTTTGAGGTTCTCCGCCACGTTAACTGTGCGAACCCGAAAGCCTTCCTTCCGGAGAGCCTTCCCGATGGCTTTGTATTCTTCATCGGCAGTCGAAACCTGTATGCTGTATTCCGGCTCAAAATCCAGAGTGGTCGGATCGACTTCCTTTATCTTCTCATATTCATCTTCTCCGACTTGGTTATACAGAACAACAACGGTTGGTTTGTCGGATTCTTCGGTCATGCAGCCTCCTTGCACAATAATATTGTCAAGAATCAACTCATTGGCAAGTATTCTGTTTGCACTTTCGTCAAAGAATGGGTAGTTTTCTTCGATTTTCCAACCAAGGAGGACAATCCCTTTTCATGAGTATCAAACCACAGCCGAATCTCTGGCAGTGCGGCCCGTACGCGTTGAAGCATGCCATGGTGACACTCGGCATTTTTGCAGACGAGAACGACATCACCAAAATTGCCCGGACTCGTTCCGACCATGGAACGGACGAGACTCAGCTTGCACGCGCAGCACGGGCATACGACTGCGATATGCTCATGATCCGCCGTCATGACCCGGAGGAAGCACGCCGGCAAATGGTGGCGTACCTGAAAAAAGGAATTCCGTCACTGGTGTGTGTGTATGAATGGAGTCACTGGGTTACGGTCGTCAAGTCCGAGCAGGGGAAGTTCATAATTCTTGATAGCCGGGACAAGGCGGTGTTACAGATCGTCACGTGGAATCAACTTAAGAATATCTGGGTCTTCTACGAAGAAGATGAGTACGACGAAGAACACTGGGAGACGATTTATGATTTCCATCCGATCGTTCCCCGTTTCCGTTTGCAGACGAAGGCGAAGTTCTCGATTGCGCGCGCGAAATTTCTCCGCAGGCCGGAAAACCGCTTGCTTTCCCGCTTCTGGGATCATTACGTGGAAGATCTTCTCACACTCTGCAAACGCCGAACCTCCCTCAGTCGGAAAGTATTTTCACTCGGAGAATTCCTTCGTCGTCACGAGGGGATGATTTTGGATCAGGTCGATTTTTGGCATGGAGGAGTCGAGCGCAAAGCCGCAAATAAGGTTCTCGACAACATGCACTTTGTTGCCGATACTTATGGACTTGTCATTCACGAAGAAGATGAGAAGAGAGTAATCGCGGGAATCACTGCGATTCTTGCTCTCTGGGCGGCGGGTGAGTATGGCGCCGCAGGGGTGTATAAATAGTAGCCGGTCTCCTTCTTCTGTTGTTCCCTCGCCTCAAAAGTTAAACTCTGTCGCTCGGGCAATTTGGCCGGCCAAGTCCTGATTTATGTGACCTTTGTGATCAGGTTCAGGATAAGCCGCGTGGGATTGCCGGCATGCATGCCATAAAAGACATAAACCTGCTCACATGAAACAAAAACTTGATTATGCCGCGCGGGCACGCAGAGTCGCGCTCAGCCATCCACGGTTCACCTTCATTTCCATTCAGGTGAATTTCTGGATTCTCGCATACCTCTTCCTCTCGTTGATTCTCTATCTCAGTTCGCGCGCTTTCGCCAGCGGGTTGGAAGTCGCGATCAAGATTCCATTCTTCCCTTCCGTCGTACTCTCGGTGTTTTCTGGAATTGTTTTTGGCAGCGCAAGCGGTGCGATCGATTTGCTCCTGGAGAAAAGCGTGTTTCGTGGAAGGTCTCTTGGACTCACCATTGTCGTTCAGGTATTTTCATACTTTGCCATCATTGTCCTGATTATGATGATGCTTCGCTTCGTTTTCTGGGAGAGCATCCTGGTTCCTTATGTCTTTGGTGGAGTGTCGCCGATCCGTGACGACATGATGTGGAGATACTTCTCAAACCTTTTGCTGAGTTACACGTTCGTCATGACGATCGTGATCAGTTTTGTCAACCAGATGAACCGGCAATTTGGCCCCGGCATCCTGATCCCCTTGATGATGGGAAAATACCGGAAGCCGAAAGAAGAGCGGCGCATTTTTATGTTCATGGATCTCAAGTCCTCCACTTCGCATGCAGAGCGTCTTGGTCATCTCACATACAGTGCGATGATACGCGATTGCTTCCTCGACATTAACCGAGTTCTTTCAAAACATCATGCCGAAATATACCAGTACGTCGGCGACGAGATTGTTCTCAGCTGGTCGCTCACCGAAGGGCTGCATAAACTCACGTGCATTCGTTTTTTCTTTGGATGTCAGAGTCAACTGCGGCAGCGGCGCAATTACTATATGAAGATGTACGGATTCGTACCGGAGTTCAAAGCCGGAGTACACGTCGGAGTCGTCACGGCAGTGGAGGTGGGGGAAGTGAAGAGGAATATCGCATACCATGGCGATGCGATTAACACCGCGGCGCGAATTCAGAGTGTGTGCAACAAGTACAACAAGGAAATACTCGTTTCGGGTGACCTTGCCAGCCTGGCGGATTTCCAAAATGGATTCAGGCTTGAGTCCCTTGGTGGTGTGCTCCTCAAGGGAAAAGACGTAGCAACGGAGATTTTCAGCGTTGAGAAGATTGAGGGGTTGGCATGAGTTCTTTTCATCGCTTCGTCTTGCCCGCGAACTAAACGGCAATATTTCCCCTCTCCGTCGGGGCTTGCTTCATCAAGCCCATCCCATGTAACGTTCTATCGGCTTGTATTGATGACTACTTCTTCCCTTTCTTTTTCTGGCCCAATTCGAGTTGCACGACAAACTCCAGGTTTGCCACCTCGAAGACGTCATCGGATGATACGTCCGCTGTGAAGCGGTCTCCATCCATAATAACATTCTCTCCCCCTGCCCCAACAATCCCCTGATACATGATACCATCGATCTTCGCTGAACACGTCCCCTTGATCGGAATCTGTGCGACGGTGTCCGCCTGTTCCAGCACCGTTACCCGCTGGCGCAGTGCGGAACTGAACTTCGTCTCTTTGAGCAGTTCCTTGTCGGGGCCGCAGCCATACAGTCCCGGGATAAGAACAAGGAACGCAAACACCAACAATGTATTAAAAATGCAAGGAGCTTGTTGCAGGAAGTTGTTCATAGCGGTACCTCCAAGAGAAAATGTGTGGAAACATTTGGACTCTTGAGATAGAAGAACGTGCATCTCAGGTGAAAATGCAAGGAAGGGGCATGAGCACCGTTGAAGCCAGTGGCCAGCCCTCTTAAATCTTTAAATCGATGATGGGGAGAACCGACTATCAATACAACGAGCTGATTCTGATTGCCCGGTACGCATAAATCCCCGGCTCATCGATCCGTAGCTCCCACACCACCGTGCCGTTCCCGTCAACTTCGATGATCCGCTGTGCTCGCCCGAAGCACACCAGCGTATGACCGTTCGCGAGACGCTGAGCAAACCCGAGGAAAGGGCTTAAGATGGGAGGGTTTGGACGGTATTCCCACACGAGCTGCGCGATCTTTGATTGTTCATCCAACCTGTATTCAACGGCGCGGCTTGCCGGAGGAGAATGGAGATTCCCGTTATCAAAGAGAATGACATTACCATTCGGAAGCCGCCGAATCCCGTGCTGATGAGAGAAACCGTTGAGCGGGTCGTTGACAAATGTGAACTGGTTATTCCGTCCACCCATTCGCCAGATGATTTCGCCAGTCGCGGAGTTAATTTTTGTGATCTCTCCCATGCCACGGAAGGAAACGAGAAGGTGTCCGTCCGTATCGACCTCGATTGCGTTCCCATGCCAGGGATTGACGTTGGGCCCGGTGATCGGGATATCGGGCAACGCATCCGAGACGCTGAAGTGATCGAAGGTATTCCAAATCAGACTAGTTCCGTTCCGACGATGGTACTCAACGGTCAGACCGCGAACTTCTGCATCCGGGAGTCCTCCTATGGCTGACAGGTCCATGATGCGATACTCAACGCCGAAGAGACAATAGCCATCATCACGGAGTCGAAGTTCATGCCCACCCGTCTCCGGAGCGCCCAGCGCCCTGTACTCCCGGAGGACATTCCCCAGGTTATCCATCTGAAAGAATCTTCCGCCGGTGGTATCGAGAGAAGAAAACGCTGTGTACGATCCGTCAGGCTGTTTCTGAAAATCCAACATCGAGGAGGAAAAAGCCCTGTACCATACAACCCTGCCGTCGCTATCCACAATGTAGGCGTAGTGTCGGCCAGACGCATCCGCGGAAGGTCCGACGAGCAACACATAGCCATCGGTCGCACTATTGTTGGTGACAACAGAGCGTCGCGGTATGTTGGTGGGTAGTCCGTCCGTGGCTATCACAAAACGGGCGCTCTCCCCTTCTCCTCTATTTTCGGACAGTGCAAGAACGCGACACGTGTAAGTCGTATTCTGCTCAAGTCCAAGGATCGCAAGAGATACACTCCTGCCGCTGACCTGCGTGAAGGGAGTATGCTGGATGTAATTGGCATCACCCGTGACCTCGATCCTCACATCTGTGGCATTCGTCGCGGAGATCTGCACAACGGCGCTCAGGACATTATTCCGATTCGATTGGACATCCTGGACATGGACACGCGGTTCCGCTGATGTCTCAAATAGCGGGAGCGTTTCCTCTTTGCAGGAGCAATACAACAAGAGGACGAAAGCTGGTGGGATATGTAGTATTGACTTAGTAATTTTCAAAAAGGTGGCACTCATTGTTCTCGCCTCTAATAGATCCAGGATCCTAGGTCACAGATCATATGGAGGGGTTACTTTGTCATCAGCGGATACGTGACAAGATATCCCGTTTTCCCCTGTCCCTCATTGCAAATCAGGAGAGAGAAGTCTGGGGCGAAGGCAATGCCTTCGGGTTGAGGATTGATTTTCTTCGAAAGTTCGCGTTGGCCAAGGACAACACCATCTTTCGTCAATTCGACAATCGTTTCACCATCAGCGCTGATAATAAAGAATGTCCCCGAACGTGGATGAAGAGCGATACCGGAAGGATTGAAATTCCCTTTGCGGCTTTTTTCGGAGACAGCGCTCAGTGGAATAAGAAGGCGTGGCTGTTTTTCCATCTTCATCGTTTCAAGCGGAACGGCATATACTGCTTTGTATCCTTCCGAACCCTTTCCCGGATATTTCTTGCACGGCAGTAACAACGCATTTGACTCGGGATCGTATTCGAGTCCCTCCACATCGTTGGACGCGGTAAGGGGAGTCCGGTAGATATCATACTTCACCCGTTCATCATCGGCGCCTTCGTTGAACGCAAACAGGTTTCCGCCGCTTGTTACCATAAAGAACCGATCGCCGGCAATTGCAATTCCCTCAAAGTCCGCGTGCGCCGTAAGAGTGCCGACGAAAAACTTCTTGAGCGCCTCACCGGATTGATGGTCGATTTGGTACACCACACCGCGTTCGTCATCATGCGTAAAGAGCCTCCCGTCCGAACTTACCGCAAGACCCGACGCTTCATTCACTTTCCTGGGAAGGTTCACCACCACCGCTGCTTTGTTGGAGAGATCGTATTTGTCCAGCCAGCCTTCGACCTGCTGTTCGGCAATCGAGTCCCGGACAGCCGGCCTATCGACAGGCTGTGGAACATCTTCTTGTTTCTGATTACATGCCACTGCGGCGATAGCGACACCGATGAGAATGATCGAATGGGTCATCTGCTACCGAATAATATAGAACATGGGGTAGTGGATTTCCGGCAACTCGATGGGTTGCGCCTTCTTGAATACCTGGATTGACGCGCTGGCAGCCATATAGATTGTATCAGACTCGAGATAGGAATTTCCCTGACTATCGACCTTCAGCGTTACGGGAACATATCGCCAGAAGTATTCGCCCTCATTAGTCCGATGCGACCATTGATGGACGAAGAAGATTCTTTCGTTCACTCGTATTGTGAGGATACCTCTGAACAGAGATGAGATATTCTGCAACGCCCGCTCATCAAACGAAACGGTGGCGCGCTTTGTTGGATCGGTTCGCATCCATATCTCCAAAGTCCCTCTAATTTGGGCTGTATCCTGCAGAACTTCATCATAAATGTTCGTCACATCTATATTGATGATGCCCCCCCTCCCGGAGTTAACGCTGTCCTCCAGAATGGCGGGACCGGGTTCTATTGAGATGTTAGGAATCAAAATAGACGGCGGATCTTCCCGCGTGGGGAGCTGTTCATCGCACGACAGCAACAGCAATGCAAGCAATACGAATCCGATAGTGATTCTAAAACTCAAGTTGCACCCCCAACGTCGTACGCCGACCAATGTAATAGCCGCCTGGATCGCTTAACTCCCCGCCGATTCGTCCATTGGAATCAATCCACCGAACGTTCTTCTCATTCAACAAGTTTCTCACTTCAAGATATGCGCTCAAGGTCGCTGCGGACACTCTAAATGGAGCGACCCACCGTGCCTTGAGATCGATGTTGACGTATCGCGGCATGCGCGCATTGTTGGGCTGAAACAAGGCACTATCGACAGGCTCAAATCCTGTCGGAGTAGGGTAGTTGGTGTATGGACGTCCGGAATGATAATCAATGTGCGTGGTAAGGCTCACGCCCCATGGCGTCACCACGGTCGTTGTAGCTTTCACTGTATGCCGCTGGTCCCAGCTGAGAGGATAGACACGGCCCGCTGGAGGAAGTCCATATTGCGCGATAAAGAATCCGTCAGTCGACGCACCGCTGATGCCCTCAGTTGTCATAAACGTATAGGAAAGTTCACCCACAAGCCATGAGTTCCTTTCGCGCGAAAGAATGAACTCTATGCCCCTTGCCTCTGCGTTCGGATTGTTGACATATTCCGCAAACCCATATGACCCCGCAAGACGGCTGTTGCCTGAGATGAATGTCTTTGAGTCGATCTGATTTGTGGTCTCCTTTCGGAAATAGCCAATCGAGAGAACGACGTCTTTGCCAATGTCGTACTTCACCGTCAGCTCGTATGCAAGAACGCGTTCCGGCTCCAGATTTGGATTTCCCGTCAGAGCACTGACGCCACGGGCAAGACCGACGCGATCGATGCCGCTGTAGAGATATTCAAACAGCGGGTACTGAAAGTACCACCCAAGATTCAGAAAAAAATATCCCCGATCGGAAAGCTGCATCGCCGCGCCGAGGCGCGGACTTATTTGACTTTTCCAGCTTGCCTTTTCTTCCGGTCGCTGCACCGTTGCATAAGAAGTATCTGAAACCGGAATTCGCTCGATTGCCGGTCTCGTCGCGCTCGGG
>DASWHW010000194.1:0-28335 GCA_036397975.1 Bacteroidota bacterium
GTCAACGTCGATTTCGAGCGACTCTTTATGGAAGGAGATTCAGCACAGGATGTTATGTTGAGGGACAATGATGTGATCACCATACCGCAGCGACGAAAGACAGTATATGTCTTCGGACAGGTTGCCACTCCCGGGCACATACCATTTTCGCCGAACCAGAATGTTGATTACTATCTTGAGAAAGCAGGTGGACTAACTGACAGAGCGCGCGACGGAGACATCAAGATTGTGAAAGCGAAAACGCGGCAATGGCTGTCTGAAGACCTCACGACAATCGAAGAAGGCGACTATGTATGGGTGCCGAAAGAGATCGAAAGGCCGTTTGGTTACTACCTAAACATCGTCGGTCAGACCGCTGCAATTATTAGCGTTGGAATTAGCTTGGCACTTCTGGTAATCCAGACAAAGAAGTAACGATGTAATCAGAATGACTCCTGAATAAAGAAAGAACAGTCTTCACTCACTTTGGGAAGTGTAGCTATAAGTACAGTGGGGCGGCATTAAAGGAGGTAAGAATGGACGAGAGAATAAACCGAATAGCGACACTGGCAAATGTCTCAGCCAACGACGCAGAAGCGACCCGGGAGTACATTGACGGCGCACCGCATATTAAACTCGCTTCCTTAAGAAAACTCTACTGCGAGTTGGTTGTCCAGGTTTTCGACAATGCAAAAAAGCATAAGAACACTCCCAAAGTCCTCGATTTGGGCGCTGGTGAAGGGACGGTTACCCTGCCATTTCTGGAACTTGGCGCAAGAGCGGTGGCTGTTGATATTTCCAATAGTCAACTTGACGCGCTAAGGACGAAGTGTCAATATTTTGGCGATAGGTTGGCAATCCGGTGTGAAGACATCAACGATACTCTAAGATACAAATCCGAGAAGTACGACATCATTGTTGTTAATTGATTTTTGCATCATGTGCCGGACGACTTGGAGATGATTATAGAAGCTGTCAATTCTCAACCCCTCATGGCCAATTTTTCCCCTTCCAAGACCCGCTTCGATATGATTCCATTGGTAAGATCCACCATGACGTTTACTACAATGGCATATTTCTTGTGGCGCGTTTTCAACGGCGATTTGACAGGCGGGCTAAGTCGACGAATAAGACGGGCTCGTGGAATCTATCTTGAAGATTCCGTGCACGATAATGCTGAATACCATGTAACAAGAAACGGCGTTGACCAGGATATCATTCGCGGATTGCTAAAAGAGCAGTCGTTTGATTGCAATATTGTGTCCCATTTCAGCACTCAGAGTCGGTTTTTCCAACCCATATTCGCTGTATTAAGCATGGAAAATACGTTTGCCGTAGTACCCAGAAATGCATGTTAACCTAAAACCGCCCAACAAGGCTGCTGACCTGACCGCTATTCCGCTTCGCTCCTTAGTGGCAGGTGAACTTCAACGATAGGTAAAACATTCAACGACAGAGATGCAAGCGGGACACAACATGAAGATTGAACTAAATGTGTGCGAATCGAGAAAATTTTGAGGCGTGACTGTCAATGAACAAACCATCAGATAAGCTGGGTGCCGGGGACATTCAGCAAGATGTGAGCCCTGCGAACACATTGATTGAGGTCCTCACTATTGTAACAAGATACCGGCGATTTATTTCGCGATTTGTATTACTAGTAACGGTGGGTACGACTATCGTGACGTTGCTGCTTCCTAAGTGGTACGCCTCCTCAGCCTCGGTATTCCCAGCCGAAAAGGCTGATCTTCTAGGTGGACTTGAAGGAATTTCTTCGCTCGCGAAGGCATTTTCCCCGGCGAAGGCTCTTACATCATTGAGCGGAAATCCTGAGACAGATAGATATCTGGCAATTCTCAAGAGTGGTACTGTGGTCGGTGCTGTTATTCAGAAGTTCGACCTGGTAAACGTCTACGGCGTTACCTCGTAT
This sequence comes from Bacteroidota bacterium, assembly GCA_036397975.1. Classification (GTDB taxonomy): domain Bacteria; phylum Bacteroidota; class Ignavibacteria; order UBA10030; family UBA6906; genus SZUA-287. The sequence continues at coordinate 1,910 of DASWHW010000194.1, forward strand.
CCGGGCGAAAAGACTGCCAAGCTGTTACTAAGCAACACCGAGTTCACAGTCGAGGGCGAAGGAAATCTCACAATCACCGTTTATGATCGGGATCCTCAGCGTGCGGCGGACATGGCAAACTACTTTGTTGAACTCTTGAACACAACGAATACGAAACTGCAGGCGCAAAATGCAAGGGGAAACCGGGAGTTTATTGAAGAGCGTTACAAGAAAAACCTGACTGATCTCGCCATGGCCGAGGATTCGCTGAAAGCTTTTCAGAAGCAATACGGGATCATTGCTCTTCCAGAGCAAACGGAGGCATCTATAAAAGCTGGTGCAGAGATCACCGGTCATCTCGCCCTGAAGGAGGTACAGGCCGGAGTGTTACGCCGCACGCTCGCCGAAAATAACCCTTCGGTGCTCTCTGCACAGATTGAGATTGACGAACTCCGAAAGAAGATTGCTCAGATGAACAGTGGCAGCAGTTTTTCTGCAGGCAGGATGAGTATCTTCGTTCCCTTCAGCAAAATCCCCGATCTTGGCACGGAATATATCCGGCGCTTCCGTGATGTTGAGATCCAGTACAAGATTCTTCAATTTATCACACCTTTGTATGAACAGGCGAAAGTAGAAGAGCGACGTCAAACGCCGTCGGTATTGGTGCTTGACAAAGCGTATCCGGCAGAACGAAAATCGAAACCGAAAGTGGCATTGTATGCGTTGATTGCGCTTGTGGCGTCTCTTCTCATATCATTCTTTGTAGTCTTCGCGATGGAATTGATCGAAAAACTCAAAGTGGGCTATCCGGAGCGATTTGCTTCCATTGTCTCTACGCTACGTTCAGATTGGCTGGGTCTTCGAGTTCGCCGCAAATAGTCAAAGTTTTTCCGCCCTCGGGGTCGTTGATTGCGAGGTTATGCAGGCCACACCGTTGATGTACTCGATTAGCAGCAGGTTCTTAGGTGTAAGGAAGAGTCGTGGTCTGTACTCAAAATAGATATTCCTTAAGGTGGCGTTCGCGATGAGCTGGGTATCTGTTGTTTGTTTTGGAATCTGCAGTGGGATAATCCTTACGACGTTGAACCGAGGCGCAGACCCATTGTCTCCAACAAGAATATTTGCATTCATGTGGAGCATCGCCATTGCACTTACAGAACTTAAGTATAGTGCTTTCCAGCATGAGTGGAATGCCCAGAGCTGGATTTTGTTGCTTATTCCAATAGGATCTTTTCTTCTGGGAACTTTCGTTGCTTATGTTGTAAACCTCGAAAAGGATTTGGTCCCGATACATAAGATGCGAGTGCGGTTGAATGCGGAAAGAGTTCGAGAGAAGCAACTTTTTTGGTTAATCTGCCTTGTGACTACGGTGTACGCCATCTCATACCTTGCAAATTTCTTGATCAAAGGTTGGCTCCCAATTGAGGCGGCGGAAAAGCATGTTTCGAGGGTGGACTTCAACGTTACCGGCTTGTCCTTTTTGACGTACTTGGTCCCATCAATCATGTTCTTTGTTGTCTTGTATTTTCTCAAGGTTCAGGCGAAGAAAGGTAAAAAAGTGGTCCTTGCCATCCTTTTCCTGGTTGTTTTGGGGTCGTTCCTGCTTTTTGTCTCAAGATTTCAAATTATTATGATCATAATTATCTGCGTTACACTATTCTATTATTCAACTCAATACATCAGATTTCGGACTGGACTGACATTATTCCTGTTTGTAACCGGGTTTTTTTACTGGATTTCATCCATTCGTCTAAGTCATCTTGTGGCGACATATTTGCACACGGCTTCAAGAATGAGATTTTCAAAGGATTATGCACTTTTCACCGAACCCTATATGTATTTCGTGATGAATCTCGAGAATTTTGGCCGATCAGTGAATTTGCTGGAAAGCCATACTTATGGATACTACACCTTTGACTTCATCACCGCAATGTCGGGGCTGAAGTATTGGGTTTATGACTATTTTCGCATGGAACGTCATCCATTTTTAATCAGTAGCTACAACACGTACACATCGTTTTGGCCTTTCTATTCCGATTTTGGTGTCGTAGGTTTGGCTCTAATTCCACTAGTGCTCGGTTTGGGGATTGGTATGCTCTATTACCAAATGCGTATCAGGCCATCTACAAAAAACGTGACTGCTTATGGAGTCATGGTTTTTGTAATGTTCCTTTCCTTCTTCATTTTTCCTCTTTCGTGGCTTTGGTTTGAATTGAACATGCTGGTAATATACCTAGGCTTGAGATGGACAATGATTCCTTGGAAGGAGCACGTCTTATCCAGCTCTCTCTAATGATATCCACTCTTAAATTGCAACCTACTTTTTGCGAGTTCCACCCCTTTGTAAACCCACAAGGGTATGAATGAGTATTGCGACAGGAAAGAATCTGACAAGAAACTTCACCGTAATGTTTATGGGAAATGTTCTTGGTCAACTATTCTTCTTTTTCGCTCTGGCTCGACTTGCACGAGTTTTAGGTCTAGCAGAGTTTGGAGCGTGGAATTTTGCACAAGTTTGCATGTTGTACCTTTTTCGGGCAAGCGAGTTTGGATTGGAGACTGTCGCAATACGAGAGACGTCGAAAGAACCAGCCTCGACTGGAATGTGGATCGCAACCGTTATCTCGTTAAGGTTTGTTCTCGGCACAATTTGTTTCGGCGTCTTGGTTATTGTGGCAGCTGCCGACTTGCTTCCGATCGGGACATCCACCTTGACCTTAATTTCTTCGCTAACGGTCTTTTCGATGGCGTTTATGTTGGAATGGATATTTGAAGCGCAACAAAAAGCAGGGCTTATCAGCGTTGCGCGGACATTAAAGGGTGTTCTCTTTTTCTTGGGGGTAATAATGTTGGTGTCGGCCAGTGGAGATGCTGAGGTGGCAATGTATCTCTATGTTGGGAGTCTTACGATACCAGTGGTTATCGTTGCTGCGATTGTTTTCAAGCTTTTTGGATTTGAATGGTCTTCCTTATCTATGAGCAGATTAATGGCGACTCTTAAGAAAGCAGGTCCGATTGGAATCGCAAGCATGCTCTCACAGTATTCGATGTTTGCATCGACGATGGTTGTGGCGTACCTGCTGACAAATACAGAGTTGGGGTATTTCACAGCTGCACACAGGATTGTTATCTTCCTCTGGGCATACGTTATCCTGAATTTGAACAGAACTCTCTTGCCCCAACTTTCGACAAGTTTTCACCAATCCCACTCGGAATACCGGCGATTTGTGCTGAAGACATTTCGATTGGCGGCTCTTGTAGTTGTTCCAATCGGACTTGCGGGTACTTTGAGTTCAAAAGAAATTATTACTTTTCTCTATTCTGATCGATACGAAGCATCTGGGATTGTTTTTGGGATTCTTTTGTGGGGTTTTGTTTTTGCAACGATTCGTTCCATTCTTGAAATAGCCCTGGTTGCATCGGATGGGCAACGACAATATTTGAGAGGAATGGTCTTTTTGTCGATTCTTTATACTGTTTTGGCACCGACTCTTACCCTTCAATTTGGAATTGTAGGTGCTGCTTGTGCCGTGTTGGTTTCCGAGTTCAGTTACTTTACTTTTTTGATACTTAGTTGCCCTTTTACGAAGCCCGAGTTTCTGCTAAAGAGCTCGTGGAAACCTCTGCTGGCTGGAATAGTTGCTCTGGTTTCATTGATTCCATTTCCAGAACTCCACTTTGTGTTTCGCGTATTGATAAGTATGGTTGTTTTTGTCGGTTTTGTTACTGGATTTAAAGGGGTAACTGTCAACGATTTTGAGTTGCTCAGGTCGACCTTTCGACGAGATAGCATTAGACCAACCATCTGATCAAACGGGTTTTGAGACCTGGACACACGGGACATTGAAAGTCGTTGCTCTTAAAGAATGCAAGAGCGTTTAGGGTAATGATCTCAAGAACAAAGATAATTCATATTACATCAAAGATTGGTAAAAACTCGACAGGTTTGGGTGCATTGACCCTTGATCTGACTCAATCCCAGCTTGCTCTTGGGCTTAATGCAGAGATCTGGTGTCCGGGAAATAAGATTGACCTTCGATGGGCATCCGAGTCTTCGGGTATTCGGCCTGAGAAGATCAGAGTTTTTCCTGAAGCACGGATTGGGCTACCCGGCTTCAGTTTCAGAATGGAGAGAGATGCAGCATTTGTCGATGGCCCCAAAAAGGCAATCGTCCATCAACACGGGGTGTGGAGTGGAGTGTCACGAGTTACTAACATACTGCGAAGAGTACACAATTCATTTACAGTCATTGGAGTGCAAGGATCATTGAGTCACTGGGCTTTGGGGAAGTCACAATGGAAGAAGAGGATTGCACTTGCCTTGTACGAGCGTCACAACCTCCATAGTGCGTCCTGTTTGCATGCCGTGGGCGAAAACGAAATAAGCGACTACCGTGACTTTGGATTATCCAATCCAATCGCAATGATTCCAAATGGTGTTTCATCTGATTGGCTGAATAGCGATGGGGATGGCGGAGCATTCCGAACCAGATTTGGAATTCAGCCTGATAAACGAGTTTTGCTATTCTTGTCGCGTGTCACTCCTAAGAAGGGGCTGTTGATGTTGCTAGAGGTGATGGACAAGATTCGCAAGCAAATGCAAGATTGGCAGTTGGTTATTGCGGGAGCCGATGAGTTTGGACACCAGGCTGAGCTCGAAAGCTTGATTGTGGAAAAAGGATTAACAGAGTTGGTTATCTTCGTAGGACCTCTGTTCAACAAAGAAAAACGCGACGCCTACGCAGCAGCGGATTGTTTTATCCTTCCTTCCTACAGTGAAGGGGCGCCACTTGTCATTCTCGAGGCACTTGCCTCGGGCGTCCCTGTCGTTACAACAAAAGCATCGCCTTGGCAGGAGTTGGAAACCTACAGATGTGGTTGGTGGACTGGCGTTTCTGACGTAGCTTTAGCAGAGGCACTCAAGGAAGCAGTTAGCTGTTCTAGGTTGGATCTGGAACAAATGGGCAGGCGAGGGAAAGAGCTAGTCTGTGCTAAATACACGTGGGAAAAATCTGCGCGCATGACCAAAAAGCTCTACGAGTGGTTGCTGGGACGGGCCGACAAGCCGGAATTCATGATAATAGACTAACAGGAATGTTAACTCTTAGTTTAGTCCCTCAAACAAAAAAGAATGTCAAATGAGAAGGTAAACAACGTGAATCCAATTGTATACATAGACCGATTAGATCTGAAGCCTGATGGGCGGCAATTTGACGCCGCCGCACATGCTATTGAGCTTGGGCCGGCAGTACACGCTGCTCGAGCGGTATTCATCAAGCCAAACCTCACATATCCTTACTACAAAAAGGGAGTGACGACGCGCGCTGAGTCTGTAGAGGAAATTGTGAAGATGCTGCTAAGAATAAATCGCAAACTAAAAATCTTTGTAGGAGAAGGTGAGGGGGGATATAACAGCTTCTCAATGTCAAAAGCAATGTCGGATATGGGCTTCGACGATATTGCCGTGCGACATTCGAACGTCGAAATTGTAAACCTCTCATCAATTCCGACAAAGTCTATTGAGATCAAAACACAAAAAGGGCCTTATAGACTTGACCTTCCTGAAATGTTCTTCAAAGAGGTTGACTTTTCGATCAGCGTACCGTTGCCGAAAATTCACTGTATAACTAAGGTAACGCTTTCTTATAAGAACCAATGGGGATGCCTGCCCGATGTGATGCGTCTAAAAAATCACTATATGTTCTCACATCTCATCTCGAACATTGCCTCCTTACTGAAATTTAAGTACGCATTCCTTGATGGCAAATATGGGCTGGATGTCAATGGACCGATGGATGGAGACCCGGTTGAAGTGAACTGGTTTGTGGCCTCCAATTCTCTGGGTGCCTTTGACATGGTTGTTTCTGAGATGATGGGTTTTGACTGGAAACAGGTTCGCCACTTGAAAACTTCTGCTAAGTATGGAGATATGCCAAACCGCGAAACAGTGCAGATAATTGGCGACATCAATTTGCTCAAAAGGAAGTTCACATTGAGAAGGAGCATTTGGAATTATCCGGCTCTGGCGGGGTTTCAGTCCAAAAACCTGACGCAGCTGTTCTATTTCTCGAGGTGGGCGAAGTTTCTTCACGATGTGATGTATACGTTTAGAGAAAGACCAATCCAGTAGGACGAGTCTTGGAGTTCTGCTCACGGGGGGGATCAGTAATCAAAAACCACAAATAAGGAACCGCTACAAAATGGTAGATCAAAACGAACTCGAACGTGAGGAGAAATTCTGGGATGAAATTGGGGTGCAGTGGATCCGTAATCTGAAGAAAGAAGACCTCATAGTCCAAGGTCCTAGAGAGTTCCTTTCCGGCTCAGCTGTCGCGTTTGACGATCTTCTGGAACAGATGGGTGATATTCAAGGAAAACAGGTTCTGGACTACGGGTGTGGTTCTGGATGGCTGTCGACTTTCCTGGCACAAAAGGGTGCACACGTCAAAGGATTTGATATATCCTCGAAGCTTGTTCAGTTAGGAATGAAGCGCGCTTCAATAAATGGAGTTGCAGACAGAGTTGCTCTTCACAAGATGATCGCAGAGAAATTGGATTACCCTGATGGCTTTTTTGACTTGGTTGTCGGAATCTCCATTCTTCATCATATTAGCTTGGAAGAGGGGGGAAAGGAACTACATCGTGTTATGAAACCGGGAGGAAGTGCCTTTTTTATCGAACCGCTCGGTGAAAGCAGATTACTCAATTGGGTCAGGAGCCGGTTGTTTAGGGTACATCATGGTCATGTTCGCACGGTTGACGCTGAGCATCCTCTTACGTATTCAGATATCAATTCAATAGGGTCACTGTTTAGCCAGACGAAATTCAGAGAATTCCAGCTTTTGGAGATGATTGCGCGCGTTACAGGTGATGGCATTACGCGAGCACTCCGGCTCGACAAGATCGATCGAGCAATCGTATCTACCTTTCCAGTTTTTCGTAAGTACTGTCGGCTCGTTGTGATCCGATATATAAAGTCGGGCATATGAAGCAAGTTGTCGAAAACATGAAAACTGGCCTAGTCTCCGTCAAAGAAATAGCTGTTCCCGCTTCCGGCCCGAACGATGTGTTGGTCCGCAATGCGGCGTCTCTTATTAGCGCAGGCACTGAGAGGTTACTAATTGAAATGGGGAAGAAGAATCTCCTAGGAAAGGCTCGTGCGCGGCCCGACCTGGTTCGGCAAGCGTATGACAAGGGAAAGCGTGAAGGATTTCTGAATGTGTTCAGAGAAGCAATGGCTAGGTTAGACGAGCCATTGCCGCTTGGTTACAGCAGTGCTGGTGTTGTTATCGCAGCGGGTGAGCTGGTTCAGAATTTTCGTGTTGGAGATTCAGTTGCGTGTGCCGGGTTTGGTTATGCAAGCCATTCAGAGATAATTTCCGTTCCACAGGATTCATGCGTGAAATTGCAAAAAGGCGGAGAGGAACCGATTCCATTTGAGCATGCCTCATTTGTCATGCTAGGAGGAATAGCCATGCATGGAATCAGAACATCTCAAATATTACCGGGTGAACGGGTTGTTGTGGTTGGCTTGGGGTTAATTGGTTTGTTAACCGTGCAAATCGCCAGATCATATGGATGCACAACCATCGGGATAGACGTTGACGAAGAGAGAGTTAGGTTGGCACAGACTCTTGGTTGTCAATATGGCCTGGTAATAAACAAAGATGATGTTGAAGACTCGGTAGAGAACATTACTGGAGGTGATCTTGTCGATGCAGTTCTCGTTACAGCCGCGAGCAAAGACAATAGCCCCCTCCAACTTGCGGAGAGAGTCGTAAGAAAACGCGGCCGAATAGTTCTCGTTGGAGTTGCCGACATTTCTCTAACACGCAAAGCATTTTGGGACAAGGAAATAACATTCTCTGTATCGAAAGCTGCCGGCCAACACATGGAAGATGGTGCCTCCCCCCGAGATTTGCCAGTTGATGTTAGCCGATGGTCAGAAAGGCGGAATCTCGAGGAGTTTGTTCGCCTTCAAACGGAGGGGTTGGTAGATGTTTCTAATCTCATTACTCACCGTTTCTCCATCGCTGACGCAGAACATGCTTATGAGATGATCCTCACGGGAAAAGAAAAGTTCATTGGGGTCGTTCTTACTTACCCTAAAGACACGGCACTGAACAGAAGTGTTGAAATAAGTGCATCAACTTCACATTCGAAACAAACCCCGAAGGAGAACCGACTTGCGATTGGATTGATTGGTGCTGGCATGTTCACCAAGAACTTCCTTTTGCCGGCTTTGAAGCAGGTGAAAGATGTAGAGTTCATTGGAGTGGCAGCAAGAACAGGAGTGAATTCACAGCATGTTGGCGAACGGTTTGGCTTCAAGTATGCAACCACGGATATTGACGAGATAATGCTTGATGACCGGATTGGGAGTGTAGTTATTACGACAAGACACGATTCACACGCCAGCTTGGTTGTCCAGGCAATTCAAGCCGGGAAGAATGTTTTCGTCGAAAAACCGATGGCCATTACAGCAGAAGGGGTCGGCAGCATTTTGGAGGCATATCATGCAAGTCCCGTCAAACCTATAGTCTTTACCGGTTTCAACAGACGGTACTCACCGCTAGCAAAGACCCTGCGAGATTGGTATGAGGAGCGGACTTCACCCATGGTCATACAATTCAGGATAAATGCGGGGTTCATCCCCCCCGACCATTGGACCCAGGATAGACAGGTTGGGGGCGGACGAATCATTGGAGAGGTTTGTCATTTTGTGGACTTTCTGCAATTTGTGATTGGTAGCGATCCGCTCGACGTTTTTTCTCGATCAATAAATGGTGACTCAGGCAAGTACTTGAAAGACGACAACGTTGTGATGTCAATCCAATTTGCCGACGGATCTGTTGGATCAATACTCTATTCTGCTTTGGGTTCAAAGTCGTTCTCGCGTGAGCGGGTGGAAGTTTTCTGCAATGATTCGGTAGCAGTCCTGGACGATTTCAGGGAGTTGCAATTGATAAGAGGTACGAAAAGAAAGAGAATACGCCTAAGAAACCAAGATCTGGGTTACGTGCATGAGTTGAACGCCTTCTTTTCCAGTAAGTCAACGCAAAAGCAGCTTGTCTGTGATGCCTTGACAACGTTTACGACTTTCAGCCTCGTGGAGTCGCTCAAGGGCTCTGTACCAGTGGCTGTTCCCCGGATTGGTCTATGAACATTCTTCTTCTTTCAGCATATTTTCCACCAGAAGTTGGCTCCGCTGCTCATTTGTTTGCTGACATAGGCGCGGAATTAGCTACTCGAGGTCACTCAGTCTCAGTTATAACAAGTTATCCTACGTATAACGTTACGATAAGAGATCTTCCTGAGAAATATAGCAAGGGTTTCAGACTGAGAGAATCATATCGAGGCATGGAGGTCTTAAGGGTTAAGTCCCTTAGGATGCCTAGGCACGTACCCATTCTGCGAGGCGTTGATCAGATTTCAACAGCTTTTCTCTTCCTTCTCACCGGACTCTTCCTTAGAAAGAGGTTTGATGTTATTCTTGTCTATTCCCCGCCATTGTTTCTGGGTCTTACAGCTTGGTTTATGTCCACATTACAGAAATCACAGGTTGTTCTTAATGTCCAGGACCTATTTCCCCAAAGTGCGGTTGATCTTGGTTTATTGAAAAGCAGAGTTTTAATTAAAGTGTTTGAATGGGTGGAGAGATTTCTCTATAACCGAGTTGACGAAGTTACAGTTCATTCTGCCGGGAATCGCGAGCACGTAATTCGTCATGGCGGGAAGCCAGGTTCAACCTGCATAGTTCCAAATGTTGTCGATGTGGATCACCTTCGGCCCGGGTCGAGGAACGGTGTCTTCAGGGAAAACAATAATATACCGTCGTCATCATTTGTTGTTTCTTTTGCAGGAGTCCTTGGATATTCCCAAGATCTTGACACGGTCATTGAGGCAGCCCGATTGTTGGACTCCAGGGCTAATCTGGTCTTTTATATTGTAGGTGACGGTGTTGAGAAGAAACGACTGGAAGCAAAAGCAAAAGGAATGAAGAACGTACGATTCCTTGCGATGCTTCAGAAGAACGAATATGCCGAGCTTCTTCATGCCTCTGATGCATGCTTGGTCACCCTACGGAAAATTGTACAGACACCAGTTGTCCCGTCAAAAATCCTGAGTATAATGGCAGCGGGTAAACCTGTTATTGCCGGCCTGCCGCTGGCTGGAGATGCCCCTAAGTTGATTGAAGAGGCACGATGCGGAATTTGTGTTGAGCCAGAAAATGCGGCTGCGCTTGTTGAGGCTGTGCTCGGGCTAATGAGTGACAACGAGTTGGCGCTCGCGTTTGGTAATAATGGTAGAGCATACGCCGAGACGCATCTTTCCATCAAGTCTTGTGTTGCACTTTACGAGAGCATATTTCGAAAGTTGCTTGATAAAGAAACCAAATGAGGAATTACGATGTCAGAATATCTTTCAAGTTATCGGGGAAAACGAGTATTGGTGACGGGTGGTGCCGGAGCAATTGGTTCTCGGTTGGTTCGAAAACTCTGTGAAGCTGATGCAGGGCTTGTGATGGTTCTCGATGATCTTTCATCAGGGTATCGCTGGAACTTGCCGAATCAGAAAAATATGCTCTTCGTTCAGGGGGATGTGTGCGACGAGATAAAATTGAAAAGAGTCTTTTTTGAAAAACCTCAAGTCATTTTTCACTTGGCCGCGTTTTTCGCAAATCAGAACAGCGTTGATCACCCGGAGAGCGACTTGAGAACAAACGGAATTGGGACACTTCGATTGCTCGAATATTCGCTTCTCTCCCGGATAGAACGGTTTGTGTATGCTTCCTCCGGATGTTCGATTTATGGGAGTTCCGCGCCGTTGCCTCTTAAGGAGGAATTTATGTCGATGAACCTCACAACTCCTTATCAAATTACTAAGATGTTGGGAGAGCTGTACTGCAATTTTTTTCTAAACCATCACGAGTTACCTGTCGTAAAGACTAGATTCTTCAATTCATACGGACCGGGTGAGGTTCCGGGTCAGTACAGAAATGTGATCCCGAATTTTATTTACTGGGGATTGCAAGGACGCCAATTGCCTATTACTGGCACTGGAGAGGAAACTCGCGACTTCACTTATGTAGAGGATATAGTCGATGGCCTCTTGAGGGGTGGATACTTCAAGGACGCAATTGGTCAAGAAATGAACCTCGCATCCGGTACAGAAACGCAAATCAAGAATCTTGCGGAGACGATCAACTCAATCACTGGAAACGCCAAGGGAATACATTATACCCCACGACGGAAATGGGATACGAAGAGTAGACTTCTAGCATCTATTGATCGCGCACGTGATCTCATCGGTTACGATCCGAAAACCAGGTTTGATGATGGCCTTAAGAACACGATAACGTGGTTTAAAGAAAACTGGGATAATATCGAAGCATCTGCGAGCTTCATGCCCGGTATGTCGTCTGCTGTGCGTGTGGATCAATCAGAATCCAAGAAAACCTAGATAGCCGTTCCCAATTCAAGCTTCTTAGAAATAGATGACCACTATTCTTCTCATCGCCGGCACCCGCCCCGAAATAATTAAGGTAGCTCCCGTGGTATTGAAAGCCCGGGAACTCGGTAAAGTCAAGGTAAGGCTGTGTCTTACCGGGCAGCATATGACGATGGCGCAAGAGGCGCTCTCGATTTTTGGCATCGAACCGGATGCGAATCTCAAGATCATGAAGCCGGATCAAACACTCAATGACATTTGTCAGGCGGTGTTCGAGCGACTGCCGGCGGTGCTGCAGAAATTCAAACCGGATGTCGTGATGGTGCAGGGCGATACGACAACGGCGGCGATGGCCGCCTTGTGTGCTTTTAATATGAAGATCCCCGTTGCACACATCGAGGCTGGGCTGCGGAGTTTCAATCTCGAAGCCCCATATCCCGAGGAAGCGAACCGCCGTGTGATCAGCTCATTCGCGCGATACAATTTCTGTCCGACAGAAGAGGCGAAGCAAAACCTTGTAAATGAACGGGTGCCGAACGATCGAATATATGTAACCGGCAATACTGTTGTTGATGCCCTTCAATACATTGCGCGAAGTCATCCACTTGACGGCGTAGCAAACGTGGAGGAGGATTTGAAGACTCCGTTTGTTCTCATCACAGCACATCGGCGTGAGAGCTTTGGCGGAGGTTTTGAAGACATCTGCAAAGCGATCCGTATCTGCTCGGAGAATTTTCCCGAAGTATCGTTTGTTTATCCAGTCCATCTGAATCCAAATGTGCAAAAGCCGGTGCACTCACTTCTTGGCGGACAGAAGAATGTGTTTCTTATTCCTCCCGTTCCTTATCTACCGCTGCTGACTCTCCTGAAGAACTGTTCAGTTGTTCTCACCGACTCAGGGGGTATTCAAGAGGAGGCTCCCTCATTCGGGAAGTATTGTATCGTGATGCGTGAAGTGACAGAGAGAATGGAAAGCGTCCGAATGGGAGTGTCGGAGCTTGTCGGAACAAACGCGGAGAAGATTGTTGGTGCCGTGTCAAGAGAACTCTCCGAGAAAAGAACAATAGTGGGGACCAAGAATCCGTATGGCGATGGAAAAGCGGCGAGTAGAATCTTAGAGGCATTGCGGATTGTGGATTGATGATTTCGGATTGGAGAGTATAGCATTGCGGAATGCTGATTGTCGATTGCGGAGTAGGATTCTCGGGTTGTCTTCGGTGGAGGACACTGGGATTCGGATGAATTGAAGAAGCGGACGAAGGCATTTGCTCTTGCAATCACAAAGGTTGGACAATCATTGCCAAAAAATGTCGGTAGTGACGTGTTGTGCAAGCAGCTTCTTCGTTCTGCAACCTCAGCAGGTGCCAACTATAGATCAGCCTGTGGATCGAGGTCAAAGGCAGATTTTATCTCCAAGATCACCATTGTTGAAGAAGAGGCAGATGAAGCTGCATATTGGCTTGAGTTGCTGATGGAATCGGGAATTCAGGATAATAATGAATCGCGGAGGCTCAGAATAGAAGCGGAGGAATTAACACGGATCTTTGTTGCTTCAGGAAAGACAGCCAAGAGAAATAAGAACAATCCGCAATCCCAAATCCGCAATCCGAGATGATAGACCTTGGGCGCTAGAAAAGAAATAACGACCCTCCTGCTGGTTGACGCACTGGCCATCGGGATGGCTTGGTACAGCTACTACCTCATCCGCGTGAGTAGTGGATGGCTCGGTATTGCCGTCTCACCCGACTTTTGGCTCCCCCTCATTGCGGTTTGCCTTTTCTGGATGCTCGTGTTTTTTGTTGTTGGATTGTATCGTGCCTGGTACGCGGCCTCACGCTTCGATGAACTCACCCTGGTATTCAAGACGATTACGATGGGATGCCTCTTTCTTTTCTTTGCCGTCTTTTTCGATGATCAGGGAAGCAACGTCGCTGTCAGCTCGCGGATACTGATTGCAATGTATTGGGGAGTAATGCTCGCGTGGGTATCGGCCGGGCGAATGGTGATACGCACTGTACAACGACGGATGTTGATCGCAGGCATCGGCGTCCACCCCACGATTATTGTGGGGAGTGCCGCGAAGTCCCGGGAATTGTATGATGAAGTTGCGCGCTTCCCTGCGCTTGGCTACAAAGTCCTTGGGTTCGCCGGACTCGACAAACGACGATCGGGACAAGACTACAAAGGAATTCCGGTACTCGGAAGTCTCGATGATCTTCATGATATCATCGCGGAGAAAAAAATACAGGAAGTGCTCATAGCCCTCGATTCATCAGATCATGATCGACTTCTGGATATCATCGGGCGATGCAATTCACATAAGGTCAACCTGAAGATCATTCCCGACCTGTACGATATCATCAGCGGTCAGGCGAGGACGAACCAGATCTATGCCTTCCCGTTGATCGAGATCATGCCGCAAATCATGACTCCCTGGGAGGAAGCAGTAAAGCGTATTATAGATTTCTCGGTTGCAGTAATCGTTCTTATTGGTGGGCTTCCGGTGTGGATTCTTGTAGCGTTCCTCATCAAATTGGAATCGCGAGGGCCAGTCCTTTATAAGCAGGAACGGGTGGGGAAAAAAGGCGAAGTGTTTTCCATCGTAAAATTTCGATCGATGCGCCAGGATGCGGAGAAAGCAGGTCCACAATGGGCAGGCAAAAAGGATCCTCGCGTAACGCGCGTAGGAAAATGGATTCGGAAGTTGCATATCGATGAGGTACCGCAAACGGTGAACGTTCTCAAGGGAGAAATGAGTCTTGTTGGACCGCGACCCGAAAGACCTGTTTTTGTTGAGGAGTTGTCAAAGGAAATTCCTCTCTACAAGCGAAGGCTCAACGTCAGACCGGGCGTTACCGGTTGGGCACAAGTGAAACTCAGGTATGATGAAACCATTGAAGATGTGAGAAAAAAGGTCGAGTACGATCTCTATTATATCGAGAACATGTCTCTTCGCATGGATTTCAAGATCATGGTCAGCACCGTGTCTCACATGCTCATGTGGAAGGGCAGGTAATATATCTCATGAAGCTGCACATGGTTGACGTTGCAGGACAGTATCAGAAAATAAAAAAAGAAGTGGATGCCGCGGTTCACTCCGTTCTCGAAAAAGGAAACTTCATTCTCGGACAGGAGGTGGGAGAGTTTGAATGTGCCATTGCAGGATATCTCAATGTCCGCTACGCAGTGGGCTGTGCCTCCGGCACGGACGCATTGCAGATCGCGCAGATGGCACTTGGCATCGGTCCGGGCGATGAGGTGATAACAACGCCTTTTTCATTTGTGGCGACAACGGAAACAATCGCTCTCCTCGGCGCGAAACCGGTCTACGTCGATATCGATCCGCAAACCTTCAATATCGATCCCAACAAAATCGAAAAGGCGATAACAAAGAAGACGCGCGCAATTGTCCCGGTGCATCTTTACGGTCAACCGGCCGACATGGATGCGATTCTGGACATCGCAAAACGATACAACCTACGGGTGATCGAAGATGCGGCCCAGGCAATGGGTGCATCGTACAAAGACAAGAAAGTCTGTGGTCTCGGCGATATCGGGTGCATCAGTTTTTTCCCCAGCAAGAATCTCGGTGCATTTGGGGATGCAGGGATGGTCGTGAGCAATGACGTGGAGCTTGGAGAAAGAATGCGGGTGATAAGTATCCATGGCTCCAAGACGCGCTACCACCATGATATGCTTGGCGTGAACAGTCGATTGGACACTCTGCAGGCGGTGATTCTCAAAGTGAAACTAAGTCATCTCGACTCTTGGAATGATGCACGCAGGCAGTTTGCCGATACATATGATACGATGCTCAAGGAACTTCCTGTTGTTCTTCCGCACGTTGCTTCTCAGGGTGAGCACATCTTCCACCAATATACCATTCGTGCGCCGAAGAGAGATCAGTTGGCTGAACATTTGAAGAGTAAGAACATCCCTCACGCGATCTATTATCCGATTCCGTTGCATTTGCAGAGAGCGTTCGCATCTGCGGGGGCCAAGCCAGGAAATTTCCCTGTGACCGAAAAAGCTGCAGCAGAGGTGTTGTCCCTTCCAATGCACACGGAGTTAACAGCCGATCAGCAAGGATATGTCGCAGACGCTATCAAAGAGTTCTACCAAAAGTAACAACGCGCAACTTCGAGCATGCAGAAAACCCTTGTCATTATCCCAACCTACAATGAGGCGGAAAACATCAACCGCCTGATTCCTTCCGTTCTCAACCAAGCGGAAGGGTTGCACATTCTCATCGTGGATGACGGTTCTCCGGATGGGACTGCACAGCTCGTTCGAACCATGATGAACGGCGACGACAGGATTCACATATTGGAACGAGAGCGAAAACAAGGCCTCGGCACTGCCTATCGTGCAGGGTTCAAATACGCGATTGACCACCAGTACGATTGTGTTTTTGAGATGGATGCAGACTTTTCGCATAGTCCGAATGAGATTCCGAATTTCCTCAAAGCGATTCAGGACCATGATCTGGTCCTCGGGTCACGGTATATTAACGGCATTCGAGTTTTGAACTGGCCGATGACGCGGCTGCTCTTGAGTTATTTTGCGAACATCTATACGAGGCTCGTCACCGGACTGCCTCTCCACGATGCAACCGGCGGGTTCAAATGTTTCCGGAGAAAAGTCCTTGAGTCCATCGATCTCTCCCGAGTGAAATCGAATGGATATAGTTTTCAGATCGAAATGAGCTTCAAGGCATGGAAGAAGGGTTTTTCCATCCAGGAGATTCCAATTGTATTCCTTGATCGCCGCATCGGAGTTTCGAAAATGTCCCGCCACATTGTGTACGAAGCAATGTTCATGGTTTGGAAGTTGAGGATTCGAAGTATTCTCAATCGCCTCTAAGGCCTCATGGACTTATCTGTCATTATTGTCAACTATAACGTTCGTCAATTTCTGGAGAACGCACTCGTCTCTATGATGCGTGCGATGGAGGGATTGCAGGGGGAGGTCTTCGTTGTTGACAATGCTTCGGATGATGGCAGTGTAGAAATGTTGAAGTCGAAATTCCCGCATGTCCATCTCATTGCGAATGACACCAACCTCGGTTTTGCCCGCGCGAATAATCTGGCCTTAAAAAAGGCGAAGGGAAAGTATTTTCTTCTGATAAATCCCGATACGATCGTACAGGAAGACACGTTTCGCGTGATGATCGATTTTTTTGAGCGGAATCCGGATGTGGGCTTGGCAGGATGTAAGATCCTTAATCCCGATGGAACGTTGCAGCTTCCATGCCGCCGAAGCTTTCCGACTCCCTGGGTGGCGTTCACGAAAACATTCGGACTCAGTGCGCTCTTTCCCAATACTCGCCTTTTCGGACGGTATAATCTTACCTATCTTAATCCGGATGAATCGTATGAAGTTGAAGCAGTCAGCGGCTCCTTCATGATGGTAACGCGGGAAGCCTACGAACGGATCGGGGGTTTGGACGAAATCTTCTTCATGTACGGCGAGGATCTGGATTGGTGCTATCGCTTATCACAGGCAGGTCTAAAGGTGTTCTACGTTCACTCGACGAAGATCATCCACTTCAAAGGCGAGAGTACCCGACGGAGCTCCCTGGATGAGATCAAGGTATTCTACCGAGCGATGGAGATATTCGTGGAGAAACACTTCGACGCGTCGTTCTTTGTGAAGTCGTTCCTCAAGCTTGGAATTATTTTGCGTACTGCCGTTGCCATTGCGGGAAAGATTGGTCGCGCATTGATCAGTGCGACTGCGGATGCTCTTATTGTGGACGCTGCACTTATTGTCGGTGAACTACTGTACTTTGGGCATCTTTTTCGCTTTCCGATCTACGCGTACCCGATTGTCTGGAGCATTCCGGCCCTGATTGTCGTCGCAACCTTGTGGATGCTTGGACTCTACGGGAGCAACAGGTATTCGGTTTCGCGGGCGATGGCGGGAGTTTTCCTTAGCTTCACTGTTGTTTCGGCGATAGTGTTTTTTGCCAAGGACTTTGCTTTCAGTCGTGCGGTCGTCCTTATCTCCGCATGTCTGAGCATCATTGCGATTCCGGGGTGGCGTTTGCTTTTTGTCCTGTCTGGAAGATCACGAGGAGCCTCACGCGGAAGGAAGAGTCTGTTCGGTCGAAGAACAATCATCGTCGGAACAGGATCATCAGCGCTGGAACTGTTACGCCGTCTCCGCGCTCGCATCGATGATGGATTCGATGTTGTCGGGTTCGTCGATGTCAGTCGTCGTACTGTCGGGGAAAAAATTGGGGGACTGGAGGTAATTGGAAGTATCGACAACGTCGGAAAAATTATCACGGAGCGACGGGTCGGCGAGGTGATATTCTCTACTGATGGTCTTTCGTATACCGATATCCTGTCGGTCATCGGTCGAAGCAATAACCTGAATGTCAACTTCCGTCTGGTACCAAACAGTCTTGAAGCGATAATAGGCAAGACTCGCATTGACGATCTGGATACTATCCCGTTGGTTGAAATCGAGTATAATATTCATTCTGCATCGAACCGGTTGTTCAAGCGGATGTTTGATATTTGTCTTTCACTTCTGTTACTTATAACTGTTTATCCTCTTGCATTGGTGCGTTCAATCGTTGCCAAAGCGGGGCCGTCACAGAGAGTAGAGAGTCTTTTGAAAATCCCCCTCGTTTTTTCCGGACGATATAGTTTTGTGGGGCGTCCCTTCCGTGACCGGAACGGCACGCGGAATGAACAAAACCGAGATTGGAAAGAAAATGACAGAGACGCATACCTGGGTCCGTGTGGATTGACGGGGTTGGTACAGATCAACTATCGTGATGACATGACAAAAGAAGAGGTCGAGCGTTACCAACTATACTATGCGAAAAACCAATCACTCTTCCTGGATATAGAAATACTACTGAAATCACTCTTGGTGGGGAAGTAAGGAGTCTGCATGGCGAAAACGGTACTGGATTTTGAGAAACCGATCATTACCCTTGAAGAAAAAATCGAGGAGATGCGACGGTACTCTGAGAATCCCGATATAGCACAGGAAATTAAGAAGATAGAAAAGAGAGTTAATCAACTCCGGCAGAGTGTTTTTGCTGACTTGACCCGGTGGCAGCGAGTGCAGCTTGCCCGCCATCCAGAGCGCCCCTATACTCTCGATTACATTAACCTCATGACGACGGATTTCGTGGAGTTTCACGGCGACCGGGCATTTAGGGACGACAAAGCAATCATCGGCGGATTCGGAAAGCTGGATTCAATCAGCGTGCTCATCCTTGGGCATCAGAAGGGGAGAGACACAAAATCGAACCTTTACCGCAATTTCGGTATGCCAAACCCCGACGGCTATCGCAAGGCTCTTCGTTTGATGAAAGTCGCGGAGAAGTTCAACAATCCGGTTGTTACTCTCCTCGATACGCCGGGAGCGTATCCGGGACTGGAAGCAGAGGAACGAGGTCAGGCAGAGGCGATTGCTCGCAATCTCTTGGAAATGTCAAGATTACGTGTACCGATTATTGTGGTGGTGATAGGCGAAGGTGCTTCAGGTGGAGCTTTGGGCATCGGTGTCGGAGATCGGATTCTGATGCTCGAAAATACCTGGTACTCGGTGATATCGCCTGAATCTTGTTCGAGTATTCTTTGGCGGAGCTGGGAGTACAAGGAACAGGCGGCCGAAGCGTTGCAACTCACAGCGCCGGATCTGAAGAAGCAGGGGATTATCGATGCAATAGTTCCCGAGCCCCCCGGCGGAGCACATCGCAATCACGAGCAAATGGCGAACATCCTGAAAGACGTTCTTATCGTGGAATTGAAGAGTCTTGCGAAGATGAAGCCTGAGAAACTCTTGGAACGACGTATCGACAAATTCGCAAAGATGGGCGCTTGGGTCGGATAACATTTTGATTACAACAACGACACTTATACGCGTTCGCTATGCAGACACCGACCAGATGAAGTTCGTGTATTATGGCAGATTTTTTGAATACTTCGAACAAGGTCGGTCCGATCTGCTCCGTGAGCTTGGATTGCCATACCCGGAGATCGAAGCGATGGGTTTGATCCTGCCAGTGATAGAGGCACATGCTGACTATAAGAAAGCTGCCCGGTACGATGAACTGCTTCGTGTGGTCACGTCGATGAAAGAAAAACCCATCGCCCGTGTCCGTATTGATTACCAAGTATTCAGGGACGGTGAAGAGGATTTGCTTGCAGAAGGCTACACGATCCACAGCTTTGTCACTGCGTCAACCGGAAAACCAACTCGCGCTCCGGCACAGTTATCCGAGGCTGTGGACGAGTACATCCGAAAGCATTAGGGATGACAAACGACGTCCTTCAGGATAGCACTCTAAGCAGGCTTGTTGAAGCTGCACTCATGGAGGATATCGGCGCAGGAGATCTCACCAGCGATGCAATTTTCGGCGATGACGATCGATCAAGAGCCGTCATCGTGGCAAAGCAGTCAGGAATCGTCGCCGGCTTCGATGTTGCGGCAATGGTGTTCGAAATGTCCGGCATCGATGGCCGCATGGTTCTCCATGCTCGCGATGGCGACCAAGTGAACGAAGGGAAGGTTCTCTCAGAGATTGTTGGGCGGACGAAGGGCATTCTTCGTGGTGAGCGCATTGCATTGAATTTTCTTCAGCGTATGAGCGGCATTGCAACCATGACGAGAACATTCGTGGACGCGGTTGCAGGTACCCACGCAAAGATCACCGACACGCGCAAGACAGCACCCGGACTTCGCGCTTTAGATAAGCGGGCAGTCTCTCTTGGAGGCGGGATTAACCACCGGTTTGGTCTTGATGACATGATTCTTATCAAGGACAATCACATCGCTGTCGCGGGCGGGATACAAACAGCCGTTGAGCGATGCCGGGTGCACATGCTTTCCCGCAACATCAAGGCAAATATTGAAGTCGAGACGACGAACCTTGCCGAAGTGGAAGAGGCACTCACCTGCACATGCGTCCGTCGGATCATGCTGGACAATTTTTCGCCGGGCGAAATGCGCAAGGCCGTGGAGGCAATCGCAGGCCGGGTCGAAGTGGAAGCCTCCGGAGGCATCCGGCTTGAGAATGTCCGAGCCTATGCGGAAACCGGTGTTGATTTCATCTCCATTGGCGCGCTTACGCACTCCGTGCGCGCGTTCGACTTGTCCCTTGAACTTACGCCCGACAACGGCCTTCCAACTTCCGGATGAGAGACAAAATTAAGAGTCTCGGTACGGACACCGCCATCTATGGCGTCAGTACCATTCTCGGCAGATTCCTTACCTTCATCCTCACTCCACTCTATACGCACGTTCTGTTACCCGATGCACTCGGCGTTGTTGCTCTGGGCTATACATACATCGCGTTCCTTAATGTTGTGTATGGCTATGGGATGGAATCGGCATATTTCCGGTATGCCGCATCTACCGAGATGGGCACGGCAAAACAGAATTTCAGTGTGCCGTTTATCTCCCTGGGCACCTCTTCATTAGTGTTCTCCCTTCTCCTCGTGTGGCAGGCAAAGAGCGTTGCGCTGCTCGTCGATATTCCGGAAACATATCTCTCGGTGGTGTACTATGCCGCCGGTATTCTTTTTCTTGACACACTTGTCATTGTCCCGTATGCCCGTCTCCGTCTTGCGCGCAAAACGATCAGGTTTGCAACAATTCGTATCATCAACATTCTTGTCAATGTTGGTTGTAATATTCTCCTTCTTTTCACTTTCAGGATGGGTGTTGATGGAATTTTCCTTTCTGGTCTGATTTCATCGGCGGTAACTCTTCTCTTCATGCTGCCTGTCATCATCGAGCACTGGTCATGGTCATTTCCGAAGAACCTCTACAAGGAGCTGCTGCGATTTGGATTGCCCTATGTTCCCGCAGGTGTTGCGACGATGATGATTCAGGTGGTTGATCGACCTATTCTCGAAGCGATGACCAACGTCTCAACAGTCGGCATCTATCAGGTGAACTATCGTTTGGGGATCTTTATGATGTTGATTGTTTCCACGTTCGATTTTGCGTGGCGTCCCTTTTTTCTCTCCCACGCGACCGATCCCGATGCAAAGCGCCTGTTTGCCCGCATCCTGACCTATTTCGTCTTGCTGATGGTGTCCGTTTTTCTTGTCCTCAGTTTTTTCCTAGAGGACATTGTCCGGATTCCACTCTTCGCCGGGCATTCAATTATCGATGCAAAATACTGGTCAGGTCTTTCCATTGTGCCTGTTGTCCTTCTCGCCTACGTGTTTCTCGGGATTTCCAATAACCTCGTTGCTGGAATCTACATCGAGAAAAAAACAAAACATCTCCCGGTGATCACCTTCATCGGTGTTGTAGTGAATATCGGCGTCAACGTGTTGCTGATACCGATTCTCGGTATCATGGGTGCAGCGGTTGCAACTCTTGCGAGTTACTCCATTATGGCGCTTGTGCTTTATTTGGTGGTGCAAAGATTCTATCCGGTATCATATGAATTGGGCAGACTCGGAAAAATCGCGGTCTGCGCTGGCTTGGTGTATGGTCTACAATATTTGATCATCCCCGCAGGATGGGAGGTGCCGGGAAAAATACTGTTGCTGATCGTATTCCTTCTCTTGATGTACGCGATGAATTTTTTCAACGCCTCCGAGTTGGGGACAATAACAGGTCGCTTGCGACGAAAACAAAAGGAAGATATCAGCCCGCTGCCTCCTTCTGCAAATGACCTGTGATGGACTTTGCTTTGTGATTTCCGTATTTTGCGATGCAGAAGGCCCACGGCAAATCAGCCGTGGGCATTGTTTCTCTTAGGGAAAGGATTTATGAAACAAGGCTTTGATAGCAATAACCCGATGCAAATCGGTGGACAGGCAGTCATCGAAGGCGTGATGATGCGAGCGCCTAGGATGATTGCCACCGCGGTGCGAAGACCGAATGGTGAGATTCTCGTAAAAAAAGAGATATTCCAGTCACTCGGCGAGCGGCATTCGTTTTTCAAGCTTCCGGTTCTTCGAGGCGCAGTCGGTTTGATTGAAATGATGGTCATTGGAATTCGAACATTGAATTTTTCCGCCGAAGCTGCACTCGAAGCCGAAAAGACGAATGGAGAGGAACCGAACAAGAAATCCAGTTCGATATCACTTGGCCTGACCGTGGCTTTGTCACTGGCGATCGGGATCGGGATCTTCTTCGTAATGCCGTTAGTTGCGACTTCCAACCTTTTTTCTGTTGAACAGGAGCCGATGGCATTTAACCTGCTTGCCGGCGCTATCCGCATTGGCCTCCTGTTGATATACCTTGTCATTATCTCAATGCTAAAAGATGTGAAAAGGCTTTTTGAATATCACGGCGCCGAACACAAAGCAGTGTTCACATTTGAGAAAGGGGAGCCTCTCCAAGTGGAGCATGCGTCCGTACAGACGAGATTTCATCCACGCTGTGGAACAAGTTTCCTCCTAATCGTCATGCTTGTCTCCATTGGTGTATTCAGCATTTTGGATACGTTTCTTATTGCCTGGCTCGGCGAGTTGAACATTGCAACCCGTCTGTTGACTCATCTTCCTCTTATTCCGTTGGTCGGGGGAGTCTCTTATGAATTCATTAGGGCCTCAGCCAAGAAGAGCGAAACGGCCCTGGGAAAAATCATTGTGACACCTGGCCTCTGGCTTCAAAAAATTACCACCAGCGAACCGGATGCCGGGCAATTGGAAGTTGCGCTCGTTGCCCTGCGATGTGCGCTTGGCGAAGACCTTCCCGCGAACGCGGTTCCCCACGTCGACGCAGCCGCTTGAGGATTTCTCTATGCTAGGCAGGCTTTCAAAAGTAAAGGAACGATTTGATGAAGTGACGCAACTTCTCAGCGATCCTGCGGTTATCTTGAACCAGGCGAAGTACCGTCAGCTGAGCAAGGAGCATAGCGATCTGCTTCCTCTCATGAGGGTGTATGATCAATACTTCAAACTGAAATCGGATGTCGATGGGATGAAGGAGATTACCGAATCCTCCACCGATGCCGAAATGCGCCAGCTTGCGTACGATGAACTGGCAACCGCGAAAGAACAACTGGAGAAGATCGAAGAGGAATTGAAAATCCTTCTGATTCCTAAAGATCCGAACGACAGCAAAGACGTCATCGTTGAGATTCGGGCAGGGACGGGAGGGGAAGAGGCTGCGTTGTTCGGTGGAGATTTGTTTCGAATGTATTCTCGGTATTCTGAAAAACAAGGATGGAAGGTTGAAATCTTGGATATCAGCGATACTGGAATGGGAGGAGTGAAGGAGGTTTCATTTAGCATGAGCGGAGAAGATGTGTACGGCTCGATGAAATTCGAAAGCGGAGTTCATCGCGTGCAACGGGTACCTGAGACGGAGGCCCAGGGGCGTGTTCACACTTCGGCGGCCACAGTTGCCGTCCTTCCTGAGGCAGAGCAGCTGGATGTACAGATTAATCCTGCGGATATCGAGATGGATACGTTCCGCTCAGGCGGGAAGGGGGGACAGAACGTGAACAAAGTAGAAACTGCTGTTCGCCTGACTCACAAACCAACCGGAACAGTGGTAGTCTGCCGTCAGGAACGATCCCAACTGCAGAACCGGGAACGCGCCATGAAAATGCTTCGCGCGAAGTTATACGAGTCGATGGTTGTCGCGCAGGTTGGAGATGTGGCCGCCCAGAGGAAATCAATGGTGAAGAGTGGCGACAGGAGTGATAAGATCCGCACCTACAACTTTCCCCAAAACAGAGTGACCGATCACCGAATAGGTCTTACTCTCTACAATCTTTCCGAGATTATCGACGGGAAGCTGGACGACTTGATTGAGCAGCTCAAGATTGCAGATCGCGCCGAACGATTGAAAGCAGAGCGATAACCAGCTAGTTGACTCCCGGTTTTCCCATGCCGTTCGTTCTCACGCTCCGAAAGAAGTCCGTTAAGACCCCGGAACATTTTTTTTCCAGCACCCCAGGAACCAGTTCCACTCGATGATTCAAGCGTTCATTTTGAACGACGTTAAAAATGGTTCCGCAAGCACCTGCCTTCGGGTCTGGCGTCCCATACACAACGCGCTGCAGACGCGCAAGAACGATAGCGCCGGCGCACATGGAGCAGGGTTCGAGTGTCACATACATGGTGCACTCTCCCAGTCGGTGGTTTTCCATGGAATCGGCTGCTGCAGTAATCGCAATCATCTCAGCATGCGCGGTGGGATCCCGCAGTGTTTCCACCTGATTATATCCACGTCCGATGATTTTGTTCTCATGGACGATAATTGCACCGATGGGCACTTCCTTCTTGTTGTAAGCCAATCCTGCTTCGCGGAGCGCGAGATCCATCCATCGTTCGTCGTCAGTCAACGGTTTACTCCTGGATCAAACAAAAGTGGAGGAAGATTCCTCCACGCAAAGTTCTTGTGCACCCGGAGGGAGTCCCCGCCCGAACGACCGAGCATTAGCGATTTCATCGTTCGGTCGGGCGGGGAACCCCCAAACTCGAATTGAGTCATGTTCTGCACAACTCCAGCTTCAGAAATCGAGGTTCGATTCTAAGTGCACCCGGAGGGAGTCGAACCCCCAACCCTCAGATCCGAAGTCTGATGCTCTATCCAGTTGAGCTACGGGTGCATATGACACGCTTTTTTCTACAAGCGGGACAAAATAGTACGGATTTGGTCGCGGAATATCAAGAATCTCAAATGTTACCTGGTGGTTGACATTGGAGAGAGAATCCCCTAAACTTTCCGCACGGTCAGTCCCCAGACGACTGACCCAGCTTACATTCGATCGGATTGAGGACCGCTGTCGTTGTCCTTCCGGAGTTTTCTCACCGGATTCACGTTCTCATTTCCTAACACAATCCCAAGGAGGAGCCATGAAAATTCTTTGTGCCACTCTCGTTGCGATATTGTTGGTAGTTTACCCTTCAACGGCAAAGGACGTGACAGTTTCACTCGGCCTGCATGGTGGACCTGCGATCTCGGCGTTTGAAGATCTTATTTCGGACTTCTATACGATCGGGTTCGGAGGGGGCGCTCATGTTGACGTGAATGTCGCGCCGTTCTTCACGCTGCGACTTAACGGTGAGTATTTCACGTTTTCTTCAGATAAAGACAAGTTGAAGGCCGCGATAGCACCACAGTTTGGTTTGCAACCGTCAGATATTTCTGATGCAGGCGGGGGTGCAATTAATGTCGTGATAGTTACTCTCAACGCTCTAGGAAAAATTCCGACAAAGTCTGCCGTGACACCCTATGGTCTGTTTGGATTTGGGATTCACAGCATCAGCCTCAGCGATCTGACCGGTACGGTGATGGGACAGTCCGGCACAATCACAGCTGACGATATCGGTTTCATGGAGGGGACAAAATTTGGACTGGATTTCGGATTCGGCCTGGAGTTCCAAGCAAGCAAGACCGCAAATATTTCCGTTGAGTTCAAATATGTGCTGGTCTTTACGGAAAACAACAGCAATGGCGCAATGCCAATAACTCTGGGAGCGAGTTTCGTTTTGTAGGTCGACGACCTGCTATTGTAGAAACTGAAATGCCGCGACAATGGTCGCGGCATTTTTTTTAACACGGAACTACCAGTGTATTTATTTCAGCAGTGTCAATCGACTCACTTCCATGTGTTTCCCAGCCTGCAAGCGGTAGAAATAAACTCCGTTTGCAAAGTTTTGCGCAGACCAATCGATGCTGTACTTTCCTGCCACCCGTTCGTCATCAACCAAGGTTGTGACTTTTCTTCCAAGGATATCATGGATCGTGAGGACCACACGTCCCTTTTCTGCGACATCAAACCGAATGCTTGTTGTCGGGTTAAAAGGATTTGGATAGTTCTGGTACAGTTTCGTCGCAAGGGGTACCTCACTCGGTGTTACAGAAGTGAGTATGTCGACCTGAATAGGCTCGGTGTAATGAACAGTTCCGTCAAAGTCTATCTGCTTCAGTCTGTACCGCATCTGTCGAATGGGCGGAGCAACATCAAGGAAAGAGTACGAATGTGGCTCAATGGTTGTGCCGTGTCCAGGGACAAAACTCCCAGGCAATGTTTCAAATCCAGTCTCCCC